>PMCK01000468.1 GCA_003154095.1 Myxococcales bacterium | reverse complement strand
GGTACGTTGGGGATTTTGAGCGAGTGGACGCTGAGACCAACATAGTCTAGTGGTGGTGGTTGATCGCCCCATATGAGCTGCGTGCGACGACCCGGGCCGATCCCAATAATGTTCCGGCCAACTGCTAACTCAACGCTACCCAACTCCAGGTTTGCGTATAGACGATCAATTTCGAGCCCAGTTGCTGCGCTTCTGGAAGTCCCGGTTCGCGACTGAATTCGTGAGAACGCGGACAGCCAGGTCCCGATGCCCGCCGATGAATCCATCTCCAGCACCTCATGAAGACCGTCCCCGCATGGCCGCCCCTCCTGATGCTCGCAGACCATGTCCACCGAACCATTCATGCTGCGGGGACGTGCGGGCACTGAGTACGGACGCGCGAGATCGCTCGCCAAGGTTAGCCTATTGGTCAATCGAGCAATCGGTCTTACCCAGAAACCGTGGATAGTCGGGGCGAGCAGGAATGCATCGGGAGGCTGCCCAGCTGACATCAACAACGACTGAATCTGAGCCTCCGTGAGCGGCCGCGTTCCAGAGAGTGGCCATACGGGAATGAGCCCAACATCCTGCAACCGATAGAGCCGCGCGTACGTCAAATCATCGAGCGGCACCTCTGGCGTGGCCAAGGCCCTGTGGGGGCTCACCAACGAAATACCGCCTGCGAACGCAACGGCAAGAAGCAAAGACCGACCTGAAACCATTGGGCAGGCATTGATATCCTGCGTTACCCGTTCCTGTCGCCATTTTTTCGCCGCAAGACGTCGAGCCCCTGCGAATGGGCTCTGAAAGCGGCCTTGAGTAGCTACGTGCTTCGCAAACGAACTTCCTGCATGAGCGCACTAAGTGGTATGGCCTCGACGTCGGCTCCTACCGCGTAGCGCTCGGTCCCCGGGTAGACCAGAAGGTGGCGAGCCGGCTTTAGATCTTGGCAAGCAATGTGAAACCCCTTCTCGACTTTGGGAGTGAGACTGCGCTTGATCTCGATGGCCCAGACTTCGCTGTCGGCAAATTGCAGCAGAAGGTCTATCTCGGCTCCTCCCGTCGTTCGATAGTAGTGTGCGGAGGTACGTGAATCGGCGCTGCTCAAGAGCGAGTCCACCACGAATCCCTCCCAAGTCTTTCCGGCAATCGGATGCCCGAGCAGCTGCTCACGTGTGGCGATCCCCAACAGCGAATGAACGATTCCACTGTCCTTGACGTAGATCCGAGGGCTCTTCACCAAACGCTTCCCGTCGTTCTCATGCCATGGTGTCAAGCGACGCACGAGGAAGAGATCCACAAATAGGTCAAGGTAGTGGCTCATCGTTTTTCCCGTAAGCCCCAAGGACCCAGCCAACTGCTCGGCGTTCCACGGTGACGACTGACGGTGAGCCAACATGGTCCAAAATCGGCGTAGCGTTTCGGCGGGAATGCGTGGCCCGAGAAGCGGCAAATCACGTTCTAGGTAGGTGGTGACGAAGGCGCTGCGCCATCGCAGGCTTGCGGAGTCACTTCTCGCTGAGAAGCTCTCGGGGAACCCACCGCGAAGCCAAAGTTGGTCGAGGTTCGAGTCACCCACCTCGCCCAGGTGCAGCGGCATCAATTCCAGGTAGGTGATGCGACCCGCCAAACTTTCGCCGGACTGTCGGAGCAGTTCGCGCGAGGCGGAACCCAGAAGGAGAAATTGCCGCGTCCGTTTCCCGCGACGGCGATTTCTATCGATTTGGCCACGCAGTGCCTCAAAGAGGTGTGGCAAGCGTTGGACCTCGTCGATCACAACAAGTTCGTCGGCGTGCCCCTCCAGATAGATTTCGGGCTCACTCAGTTTTGCCCGATCCGTCGGGGACTCCAAATCCAGGTAGACACTGGGGCAATTGCTGGCGATCTCGAGCGCGAGTGTCGTCTTGCCTACCTGACGAGCACCAACCAGCGCCACAGCGGCAATTTCATTGAGTAATTCCTCAACAATCGGCCGGGCAGTTCGCGCAAACATCCATGCAATATGGGAGTATAACTTCCAAATTGCAAGGTTATCGGGCCCATCGTCTTGCATCGGCTAGGATGCTTCGCTCGTGATCGCCGCGGAAGAACTCGGTTCGGGGCGGATACTGTCCACCGATCAACGCGACTTCGGAGCCTATCGCTGGAAGTCCAGAAAGCCGTTCATAATTTTTGTCAGGTACCAGAATAGGAATGAGCCCCGCCACTGAATTGCTTATTGCCTGTGGTGCCGTTTGGGTTCGCAGCCCAATCCCAGTATTTTTCTGGCGTGCCGGCACGCAAAAGCCGCGTTTGTCTGGGCCGTAGCTCCGCGCGTAGGGACGGACTTGCGTGGGTGCGACGCCTCGACTAATGCACTCCTCAATCGAGCGTTTGCGTATGAGCCTCTTTTGTCTTCTCCGTGCTTGCCTCAGTCCCGAAAACCGGGTCCGAATGGCGATTCTTAATATGATGCTGCTCGCGACCCAACCGGCTCAAGGGGCCGACTTTCGGACATTTGCATCGCAGGCAGCCCCCGATATCACCGCACCATCCGCTTCGGCACCGACCCCTTCGGGACCCACTAAGGCCGGGGACAATTCCGAAGGAACGTTGCCGCTCGAAGCGCCCATCGATCCGCAAACATATATTTGCGGTGCTGGCGACCAATTTCAGCTCAATTTCTGGGGTCGTCAGAACGCTTCGCTGCGCTTCCCCGTGGATCCATCGGGACAGGCGTTCGTACCCAAGGTCGGTTACGTTCAAATTGCGGGACTTTCACTCAAAGACGCCACTGAATCTTTGCACAAGGCAGTCGGGCGATTTTACCCGGGGCTGAGTTTCGACTTCAGCCTGGTGAAGCCTCGTACTTTCCTGGTGCACGTGGTCGGCTCCGTCGAAAAACCTGGAATCTACCCAGCCCACGCCACAGATCGACTGACTCAAGCACTCGCCGAGGCGGGTGGCCGCAGTCACCCTGACTCCAAGGAAGAACGGGGCACAGGGTCGATCCGCAGGATCGAGATCCAACGGCGTAACGGCACGAAGCTGGCAGCCGACCTTCTGCTCTACGATCTTTACGGCGAAACCAAGAACAACCCGTTTCTCAGCGACGGCGATGTCATCGTGGTGCCGTTCGAGTCCATGGTCGTGAAGGTGACGGGAGCGGTCCAGCGGCCCGGCGAATACGAGTTGATCGATACGAAGGATATCGCTGAGGCCGTCAAGGCAGCGGGCGGGCCTCGCAGCACCCAAACGCGAAATCTCCCGATCTTGGTGTCGCGGCGCGACCCAGCCAATGACCGACTATCACAGTTTCAGCTCCCTTTTCCGCCTTCCGGTGACATCCCAGCGCTCGCGCTGCGCAATAACGACCGCGTGCACTTTCCTACGGCGGACGAATTGGAGCGCAGTGTCACCCTGGTTGGCGCGATAAGAGGCGCAACCCAGACTGATGAAGCCACCGGGGTAATGCGGTTGCGTTACGAGCAAGGGGATACCGTTCGAACCTTGCTGGAGAGAGCGGGTGGACTAGGTCCCGGCGCGGACTTTCGAGGTTCGTACATCGTGAGGGCAAAGGGTAACGAGAAAATCGTCATCCCGTTGGACCTCGAGGCACTGCTTGTCTATCGCGACACTAAGGCCGATCGTCCCGTGTTGATCGGCGACGTCATCAATGTGCCTTATCAAAGGCACGGCATCATGATCGAAGGGGCGGTTGTGCGTCCCGGTGTCTACCAATTCAACCCCAGACTTCGAGGAACGGACTACATCGCCATCGCAGGTGGACCGAGCAAGATGGCGCAAGACACCGACAACTATCGCCTCGTAACTCCCCGCGGAAAGACTGAACAGTTGAGTGAGAAGACAACGGTACAACCCGGTGATACGCTAATAGTCCCCGAGCGCACATTTTCACGTGCCGAAGTGACACAGATTGTCATCGCGTCAATCACTTTGGCTGTTCTGGCTGCTTCGGTGGGCGTAACCGCATACACGGTGACGCACAAATGATCGACGTTGGGGCTGGGTTCGGTATCGGCGCCAGTCGCTCGGGGCTCACCGAGCTCGATTGGCGCAACGGCATACACGGCAACTAGGATATGAACGACGATTCTGCTTCGACCTTTGATGTCTTGCAATTCATTCGCGCGAGCTGGAAGCGTTCGGCGGTCGGCGCGCTACTCGGCTTGGCAGCTGGTCTCGTCTACGCGTTTGTCGCCCCCAAGTGGTACAAAGCTGAGTTGTCAGTGGTTCCTTCTGTGTCGCCGAAGGGCGGAACGGGGGCCCTGCTGTCCAGCGCTGTCAGCGCTCTCGGCGTGGCCGACCTTCCTTTCGACGTCGGCGGGGGCGGTGCCGACGTCGATCGTATCGACGCATTGTTTCACAGCCGTTCGGTCAGCGACCGCGTGATAGCAAAGTTTAACCTAGTGGCGCGCTATGACCTCAAGTATCTAGAGGATGCGCGCGACACGCTTTGGAACCTCTGTGCCACGAAGATCGATAAGAAGGGAAACTTGGTGACTCTATCGTGCGAGGACAAGGTGCCTGATATGGCCCGTACTATGGCCGCCTACATTGCGGACGAGGCCAATCAAGTAGCGCGTCGTACCTCGACGTCATCAGCCGGTGAGGAACGCCAGTTTCTCGAGAAACGGGTTGCGCAGGCCAAGGACGACTTGGACCAAGCATCTCGTAAGCTGCGCCAGTTTCAGGAAGAAAATAAAATCATCAGCCTTCCAGACCAAGCAAAGGCGGTAGTCACGTCGATGGCGACGCTTCGCGCCGAAATGCTCGACAAACAAATGCAGCTCGCGTTCGTGGACGGCTTTGCTTCTAGTGATGAATCTACGAGTAGCCAACTGCGCCGACAGGTGGGGATTTTGGAGCACAAGCTCAAGTCCTTGCAAGAGGCCAAGAGCCCCATTGACTCGCCAGCGCAAGATCCCTCCAGCTCTCCGAAACAGCCCAAAGCGGACAGTCACGACACAGGCGGCCTCTTCCCGCCGGCAATGAACATCCCAAAACTTCAATATGAGGTGGAGGACCTGCTGCGCGAGCAAAAGATACAGCAAACGCTGTTGTCGCTGCTCACAGAAAGGTACGAGATAGCTCGTGTCAACGAGGCTCGGGACACGTCCACCTTCCAGATACTCGACAACCCCGTCGTTCCCACCAAGAAGTCGCGACCGAAACGAATGATAATTGCCGCGATCGCGTGCTTAATGGGTTGTCTTGTTGGGATCGTCATGACGATGATCTCACTAACACGGGTAGCCGCGGCAAGTGCCGATGCTAAGCAGACGTGAATTTAGTCGGGCACTGTCGTCAGCCACCCTGCAGGTGATGGCAAACGGTGTGGAGCGTGAAGGCGGATAGGTGACTACAGGTTGAAGACGTGCTTGAGAGTGCATTCGCACTTGGCTCCCGGAGCAACCCAGGAAATCCGATGATTGAATCGTTGCAACAGTCACCCAGGCAGCGACTGGCTGTCGCGTTGGCCACGTACAATGGGGGGAAGTGGCTCAGTGAGCAATTAGAATCCCTCGCCCTTCAGACGGAGGTGGCAACCATAATCGTAGGTGACGACGGCTCGCAGGATGACACGTGGACGATACTGCAACGATGGTGCAACGCGATGCCGGGCGGGATGTGCCTACTGCCCGCTGCACAGCGACATGGAGTCGTACAGAATTTTTCTCGAATTCTATCTGCCTCTGATGCTGAGTGGACCGCGTGCTGTGACCAAGATGATTATTGGGACCCAGAGCATCTCGCGCAACTGCTGGAAGCCGGGCACGAGCTAGCGGAACATACGGGACGAGACGTTCCGATATTGGTGGTGGCTGACTTGCGGCTGGTCGACGCCAACCGTCAATTGCTTCGCCAATCGCTCTGGCGGTCCATGCACTTCGAACCTCAACGCGGTAGCGACGTGAAGACCTTGGTGGTAATGAATATGTTCGCGGGATGCGCGATGCTCATGAATCGCCCTTTGCTTCGAGCTGCACTGCCCATCCCCGAGCAAGCGGTGATGCACGACTGGTGGCTAGCGCTCACGGCTGCGATCCTAGGGGATATCGCGATCGTCAAGGGAACCGTCGGGGATTATCGCCAGCACGATAGCAACGTCGTTGGGGCTCCGGATCTTCTTAAGCGTCTACGCAGAACTCTGGGCCTCCGAAGCAGCCGCAGAAAGGGCGTTGCAGCCCAATGCGAGGCGCTGTTGGCGCGCCACTCGACGCAAATGACAGCTGAAAAGCGCACTGTGCTCGAGGCCGCTGTTCGCCTTCAAGACGCAAATCATTGCCAGCGGATCGGCATATTGCTCCGTCACGGCATCACCAAGCGGCCCTGGTGGCGGCAACTCAATTTCTTGCTTGGCGGTGGTTGAACGGTTTTCTACGGCAAAACTTCGCGGCTGGCCCCTGGTAGACTGACAAAGCTAGGAAACCTGCGATGCTCATAAGCTCTTTGGCCTATGACCGAGTCCGCTAGATCACTTCTGTGCCCGCGAAAGACCCCAGGCACAAGCTAGACTCCAGACAAGGCCGGTGACACCTGCGAAGATTTTGCGTGGCTGAGCGTTGCGCATCAAACCGACTTTGCTTAACTTCGGGTCAATGGCACACGAAACAAGGTGGGTCTGCCTTGACTCTCCACAGATATCCATCACAAATCTTGCATCACCATGAGTGCTGACGGAACCAGGAAGATCGTACATATCGTTGCTGGTGGGGCGCAGGGGGGCGAGACAACTTTTGTGTTGGCGCTTGTCGACGCGCTCATCAGGCGCGGTTCCCAAGGGATTACCACCAGCGTCATCGGACAAGCTGATTCCTATCTGCTCAAGTGCGCCGAGGCCTTGGGTGCTAGCACGTTCGGTGCAGATTTCTTCCGATCCCGCATAGATCCGCACTTGTCTTTCAGACTGCGGCACATACTCCGGTCAATTGATCCCTCTCTTGTACACGTTCACGGAGGCCGTGCAGCATTTCCCCTGAGTTTTGTGCCGCGCGACAACTCGCGCTGGCCAATTGTGTACACAGTTCATGGCTACCACTTTTGTCGCCAACCACAGGGAAGGCGGGTCTTGGGTGCTATTGCCGAGCGCTGGATCAGTTCGAGGGTGGACAACACCATCTTTGTCGGTGAAAGTGATCGTCGAATTGCCGAGAAATGGCACTTGATTCCATCCAAAGCGGCTTCGCGCCTAATACGCAATGCAATTGACTTTCATGTGATTCCACAAGTGCTTGACAGGCAACCACGCCTGGTCGCATTCTCAGGCAGACTGCACTATCAGAAAGACCCACTGTTCTTCGTGGAGATAGCTCGAGAATTGGCGAGCGAAGGATACACGTTTGTCATGATGGGCAGCGGCAGTATGGAGGCGGAAGTGCGTGAGAGGGTAGCTGCATACGGGTTGAGTTCCGTTCTCCAGTTGCATACCGAACTGTCTCGAGAAAATGCTTTCGAATTGTTGCGAAGAGCCAGCGTTTGCGTAGTCACTTCACGGTGGGAAGGCCTGCCATTGCTGCCGCTGGAATCAATGGTGATGGGAGTACCAGTTGTGGCTCCGAACCTGGAATGCATGACAGAGATCGTGGATTCCGGAGTCAACGGCTTTTTGGTACCTGAGCGGAGACCAAGCGCTTTCGCCAGTGCAATTCGCAATCTGACCAATAACGACGTTCTGCATGCTTCGGTGGTACGAGCTGCACGCGAGCGCGTTCTTGAGGACTTTTCTTACGACCGATGGTTGGCCAGCTATTGGGACTTATACGGGCTGAATGGGAGCCCGGAGGTGTAAGACCAATGACGCGCCCCGAACTGCGGCACGATGCCAAGTGAACGGGTATGTGGCTGGCGCGTGAAACACATATCGGTACCGTTTGCGCGCGGGGCGCGCCTCAACTGAGCCCAGTGGGCGACACTGGGCCTTTCTGGAGGTCGCAGTGTGTTCATGGACCAAAGTGAATTTTGTAAGCGAAGGCACCGCTTGTGTGAAACTGTAGAAGATTTCCTCGCCATTCAGCCTTTATGGCGATTAGCGGTTTGCCGTTCATGTCAAGCTCCTTGATTCCGGTAAAGTTGCACTGCTTCGCTCCCAAGCTCTCGACTCGTAGGGCGACATCAAACGGCTGCGAATCGGGCAAAGGTGTAAGAATCCAATCCTTGCTCGTGGTCTGCAAACGAAACGCACCATTGGTGACAACGGGGCCAAAATCTATCATTTTGCCGCTCATGTTCAGTCGCGCTTCGCGTTGGAGAGCTTCGGGATCAGGGCCCTGTGGTTCATAGGTTACAACGGGTTTGCCGCCTCTGAAATCCACCTGAATGCTGCCCGCCAAGGAACGACCATTCTGCTGTGGTCCGACCAACGAGGCGCGTTCGCCATTCTGAGAATTCCACAAGCCGAGACCCAGCGCGAATTCGTCTTTGACGGTCAAGTTGTTAGGTAGCATGGCATCGAGAATCGTTTCAAAAGTTCCGCGCTGCGTCAGCTTTTGACAATCAAGCGCCCCGCCGCCTTGAAACACTATGTGTTCGCTGCCGTCTCCTCTGGGATTGCTGAAGTGCAGGAACGGACGATAGTCGGTACCCAACGGCCGCAACACTTCCCACGCGACGCGCAACCGAATCTTGCGGCCTTCGTTGGTTACGTCCAAGACGCGCGGACGAATCGCGCCGTCTTCCCTGCCGACCGGTCGCGCATCGGCAAATAGCACTCCCGGTGCGCTCGCAAAACCTGTAACTTGCCCGTCGCGCCGTGCGATTGAGGCGCCGACTTCGCCCGCTTTGGCGATGAAACCATATTGCGGCAGCGTCATGCCATCGGTTTTCCAATCGTCTTTGCCGCGATTGGCGTGTACGCTGGCATTTTGAAATTCGACGCGCTGACGATGAATGTTGTCGCCGTCGAATTGGGCTGAAAGCAAGGCACTGTTGGCGAGTTTTTTCGAAATATCGTGTAGTAGCCAATAGGTCATCACCGTGCGCCCAGAAGAGTCGCCGTCGCACATGGGATTGCGCCCGCCCAACACGGTGAGCGACAAGTAATCATCGCTGCCGTAGCCGTGCAAAAATTCGTCTTGGCCACCGGCGTAACGGGGCCCTAATCCCCCTGCGAACAGGACAAAAGTGCCGTGCGTTACCATGTCGTGCCATGGAATGCGTTCACCATCATCAGCGGGCAAACGCCAACTGAAAAAGGCATTGTCTCTCATGCGCAGTGCATCGGGCGAAACCCAGCCCGTATGATCACTTTCTCCTGCCGCAAGATGGCCGATGAGCGCATCAACCCCTGCTTCGGAGATCGTCGGCGCGTAGGGGCCGAAAACCTGACGCACGCGGTCAAAGGCTTGGCTCCATTTTTGTTGCGTGATGGTTTTCGGATAGAAGTTACCCGCGCGGTCATAAAAATCAAACGGCGCCATGGCCCCGAACACGTCCACGAACAGACCATCGGGCGAAAACCCTTTTTTCATCAACTTCAAATTGCGGTCAAGATATGGCCCCAGCGCCGTCGGTAACCAGCGATAACTCTGCGCCTTGCGGCCTTCATTGAACCAGGCCTTTTGCGGCGTACCTTCGGCGTTAAACACGATCTTGTCGTAAGAAAATCCATCCACGTCGGGATAGAAATCAATGTAGTTGTCGTGCGGAGCAAACAGGATACCCGCCTTCTTGCACGCGGCCACCAACGCCCTAAAATCGTCCTGATTGCCCGCTGGCGGGTAAATATCCGGCAGGCGATAGTCGTAACCCCAGCGTTGCCAGACGTGCTCGACGAAGACCGCGTCGGTCAGTCCATACGCAGCAGCTATTTCAATGTCGTGCACTGCGTTCTTGTAGTTATGGCCCCACTGGTCGAGGCACATTTTACCTTTGAGATTTGCAACACCGCCGGCCGCTTGGAAGTTTGCAATACCGCGATATACTCTGGCCGCGGCAAACGCGCCGTGCATTGATGGAACAAACGTAAACGTCGCGGCGTCGTGTGCGAATAGTGAGCAGCGTTTGGTTTGAGGATTGACCGACAGAACATCAGGAAAAACATCCGTAGCTTGTACTAACGACACTCCATTCACATAATCTGCCCCGATATGTCGCGTAGACAAATCAAAGCCGCCGGCACGAATTTCCAGTGAACCGGGATTTTCCAGTACATTGCCAAAACCGGCATATACGCGTTTCGCGGGTGCGGAACATGGCCCAATGCCAAGATTTGTAAATCGCGGCGAGCCTCGAGCATTGCGTTTCACGCCTGGCATCGAAAACTCGACGCGCAACGCACCTTCTTGGGCCCAGATTTGCGTTTGCACGTCTACCTTTTGCTCATCAATATCGATCCAGTGATTGATGGTCAGTTTGCCATTTGTGTTCACGGCCTCGAGATTTTCGATCGGCCATCCACCTGGGCCAACAGGGTGGCCGTCTACTTCCACGACAAAGCCACGGAAGGTCAACAACGGCGGTGCTAGGCCATTGAACATCATGCCGGGGCGAAGAGACCGGGATATTTCGAACGTACCATCAGTTAATCCATGGGGCCCACTGTAGAAGCGAAATTCCAGATCGTTGATATTGCGGTCGGAAAACCTCATTGCGACCGTTTCCAGTCTGTCGAGTGTAGCGCCGGCGCGGTCTGCGGGAGTCGGCAGTTCTCTTTGCGCTGCCGGTGGAGGAATAGCGCGCGGTGAGACATTCAAGATCAGAATCGCATGAGCGAAGGAGCCGTTACTCGCGACCGCTTGCGCGTGGACCGGGTAGAGCGCTGCGTAAGTGCCCTTTCCTGCCGCGACGGAAATAGGAAAAGTTTTGCTGCCCTTAGCGGCAAGTGAAAACGGTTGCTTTTTCTCACGCCCTATGCCGTCAACGGTCCAGTCGTCCGTCACCCAGACATGCAAATTGCCGTTGAGCAAAGTGCTACCACGATTGGAGAGTGTCACAGTAACGCTCACCGGTTTTTCAAGCGCCGTCACGTCGCCGGGCTCGCCAATTGTCACCGTCAGTACTCCGTTAGTGTCAGTGGGCGGATCAAAGGCATAGGCAAGGCGGCACAGGAATAGAGTGTTGCAGAGCAGCAGAAGCACATGTATGGCGCACGTACTCTCAATCCCACCAGTCAAGATTCCCCGAACTTGATTGCTCAATCCAGCGAAGCCGCATGCTTTGAAAGCATCTACGGATTCAACTTGCACCTTTGCACCAGCTTGCGCACGATGCCATCGACACTTTGTGGACGCACTCGCCATGGATATTGGCGCAGCTTTCAAACCTGACGAGCTGCAGCAGCCGGAGACCTGAGGCCCATGACGATGCAATACG
>PMCK01000206.1 GCA_003154095.1 Myxococcales bacterium | reverse complement strand
AGATGTGATTCGAATTGCCGAAAATGCTGCGCGTTTATCTAGACGAATCTGTGCCACGCCTTACCCGAATCTCGCTCGGGAGGAACCGTAATCACACAGTTTTCCAACACACTTTAGGCAGCTCGCTCGAGTCCTCGCGGGGAAGGCCGTGGTTCGCGTACACTTCCTAGCGCTCACCCTTCGAGCAAATGACCGTCCTGATAGTCTTGCCACGCCTGACGAATTTCCTCGGGGGTGTTCATCACGAAGGGACCGCCGCGGGCAATCGGTTCNNGCGGCGAGCAGAAATCGAGCTGGGCCGTCCGCAACGCAGGTGATGTTTGAACCAGGACTCAGAATTACTAGTTCGTTGGTTGCAACGGGCTGCATCCGCTGCCCTAGCCGTATCGAGCCGGCTATGACATAAACGAAGGCTCGGTGTTGCGCCGGCATGCTTTCACTCAAAGTGCCTCCGCCGGGCATCGCGATATCCAGAAATAGCGGGTCAACGGCGATTCCAGTTACCGGACCGCTCACATTGCGAAACTTTCCGGCGACTACGCGAGCACGCCCATCACCCAGGCTGACCTCGGGGATCTGATTGGCGGGCATATCTTGATAGCGAGGTCGGGTGTGCTTTAGCCGCGCCGGTAGATTGACCCAAAGTTGGAAGCCCCAAAGATTGCCTTCTCGACCCCGTGGCATCTCGGAATGAATGATCCCGTGACCCGCCGTCATCCACTGAATGGTGCCCGGTCCAAGGTGGCCGTGATTTCCGAGTGTATCTTGATGTTCTACAGCGCCATCGATGACATAGGTAACAGTTTCGAATCCACGGTGCGGGTGCCAGGGGAATCCACGAATGTAGTCGTCAGGGTCACTGCTGTGGAATTCATCGAGAAGTAAAAACGGATCGAGATCAGACAATTGGGAATGTCCGATGCTTCGCCGCAAGCGAACTCCAGCCCCATCACGTGTCATCATTGCCGGAATGATCCCTGTAACGCTCCGGCTCTCAGGATCGACACGAATCCGAGTGGGGCGCGCCTCCGCTCGTTGGTTCTCGCAACCCATGAGACCGGCCATGGCCGAGGCCGAGGCAATTAGCCATTCGCGACGGGACCACATGACTTATGGCTAAAGCCAAAGCGGTCAAATCGGAAGCTCTCGCAGCGAAAACAGGCTTGGTTTCGCACGGACCGGGTTTCGCAACCTGAGGGGCATTTTGCAGTCTAATCACCTCAATTTGGACATTCACGCAGCCGGGAGTAAAGTGCCGCCATGCGGTTCGGTATTCATCTTTCGATGATGGGGTTGATGTGCGCCATTGGGGCAGCTTGCGGCAATCGACAAGAAGCGCGGCAACCGGAAGCGGGCCAGCCGGAAGCGCGTGCGGAAACGGACGAGCCTCAGGAATCGGGAAACGCAAAGGCTGCCCCACGCGAAGAGCCCGTCAACAAGGGCATCGCCGACATTTGTGACAAGCTCTGTCAGCATGTAGCCCAGAAGTGCACCAAGCAAGTGGCGGGCCTCTACGAGGCAAGCTGCCGTCGCTATGAAAAGACGAAGGGGAAATGCGAGAACGAAGTGCGACTTGCTCTCGAATGCCAACTCAAATCTACCGACGAGCTACTGTGCGCGCACCAACTCGACCCCAATTGCTCCAAGGCCTTTCACGATCTGAAAGCCTGTGAAAAGGGAACGGCGCCCGTCGAACAGACGTCCGCAGAAGACATCAGTTTGCCTGCGGGTTGGACCAAGGTGAGTGATACTCAACTAGGCTTCACCGTGGCCATGCCGCCCGGTGCAAAACTCGACCCCAAGAGCGGGCGCCGCACCTGGCAAGCAGAGCAAGACGGCATCACGTACATCGTGGCTGAAATCGATCCTCCAACGGGCAAACTCAACAATCCGACGATATTGCGCACGTTCATCGCGTATGTGGGCAGCAAATGTCAGATGCACTTGAGGCTGCACGGGCAACTCGAAATCAAGGGGACGACGGTCGTGCAATATGATTCGGGCTGCCCCGATGGAACCGAATGGCACGGTATGCTCCATTTCTGGAATGGCAAAGCCGTGTCCACCGGGTTTCACGGGCCTGCGGGCGCCAAGGGCGTGCTCGAGCCGTATTATTATAGTTTCGTGATTTCGAATTAGGTTCGGCCGAGCAAGGCAAGAGCGCGCGGATCGTGTTAGATTTCAACGCACGTGCCCAATAACACAACTCTGCATCTTCAGAACCCGTACGGGCGACAGAACCTGAGTCTGAATGGCGAATGGTCAGCCATCGTGGATCCGTATGACAATGGCTATATCGACTACAGGTATCAGCCACACACCGTAGAAGGCTATTTTGCCAACCGAAAACCCACGTCACCGAGTGATCGCGTCGAGTACGACTTCGACAGGTCAGAGGCGCTGCAAGTGCCGGGCGACTGGAATTCCCAGCGGCGCGAGCTTTTCTTCTACGAGGGCACGGTCTGGTACAAGCGGGACTTGCCATCCAAACCATCGGGCGATCGCCGGGTATTTCTGTGGTTCGGTGCGGCGAACTACGAAGCCAAAATCTACGTCAACGGCTTCCTCGCAGGCGAACACACCGGCGGTTTTACGTCGTTTGCCGTTGAAGTCACGAAGTGGCTTCGAGAGGCTGAGAACTTCGTCGTCGTTCGAGTGAACAATCAGCGTCGATCGGATGGGGTTCCAACGCTGAACACGGACTGGTGGAATTACGGCGGGCTTACTCGAGATGTGCAGTGGGTCGAGACACCCGGCGCGTTCATAGTCGACTACTCCGTTCAACTCGAAAAAGGTCAACTCGACAAGATCACAGGTTGGGTAAAGCTCGACGGGCCCACCAAGGAAATGGTGTTCACGTTAGCCATTCCCGAATTGGGAGTGACAGTCACTGCGACAGCGGATGAAACCGGAACGGGTCATTTCGAGTTTTACGCCCCGGTCGAGCTATGGTCTCCCGAAAATCCGAGGCTTTACGGTGTTAGGATCATGACCGCTGATGACACCGTCGAAGATCGCATCGGTTTTCGAAATGTTCAGACCCGCGGCTGCGACATCCTCCTCAATGGACAGCCGGTATTCTTGCGAGGCATCAGCATCCACGAACAGGCCCCCCTACGGGAAGGCAGAGCCCATAGCGAAGCCGACGCGCGGCAACTTCTCGGTTGGGCCAAGGAACTGGGGTGCAATTTCGTGCGGCTGGCGCATTATCCGCACAACTCGCACATGCTACGCATCGCCGATGAACTCGGGCTGATGGTTTGGGCTGAAATCCCCGTCTATTGGACGATTGAATGGGACAATCCCGAAACGCTCGAGAATGCCAAACAGCAGCTTGTCGAAATGATTGAGCGCGACAAGAACCGTGCAAGTGTAGTCATTTGGTCAGTAGGCAACGAGACACCGCTGAGTGAATCTCGGCTGCACTTCATGGGCGAATTGGCGAAAGCCGCGCGAAAGATGGATTCATCGCGACTGATCAGTGCGGCTCTGGAGAGGCAGGAAATCGATCCTCACACACAAATGATCGTCGATCCACTAGGGCTACACCTGGATGTCCTCGGCTGCAATGAGTACCTCGGGTGGTACGACGGCCTTCCGGATCGCCCCGATGGCGTCACCTGGCAGACTGCGCTCGATAAGCCACTCATCATGACCGAATTCGGTGCCGATGCGCTGCAGGGTAACCACGGCGATGCACTCACGCGCTGGACCGAGGAATATCAGGCCAGTGTCTATGAGCATCAGATCGCCATGCTAGAGAAAATCCCGTTCTTGCGCGGCATCACGCCCTGGATACTGACGGACTTTCGTTCACCCCGGCGCCCATTGCCGGGGATTCAAGACTATTGGAACCGCAAAGGCCTCATCTCCGAGCGCGGGGAGAAGAAGCAGGCGTTCTATGTCCTGCAGAAGTTTTACGAGCGAATGGCGCGCCGCTAAATCCGTTGGCAAACACAGAGGCCCGACCCAGCACTCTCCGCATTGTGTACGCGGGCCAACTGATCGGCAGCGCGGATGTAAGACAACAAGAAATGCCACAAAGCCCGCGATCCAATTGCAGACAACGCGAGCCAATGGGCCAATTTGAAGTCGCGCTTGGCTAAATCATTGAAACGATCCCTTAGGCTCGACGATGATTGTCCGCTCTGGAGTCACACTATGACAGAAGTCGACAATCAAGCCTTTGAACACGACGCGAGCTTCGTACCCAATGCGAAATTGCTGGGTATCGAGCTTGGGCCGCTCGAGATGGCGTACCAGGAACTGTTCGCTGACGTTTTGTCTGATGGTGTGATCACCACGGAAGAGCGCATGGTCCTCGAGAAAGCAGCCAAACGAATGGGGCTCGATCGCGAACGACTTGCGAAACTCGAACAGGCGATGTTGGCGGCGTTCGAAGCGCATCATCGCGTGCGCGTGGTCGAGCAATACGAGCGCGCGAGCGAGGCGCCACCGGCTGCTTCCACAAGCGACGAAACGTCGGTTCTGATGGTCCGCATTCACGAACTCGAAGCGCGCGTGCGCGATCTCGAAGATGAACTGAGGCGTGCACAATCCAGCATCAATGTCGAGATTGACCTCGGCGATCTCGAATCGAGTGAGCAGGTGGAGGCAACAACCGACGCCGAGAGCGCTTGGCGCAAGGTGCGGCGCGATCCGGCCAATCCTGAATCCCTGCGTGAACTCGGACAATCGCTCAAGGCGAGCGGTGACACCGACCGACGCCTATTCGTCGCGCAAGCGCTCAGCGTGCTCGGCGAGGCAAGCCCCGAAGACGAAAAATGGGTAGCCGAACACAGCGACACAGCACTTCCACGACCGCTCGCAGGACTATCGCAAACCGCCTGGTACGATCAACTACTGCACCCGGATCAGGAAGTGACAACGGGCAACATCTTCGGAGTCATTGCTCCCGCGGTGCTGCTCGGAAAGGTGGCTGCGCTAGGACGCGATGGCGCCCTCTACAAGGCCAAGCCCGAGCAAAAACAAGATCCCGCGCAAACCACGGTCACCGCCGTGCGCGCCCTGGCCTGGTCCGCGGCCATCCTCGGCGTCGGAATACCGGTCGTCATCGTAGACCCGAAGTGCGAAGGCTCCTACGTGCACACGCCTGCCCTTCCACCCATGACACTCGTCGCGCATTCCGCACTCTCAGGCCGCGCACAACGCGAACTCGCCTTCATGGCGGGGCGACACTTGACCATGTATCGCACCGAACACTACGTTCGAACACTATTCCCGTCCGTCCAAGATCTCGAAGATCTCTTCCTCGCGGCGCTCACCCTCGGCAATCCATCGATACCACTTTCGGTCGACGTAAAACACCGCGTGGGACCGATCGCCGCCGCAATCGAACCGCTCCTACAACCCGCGCAAATCGACGCCCTGCGCGGCCATCTACTCAGATTCGTCGAAGAAGGCGGCCGCACCAACCTACAGCGCTGGGGCGCAGCAGTAGATAAGACGGCGTGTCGCGCAGGCCTGCTGCTCTGCGGCGATCTCACGAGTGCCGCAGCCATGCTCAAGGCCGAAGAAGGGGCTAACGGGGAGTTATTGCGAGATCTCATCGCATTTGCGACGAGTGAAGCGCATTCGAAGTTGAGAACTCAGTTGGGGATTGGGGTAACGAATTAGGGCGGGTCCCCGGAGCCAACGGCCAAGGCGAAACCGAAGCCGAATGCTTGGAAGACTTGGCCAATGCCGTTCGCCTGATGATCGACGTGCAGCGCGATGGCGCACTGAAGGAAGATCCTTCAGCACGTGAGGTTCCACTCGCTGTATGAAGAGAAGGGAACTTCTCGCACATCTGCAGAAGCATGGTTGCCAACTGTTACGAGAAGGCGCGACCGTTGCCCCCGCTCACCTAATCAACCCCCCAAGCATCAAATAGAGCTCATTGCCCAATTCAACGACGATGGTCACAACGTCTGCAATGGCATCCCCGGTAGCACCAGCAATCTCGGTAGCAGCCACAGCTTCAACACATTCGCCGCGAGCAATTGCATAGGCACGGGCTTTGTCTGCACGACTGACACGACCCGCACCTTCTGCTATGTTTAAGCAGCTGCCCTTAGCAGCCCGCAAAGCTTCATCGCGCAATTTAGCGTCCCGAATCTGCGCCGAGCGAACCGCTGCAAGCAATTCCAGCGATTTCTTGTAGGCGAACAACCGATGATGAGGAAGTGAAGTACCGTGAGTTTGATGTTGATTCATTGGCGAGGGCCTCCTTCAAAGAAGGAGGAGCCCGAGCCCCACGAGCAACCACGACGTAAATCAATTGCCGAAAAATGCATTGGCCAGTGACAGGGCAAAGCCCTGGCGCGCCAATGCAAATCTTCGGAGAATTCCCCGGGAGATACTGAAGTAATGCGCCGCCCCTTCCGGCTAACCCAAAAACCTTCTGGCTGCCCCTTCAGGCTTATCCGCTTCCGGCTAACCCCAGCCCTTTTTGCTAATCCTGATCCTATCCCCAGCTTCATTGATCGACGCAGGGATAGGAAAAGGCCGAGGGCTAGCGCAAGCCGGAAGGGCCAGCTTAAGCCAGAAGGGTTAGGAAAAAGCCAGAAGGGCAGCGAGATCTCAGGCAGCGAGCGGCGAGCGTCAGGATAGGCCAAGTGCCGTAACGACAAAAGTCAAAGCCAAAAGTGACACAAGCCAAAAGCACTAGACAAGCGGCAGGTCCCATAGCCTGTGGAAACGATCAGCCATTTTCTAGTGCCATACAACTTTTTCGTCCCCAAAGGCGTGGCTGTTACACCGGCGACCGAAGTGCTAATTATTCGTAAGAATTTGCCTCAATTAGCTACTAGGGACGAAGATGCGATCGACGCGAAGCTTACGAGTAACAATTGGCTTGGGCGTCATAACAGCGCTAGCGGGTTGTAACAGCAACGAAGCCTCTGTAGTGGGCTCGAATTCCGCGGGCGGCGATGTTTCCACGGGTGGAAATCCTAGCACCGGAGGCACAGCCAGCCTCGGTGGCAGCACGGGCTTGGCTGGCACCGGCGGCGGCACTTCCGGCGCGATTTCGGGCGGCGCGACGAGCGCGGGTGGCACGTCGAATCGGGGCGGTTCAACGGCACTGGGTGGCGGCGTCAGCACAGGAGGTACAGCGGGCGTCGCCGGTAACGTGTCCACCAATACCGGGGGCTCGAGCGTCGGTGGAGCAACAGTGAAGGCTACTGGAGGTTCAAGCAACCTAGGCGGATCGCCAACCACAGGCGGAAAGACCGGCACTGGCGGCTCCCCGGTGACCACCACAGGCGGCGCGGCGACAGGCGGCGCTCCAACAGGCGGTGCGGCGACAGGCGGAGTCGGAACAGGCGGGCTTTGGCGTGGGCCCACTCCAGCTACGAGCTCCGCGAAATTTCCGTTTCCACAAAATAGACAGAGCCCGAACTGCATCTATCCGAACGCGTACAGGAATGAAGACGTGCAAGCAGTGTATGCGGCGTGGAAGGCCGATCTTGTCACCAATCAAGGAGTGGGAACGAATTGCACATCCTGCTTTAGGGTTAAGCGCCCAGCCGAGCCCGGCCTCCAGAAGGATTCTACGGTTTCCGAAGGCATCGGGTACGGCATGATAATTGCGGTCTACATGAACGATCAGCCGCTTTTCGATGGGCTATGGCGTTACGCACTGGCTCACACCTGGGGAAGTACGACGGGCTCAACTCTCTTGATGAATTGGTACATTGCCGCCGATGGCAACGTCGCTAGCACGACTAACGGTGGACAAGACGGCAGTGGCGCGGCTACCGATGCGGACGAAGATATTGCTTGGGGGCTCACAATGGCCGACAAGCAATGGGGAGGCCAAGGCAGCCTCACTAAGACTTATCTAGCTTATGCGCAGCAGTTGCTGGGTGATATTTGGAAGTATGAGACCATCAATTATCAGTTGCCCAAAAATGGCAGCACCTGGGGCGACGACAACTGTCTCAATATTTCGTATTTTGCACCGGCTTACTATCGCGTGTTCGCGATCGTGGGCAACGAACAGCGCTGGCTGAACAACGCGGTTCCATACGTCTATCAGGTCATCTCACAAAGTCTGAATGCGACCAACGGCAATCAAACCAATGGGCTCGTACCTGCGTTTTCCACTAGCACCGGGGCCGCTGACAAGTGTGGCCCAACGGGTGGGTCAACCCAAAAGCATTGGTATCAATACGATTCGTGCCGCACGCCGTTTCGCATTGGCATCGATGCCTGTTTCAATAATTCAACGGATGCCAAGGGCTATGTTGCAAAGACTAGCAGCTTCTTCGCACCGAAAGGCGTAACGGGAATCGTAGACGGCTACGAGTTGACTGGCGTGGATAAACCGGAATTCACAGGCGGCACGTACGCCGGTTTGTCGGCGGCGTTCATTGGACCGGCGGGCGTGGGCGCCATGTCACTGCAGAGCGGGCAGAATTATCAGGGGTTCATCGACGATGTGTATAGCCACCTGCGCCAAAACAACATGTGGACCGGTGGTCAATACTACGATGAGTCCTGGACCATGATGTCCATCCTGATGATGACGGGGAATTTCTTGGACTACACGAAATATTGACGTTGATTGACGACTAGCCCCGTCTGGATGTCCCGGGCCAATAATATTGGAAACTAGCTCTCAGCTATCAGCGATCAGCTATCAGTGCAGAGCAACGCATGCGGCGGGAGTCAGCTCAAGACGACAAAGTGACGTATATTTGGACCAAGACCGACGCGAACACTGATGGCTGACAGCTGATGGCTGATAGCCCATTTCTGACCGCCGGTCCCAGTCGGATTTAATGCTAGGTGTCTTGGCGGAACGATAGCTATGTCGAGGAGCCGAGATTGAGTCCATTTCCTGCCGATTTTCGCTGGGGCGTCACTACTTCGTCTTTTCAGATCGAGGGCGCGACCGAGGAAGATGGTCGCGGCGAAAGTGTGTGGGACATGTTCGTGCGCCGCGAGGGCGTAATCGCCGGCAATGGCAAAGCCGATGTCGCCTGCGACCACTATCATCGCTGGCAAGAAGACGTCGATTGGCTGTCGAAGCTGGGCGTCAATGCTTATCGACTGAGCGTGGCTTGGCCGCGCATCTTGCCGGAAGGCACCGGCCGAATCGAACAACGCGGACTCGACTTTTACGATCGCCTGATTGACGGGCTTCTCGTGAAGGGCATCGAGCCCTGGGTGTGTCTTTACCACTGGGACTTTCCGCTCGCCCTATTCAATCGCGGTGGCTGGCTCAATCGCGACTCGGCGCGTTGGTTTGCCGATTATGTCGAGGTCGTTGTGCGTCGATTCTCGGATCGCGTCACTCAGTGGATTACATTCAACGAACCTCAAGTATTCATCAGCGAGGGCCACTATTGGGGACGTCATGCTCCGGGGCTACATTTGCCCTGGAAAGAAGTGCTATTGGCAGGGCATCACGCTCTCTTGGCTCACGGCTATGCTGTCTCGGCAATTCGCTCGATCGCCGCTAAGACGCCGTTCATCGGCTATGCACCGGCTAGCCCCGTATCGCTTCCCGCGCTCAACAGCGCCGAAGACGTAGCGATTGCCTATTCGGAGAGCTGCGCAGTGACGCACGAGAGCCTGTGGAACATGGCTTGGTGGTTGGATCCAGTAGTACTCGGTCATTATCCCGCAGATGGCGTCAAGGTCTTCGGAGCGAATGCGCCAAGTCCCGCTCCCGGGGACATGGAAGCCATCTCGCAGCCATTGGATTTCTTGGGGCTCAACCTCTACTGGGGTCCCCGCGTCGACACTACACACCGAGGGCGCGAAGCCGTTTGGACCTACCCTGCCGATCATCCTCGCACGGCGTTCGGATGGGCCATCGTGCCTGAAATCATGCACTGGGGGCCACGCTTCATGGCGAAGCGTTATGGGCTACCCATCGTCGTTGCCGAGAACGGCATCTCCTGCCTCGATTTCGTCGCAACCGACGGGAGCGTGCATGATGGTGCTCGGGTCGACTTCATCACCCGGCACCTCGCAATGCTGCAGTCAGCCATCACCGCCGGCGTAGACATCCGTGGCTACTTCCACTGGACGCTCCTCGACAATTTCGAATGGGCCGACGGTTATAAGCAAAGATTTGGCCTAATCCACACGGATTTTGCTACTGGAACCCGAACTCCCAAGGATTCATTCAATCACTATCGCGACATCATCGCAGCCAATGGCGCCAATCTCCCATCGGGAAATATCGGGATTACCGAGCCTGATATCTGGGAGAAGCTGATCGTCACTTAGTCGACAGTCACACAGAAAGCGCCCACCTATTCTGGAGTCACGGACCCAATCGCCAACTCGATGCCCCGATCTGTGCCAGGACGACGCTTCCATAGCGGGAACGCCCTAGTTGCATAATTGCCGGTCTAATCCTCGTCGCCGCGCGCCGCTAAGCCATATCGGTGCAGCTTATCGTGCAGCGTCGCACGGCTGAGCCCGAGGCGCAGGGCGGTTTCGCGGCGGTTGCCGCCCGTGGCTTCGAGCGCCGTGACAATCTGGCCTCTCTCATAGGCCTCGACGCGCTGTTTAAGGCTAAGCCCCTGCGCCTTGGGATCTTCGGTGTCTGCAAGGGGTGCCGACGGGTTGGCGACGGCTACGGCTTGTCCAGGCAGCTGGGATAGATCAAGCTCCCCGTCGATGCTCAGTGCTACCAGGGCTTCGATTGCGTTCTCGAGTTCGCGCACGTTGCCGGGCCAAGCATAGGCTGAAAGTTTGTCGAACAATTCACCGGGAACACGCAGGGGCCCGGTGCCAAATCGTTCCGCAATCCGTTGTAGAAAATGGCGGGCCAGCACGGC
This sequence comes from Myxococcales bacterium, assembly GCA_003154095.1. Taxonomy (GTDB): domain Bacteria; phylum Myxococcota_A; class Polyangia; order Polyangiales; family Polyangiaceae; genus FEN-1139. Next base: position 7,218 of record PMCK01000206.1, on the reverse strand, counting down.
AATGTCTTCGGGCCTCTCGCGCAGGGGCGGGACGGTCAGCGTTACGACCTTGAGTCGGTAATAGAGATCGTCACGAAAACGACCCGCTTGGACGAGTTCGACCAAATTGCGGTGGGTGGCCGCGATGATGCGCACATCGATGGCAAATGATCGATCTTCACCGACGGGTCGCACTTCACTTTCCTGAAGTACGCGCAGCAATTTCGCCTGCAAATTGAGGTCGAGCTCACCTATTTCATCGAGCAGGAGAGTACCCCCATTCGCTTCGCGAAACAGACCGTTGCGATTGCGCTGCGCCCCAGTGAAGGCTCCTTTTGTATGCCCAAAGAGTTCCGCTTCGGCAAGCTCAGCGGTCAAGCTTGCACAATTGAAGCGAATGAAGGCCCGCTCAGAGCGCGCGCTCGCACGCACGATTGCCTCGGCAACGCGTTCTTTGCCGGTCCCACTCTCTCCGTCTATCAGGATTGTCACATCGCGCGGCGCCACCCTACCAACGAGTACGGCAAGACGACTCATGCTCGGTGAGCGAAAGACGAGCGATTGGGAAAAGTTGTTTTCGCTGGTAAGTCGTTCGTTTTCGGCCGACAGTCGCAGTGATTCTAGGGCGCGCCCGACCACGGCCATTAACTCATCGAGATCGAATGGCTTCTTGAAATAGTCGTAAGCGCCTAGCTTCATGGCCTCGACGGCATGTCGTTCGGAGCCGTGCGCCGTCACCAAAATGACTTTCAGCTGGGGCTGTTCCGCATGCAGTATGCGCACTAGCTCGAGACCGTCTACGGGCGTCATTCGTAGATCCGAAATGACCAGATCGAACGATGTCTTGCGCGCCTTATCCAGCGCCTGCTGACCGTTTTCAGCAAGCTCGACTTGCAGCCCCGCGTCGCTGAGAATTTCGGCGAGTGTGTAGCGCACACCCGCATCGTCATCGACGACCAGGGTGCGATACTTCATGGGCAAAGTCGCCGTTCATCACGATTCGGTTGCTCGGACCGAATGTCAACGGTGTTGGCTGCGCTATCCAATTGCGGCGGGCGCAGTGGCAATGTTAGAGTCGCGGTACAACCTCCGGCGGGTCGATTCACGAGAACGACATCGCCTCCATGTTGACGCGCGAGCCCGCGCGCCACGTTAAGGCCGAGACCGGAACCCCCAACTTTGTTGGTGACACCGGCCTCGAAAACGCGTTCTGTCAGCTCCGGATCAAGACCAGCGCCATCGTCAGAAATGGCGACCTGTGCCTGCTCGCTGCTAGCATTCAAGTGAATCGCGATGTGTCCACGTGCCGCAGCGGCATCCAAAGCATTCTGAAACAAGTTCACCAGGATCTGCCTGACCTTTCGAGGGTCGCAGAATACCTCAATTGGACCTTGAGCGTCGAGTTCAACCTGGACTCCCCTCAGTTCACTCATGCCCTCGTGTAATATGCAAACTTCGGATGTAATCGAAGACAGGTCTACGGGTGCCAAGTTGAGCGGCACCAGCGGACGCGAAAAGTTCAGGAACTCCTCGAGGATGCTTTGCATTCGATCGACTTCGCGTCGCAACACCGTTAGTGGCTCGGGCTCCTCGCCAGCGCTTCTACGCGAGAGCAATGCGGCAAGCCCTTTGATACTCGCGAGCGGATTCTTCAATTCATGCGCGATTTCACCTGAAAGCAGGGTTAGATCTGACATCTGTTCCTGGTGCATGCGAAGCGATTCATCGCGGGTCCGCGTCGTGCGAAGCAGCAGATCGGCGAATGCACTTTGAATGCGACAACCCAATTCACGGGCGTTGATGAATACGAAAGAGGCTACGGCGACCCAAACCAGCAACAGAGCCGGTGACGGCGTAAAGCCCGTAACGGTTCTGAACGGGACGGGTAGCAAGGAACCCATGACTTGGCTGTATTCGAGCCAGGCTGCGGCAATGATTGCAAAGACTTGCGTCGCAACGAGCAAGCGGCTGACACGTCGCTCGAGTAGAGTACTGGCGACGAAGTCAATGAGCAGCATCGCCAGGATGACAGGACTGAGAACGCCGCCAGTCGCAATCAACCCCATCGGTTGCAGCACGGCCCCGACCACCAATGCGACACGATTCAAATCAGGTATGCCCTTGCGTCGAACGCGGAAGTCTTCGATGATGCTCAGTGTTATGGCAAGCGGGAATGCGGTTCCAATCGCAATGCGTCGCCAGAGAGCGTGATCGAAGAAAATCACTATGCCGCCAATGATCAACGGTAGCGGCGCAATCACGAATCGCAGGCGCATTAGAAATCGGTAGATGCGCTGGTGCAGTTCACGCTGCAATTCCTCGAATGCCAGGGGGGTTTCCACGATGTTGTCCCAAGCGGCGGCCGTGCGGGCTGCTCTGCCACGAGAACTATAGCCGAAGCGTGGTGTCGTCACGGGGCGCTCCAGCGTATTTGAGGAGTCAAGGGACGAGAGGTCACCAAACCCCTTCAGCAAGGCCGATGCCATGTCACAATTCTTAGAAATTCAAGCCATTTCCCTAATGGCGTCCAGGTGCAAGCGCTCGATCTATCCGAGTTATCGAACCGGAAATCCGAAAGTCCGGACGCTGCGACCCGAGAAGGTCGGGCAGAGTCGATATCCCCCTCGACTTATGCCTGGTGGGCAACAGGCTTGACCTTGGCATGCCAGTTGCTGATTGTCTGAGTGACATGAGTATTGCCCCCATGCGCCTAGCGGCTTTTGACGAGCGCACCCAGACTCGAGAGAATTCACCATGAAACGCCTGCTAATAATCGCGACGCTACTGACCGTAGGGCTCATTGCAGCCATCGTATTCAAACTGCGGGCGCAAACGGCCGCACTCGCCGGACCACCCGGTGGCTCAGGTGTCGTCGAGGGAACGGACATCGATGTTGCTGCCCAGATTTCGGCGCGCGTCGAACGAGTCGAGGTCAAAAAGGGGCAATCCGTCAAACAGGGTCAATTACTCGTCGTTCTCGATTGCGCGGACGTCAACGCAGCCATCGCGGACGCGCAGGCGCGCGTAGCGGCCGCTGAAGCACAGAGTGCCGTTGCAACCGCTTCGACGCGCGCCGCACAAAGAGCAACGGGCGTGGCAATGGTACAAGCAGCGGCGGCCAAAACGCGAGGTGATGCACTTGAAACCCGCCATGCCGTTGCAGAACGAAATGTAGCGAGGCTGGTTAAGGCGGGAGATGGTATTACGGCAGCCAGTCTCGATCAGAATCAAGCTGAGGCTCTATCTCTCGAGCTCGAGCAAAAAGCGGCCGTCGATACGGCGCGCGCCAATGCGGCTCAAGCAGGCGTCGCCGCGGCACAGGGCAATGCGGCACAGGCCGGAGAGCGTGCCGCGCAAGCCGCAATCGATAGCGCGAAAGCCAACCTGCAGCGTGCCGTATTGCTGCAACGCGAGTGCGAAATTCACGCACCCCGCACCGGCGTCGTCGAGGAAGTATTCCTCGAGGCGGGTGAAGTCGCTGCGCGCGGCGCTGCATTACTTCGACTTATCGATCTCGACGAAGTCAAAATCACCTTCTATCTGCCGAATGCCGAAGTGGGTGCCGTAACCAACGGCAATTCTGCGACCGTCACTGCAGACGCGTACCCTGGCGTGCATTTCTCGGGACACATTACATCAATCGCGATGGAGGCGGCCTTCACACCGCGCAACATTCAGACGAGAACCGACCGCGATCGCTTGGTTTATCCCGTAGAAGTCACGATACCGAATTCCGACCACCGCCTGCGTCCGGGCATGCCCGCCGAAGTGAGGCTTGCGGCGCGAGCCTCACACTAGAACGACTTTGCCCCACCTCACACTCCCGTTCAAGAGCAACCGACCATGCAACAGCCGACACACGATTCCAACGTTGAGCCCGTTATCGAAGCTCAGGCGGTATCGCGAAACTTCGGCGAGACGCGAGCGTTGAATGGGGTCAGCATCAAGGTTCGAAAGGGCGAACTGTTCGGGCTCGTGGGACCTGATGGTGCGGGCAAGACGACGCTGATACGCGCCCTTTCGGGGCTGATAGGCATTCACGGGGGCTCGGTGCGCGTGCTGGGGAAGGATCCGCTCAAGAACCCCACGTTGCGCGACGCAATGGGAGTCATGCCGCAGCACTACAGCCTTTACGGTGATCTCTCGGTCGCGGAGAACATGCATTTCTTTGCTCGGCTCTATTGCCTGTCGCGCAAGGTGTATCTAGAGCGCGCGGAGCGGCTTCTCGCGCTAACTCGGCTTGCACCTTTTACCGACCGCCGTGCCGACGCATTATCCGGCGGGATGTACAAGAAGCTCGCGCTTGCCTGCGCGTTGCTGCACGAACCTTCCGTGCTGCTTCTCGACGAGCCTACCAACGGCGTTGACCCCGTCAGTCGCCGCGAGCTCTGGCAACTGCTTCACGAATTCGTCAATTCTGGCATGGCCGTGCTTATCTCAACGGCTTATATGGATGAAGCGGCACGATGCCATCAGGTGTGCCTACTGCACGCTGGAAACGTAGTTGCCGAAGGGGTTCCGGCGCGGCTCGTCCGTGAACTCGAAAACCCCGTTTTCGAAGTAAAAGGAGGCGAGCGTGATGCCCTGCACCGCATGCTTGCCACTAGCGCTGGCGTTGTAGCCGCGTCCCCGGCGGGTGAGCGGCTACGGATCGTCTTGGAGAAGGACGCCGTTACGCGTATCACCAGCGGCATCGAGCAATTGGGAGCCCACCTATCCCCGGTTGCGGCAGACTTCGAGGACGTATTTTTAGCCTACGCCTACCGCGCCGATCGCGACGAACACCGTCCAGGGGCCGTCGGGCTGGGAGTGGCGTCGTGATGGGCAACGCCATCGAAGTCGTAGACTTGCGAAAGACCTTCGGTTCGTTCGTAGCCGTCGACGACGTAAGCTTCCATGTCAAAAAGGGAGAGATATTTGGGTACCTCGGGGCCAACGGCGCAGGAAAATCAACGACAATTCGCATGCTTTGCGGCCTGCTCAGCCCAAGCGGCGGGCAGGCCACGGTTGCAGGCTGCGCCGTCGGCTCTGACACTATCGCGCTCCGGTCCCGCATCGGTTACATGTCGCAAAAATTCTCTCTGTATCTCGATTTGTCGGTCGAGGCGAATATCGAGTTCTTCGGTGGAGCTTACGGGCTTTACGGCAAGGCGTTGCGGCTGCGCCGCGATGAAATTCTCGAGCGAATTGGACTAAGGGAATTTCGCAAAGTCACGACGGCGGACTTGCCCGGCGGCACCAGGCAGCGCCTTGCTCTTGGAACAGCCCTCTTGCATCGACCTGAGATCGTGTTTCTCGACGAGCCGACAGCAGGGGTTGACCCCGCATCGCGGCGGGTGTTCTGGACGTTGATTCGCGAACTCGCGCGTGAAGGGACCACCGTTTTTGTCACGACGCATTACATGGATGAGGCAGAGTATTGCGCGCGCATCGGCCTCATGGTGCAGGGTAAGTTGGTAGCCCTGGACTCGCCCAGAGCTCTCAAGGCTACCTGGGTTCCGGGGCAGGTCATAGCCGTACACAGTCAAGATATCGCGGGGGTGCGCGCGGCGCTGGAAAGCCGCCCTGGGGTGCTCGCGATTGAGCCATTTGGTTCAACGGTTCACGTTCGCTTCGATCCGCTGCAATTGGGCCTTACCGAAATAGCGAACGGGCTCGTCGTCCTAGGCACGGAGAAGCTCATCATCGAGCCCGCCGAAGTTTCCCTCGAAGATGTGTTTCTGGCCGCTGTTTCGAGCGATGTGAGCAAACACCAACCGAGCACCGTCAACGGCGATTCTGCTGCCACGACTTCCGCGAGCGAGAGTATGCCATGACAGGGTTCTGGACCAGCCTAGTTCACGCGCTATTGCGGGTTGGCGCCATGGCTGCCAAGGAGGCTGCCCATATTCGTCGCGATCCACAGACGTTGGCCATGGCCCTTGTCATGCCCGTTGGACTCCTGTTGTTGTTTGGATATGGGGTAACGTTCGATCTCGAACATTTGCCCGTTGTGACGGTTGACTACGACCATACGAGTGTGTCGCGCAGCATCGTACGGAGCTTTGCAGCGTCTCGCGATTTGGTCGTGGCCAGTGAATTGGAAAGCGTGGCACAGGGCGACGCTTTCATGCGAACCGGGAAGGCTGTCGCAGTAGTCGTAATTCCGGAGGGTTTTAGTCGAAGCCTCGCGCGCGGAGAACGAGCCGAGCTTCAATTGGTAGTGGACGGAGCCGATGCGTCTACGGCCATGCAAACGATTAACAAGGCAGACGCAATCGCCGGCACAGCAATCCCAATCCCAAAAGCTACACCGGTTGCCGGTATTCCACGCCTCGTGGCGGATAGTTGGACATTATATAATCCAGCGGGGCGCTCCGCACTCCTGTTGGTTCCAGGCCTCATCGCTTTGATTCTTGCGATGGTCTGCGTTTTGCTCACCGCGTTGACGGTGGCCCGGGAATGGGAGCGCGGCTCGATGGAACAACTGTTTACGACCCCGATTCGCCGCGGCGAGCTAATCCTCGGAAAGCTGCTGCCGTACATCGTGCTCGGGTGCCTGGCGGTGCTTCTGGTGTTGGCCGTGGGCGCTTGGGTATTCGACGTCCCAATCAGGGGCTCGTTGTTTGCTTTGGCGACGGCCTCGCTCCTATTTCTGATTGGCATGTTGGCGCAAGGGCTCTTCGTGTCGGTTGCCACCAAAAATCAAATGGTTGCCACTCAAGTGGGCACATTGACATCAATGCTCCCAATTCAACTCCTATCGGGCTTCGTATTTCCGGTCGCCAATATGCCGAGGCCGCTGCAAGTGATTGCTCAAATCATGCCGGCTACCCACTTCATCGCGTCGCTCCGCGGCATTTTATTGCGCGGCAATGGTTTCACTGAACAGTGGCCCCACATGCTCGCGCTGTTTGCCTTTGCCTTGGTGATGGTCCTGATTACCTCCGCCAAATTCCGACGTCGTCTCGACTGAGACTCGACCCCAGGAGAACTGTCGTGCTTCCCCGTTGGCTGATTCAACTTTACTCCGTCGCCCTCAAGGAAATTAGGCATACGGTGCGCGATCGCCGCATGGTAGCGATACTACTGATCGCCCCGGCACTCCAGTTGGGCCTATTTGGCTTTGCCGTCGACTTCGATGTGGACCGGGTACCGACGGTCGTTGTCGACCACGATCAGACCGAGCTGAGCCGTTTGCACATTCGTCAAGTTCTCGCTGACGGAACACTCATTCGAACGATGGACTCGGCAAGCGAC
>PMCK01000464.1:4130-32484 GCA_003154095.1 Myxococcales bacterium | reverse complement strand
GCACCTCCGGTTGCGGCACCTCCAGTCGAGGTACCTCCTGTCGCGACAGCACCCCCTGTTGCAGCGATACCTCCCGTTGCGCTCGTGCCGCCGGCTTCTAATGCGCCACCCGTATTCGCCAACCCTCCGCTTGCCGTCATACCGCCAGTCGTAATTGCGCCCCCAGTACTAACAATTCCCCCGCTGTTCGAATTAGCGCCGGTGGATGACGATCCACCTGTTGCCATTGCGCCGCCAGTTTGAGTTGCACCGGCATTGCCCGAAGTTCCGCCGGAACTCGCCAAGGGACTTGACGACCCGCCGGTCGAAGGTGAGCCGCCAACAACTGTGGAGCCACCCGTTGCCGTTGAAACACCTGTGTTCGTAGCGCCACCAATGGCGTTTGAGCCTCCGACGACGGGAGCGCCGCCGCTACTCGTGGAACCGCCCGATGAAACAATGTTGTTTTGAGTGATGGTCGTGCCCGAGCACGCAACAACCACCAGAGCGACGGCCGTACCACTGAGAAGAAGTGGTGAGCGCATGATAAGACCTCCGAACATCAGGACCAATTGAACACGAGGGGCAACTTCAAATACTATGTCCCGCGTTTCAAGGTACGACACTTATATTTCTCAAATGAAGGCCACCTGATTCATGTCCGGTGCAACGTAGGTTCAAGACGGACATATGGATTCGAAGAACGTTGCAGAAAACCGATGATGTCGAGCAGATGTTGATGCCAGTCAGGTGTGAAAGCGCGCAATCTTTGCGGGCTCTTCGGTTGCGCGAATGTTTGGAAATGTGTCGGAAGTAACTCGCGCTGACTGACGCTGACGATGACGGCGGCGACGCGGCGGATCCTCGACTACTCGCACAGTGGCGACGGTTGGTCGCCGGAAAAAACATCATTTACATTGAGTCATGGCCAGATGGTCGACGTATACGTGGGCCAAGTGGCGCGTGAGCGACTTCAGTGTCGCGCCGTCCACCGCCGTGATTGGGTGTGATGTGTGTTGTACACTCACTTCACCCGCATCAATTCGTGATTGAGGTCTATAGCCCAATGGCTATAGCCTTCATGTTTTGTGGCGCTGTCCAAATTGAATCCGACGCCATCACGACTCGAGGAGATGCGAACCATGCACGGTAAGAAGTGGATTTACCCGGTTACTATCGTTGCGTTCTGTTTAGTCGGCTGCGGAAGCGACGACAACGGGCCAACCACAGGTATTGCGAATACGGGGGGTCAGACCGCAGCATCTAGTCAGGCGGGTAATGGCAATACCGGCGGAGGCAGCGGCACCATTTTCGCAAGTGGTGGCAGCAGTGGCACCGGGGGCGCCCAGGCTGGTGGCGGCAACTCGGCTACCGGTGGCTCCTCGCACGTTGCAGGTTCGTCGGGTGTCGCGGGCGGCTCCACCGTCGGCGGTGCAAATGCAACTGGGGGTGCTTCTACGTCTCAAGCGGGATCGTCTACCGCGGGATCGTCTACCGCGGGTAGCGCTGGAACTTTGCCCGGTGCAAGTGGCGGAGCATTGGGGACAGGTGGTGCAGAGACCGGCGGCACGATGACCGGTGGAGCAGGGACCGGTGGAGCAGGGACCGGTGGGCTCACGAATCGCCCCAATGTGATATGCGGCAACGGAGTCGTCGATCCGGGGGAAGACTGTGACGACGGCAATAGTCTCGAGGACGATGGATGCACGACGGATTGCCGCTATGGCTGCAACACGGTCAAAGACTGCGACGACAAGAATCCTTGTACAGCGGACAGCTGTGGACCTACTGTGCGCGGGTTTGCCTGTGCTTATGAGACGCTCGTAGGCGCGAAATGTGATGACGGCGACAGTTGCACGGCGCCCGATACCTGCGATGCGACGGCCAAGTGCCTTGGTGGTACCAATAGTTGCAATTGCAAGGTCGATGGCGACTGCAAGAACTACGAAGACGGCAACGCGTGCAACGGCACACTTCATTGCCTTTTGGGCCAATGCGTGATTAACCCTTTCACCGTTATTACTTGCGATATTACCGGCGACACCGACTGCAGAAAATCACTCTGCAATCCGACTACCGGTGTCTGTTCCTTGGTAAACTCAACGGAAGGCAGCCACTGTGATGATGGTCTATTTTGTACCGCAGTCGACACCTGCCACAATGGGAGCTGCACAGGCACGTCCGATCCCTGTCAAGGTTACGCCTGCGGTATCGGTTGTGACGAAACCAATCGTCACTGCGTCGCGGCGTCGGCGGGTACAACCTGTCGCGCGGTTGAGGGCACTTGTGATATCGCCGAAACCTGCAATGGCGTGACATTCGAATGCCCAGCGGACGCACGAATGGCGAGTGGAATCACTTGCCGAGCCGCAGGGGGCGCCTGCGATATCGCCGAGAAATGTAATGGGCTCTCACCCAATTGTCCCGATGACGCGTTGGAGGCCTCGGGCAAAGTGTGCCGTCCGCCCGTAGGCACTTGTGACGTAGCCGAAACCTGTGATGGTACTGGTCGCGACTGTCCCGAAAACGCATTCGCTGCGGCCGGCAGCATTTGCCGAGCCAAGGCCGGTGATTGTGACATCGCTGAGATTTGTACCGGTTCAAACGGCGAATGTCCGCCCGAGGCTTACGCCGATGCAACCACTGCGTGTCGTCCCGCCGTCGGCCCGTGCGACGTTACGGAGACTTGCAGCGGAGCTGGCGCCCAATGTCCTGCCGATGCCGTTGCGACATCGGGCACCGTGTGCCGCCCTGCTGCATCAACCTGTGACGCCGCGGAAACTTGCAACGGTACTGCTGCAACATGTCCTGAAAATGCCTTCTTGGCGGCTGGCACGCCGTGCAACGATGGTCTGGCTTGCACGGTGCAAGACAGTTGTAACTCTACTGGACAATGTGGCGTTTCTACGCCTATTGCACCGCCGGCGCCGAAACTCCTGTGGCCTACCAACGGGTGGCTGACGGGTTCCGCGAAGGGTGCTGCGGTTGGCTCGATGGCGCTGCGACCGCTTCTGCGTTGGGAAGCCGCCGCGTCCGACGGCTGCGGCAGCGTAACTTATGATGTCCAATTGGATAATTCTTGTGTTGTTACGGCACTGAAGACTTGCGCATTCCCAACTCCGGAACTCAGCGCGGCGGGTATCACGGTGACCAGCTATCGTCCCGACAATGACTTAGCGGTAAACGCAACGGCACCTGTCGGCACCGTTTACGCCTGGCGAGTGCGAGCTTGCCGCGCAAACGCCTGTTCCAGCTGGACTCAGCCGCGGTACGTAAATGTGGGTCGCGCCGCTAACGATTTCAATGGCGATGGCTACTCCGATCTCGCGATTAGCGCGCCCGAGGCGCAAAGTGAAGGCCGGGTATTCGTTTACTACGGCTCAGCCATAGGAGTTGTTACTGCCGCTCAGGTAACTCTTTCACCTCCGACCAGTCAAGCCGCAGAGGCCTATGGCGCGGCAACCGCGGCCGGCGACTTCGACGGTGATGGATTTGCGGATCTAGCTGTTGGCGCGCCGCTGTTCGATGGTGACCCTGATCTCGACATCGGTCGTGCGTACCTGTACCGCGGCGGAGCGACGGGTTTGGAGACCGCGCCGAGCTTGGTCCTGTCCGCGTTGGCGCCGGAGGCCGGGGCAAAATTCGGTTTTGCACTGGCACTCGAGGGTGACATCAACGGTGATGGCCGAGACGATCTCGCAATTGGCGAACCGCTGCGCGACACCGCGAATGTCGACGAAGGGATCGTTAGCGTGCATCTGGGACACTCGCTATCTGCCAGTGATATCGAGTCATTCAAGATTGGAATGCCTGGGCCAGCCACGAATGGCAATTTTGGATCCGTATTGACTCTGGGAGACGTCAATGGTGACGGCGCATCGGACCTAGTGGCAGGCGCGGCCGGCACCGCGCGTGGCTCGATTGTATTTCTGGGTGAATTAGGCCTACTTGCACTACCTTCTCCCATCGATCAAGCCACCGGAGGTAACGCGGTCGCTGCCAATGGAGATACGGATGGATCGGGTCGCATCAACCTTATGTTCGGTATGAACAATAACATGTGGCACGGTTGGCTTTGCGATGGCTCCTATTTTTACTCGTATGACGGCACTGCCACGGGAATCGTCGGTACTGGCAACCCCAGCCGCGGCTGCAACTATGGATACGCCCTCGGTAACGGCGGCGATCTCGACGGTGATGGCCTGTTTGATTCAGTTGCCGCCAGTCCCTATGAAGGACCTGGGATGGTAGTGTTATTCCATGGTACGCAGGGTGCGAGCATGACCGGTTGGTACGAAATCTGGAACCCCGACAACGTGACCGGGGGTCAATTCGGTTATGCGATTGGCACTCGAGGTGACTTCGACGCCGATGGTCTTGCGGACCTCGTTATCACGGCCCCGGAACAAAATGCCGTCTACCTCTTTGCCGGCAAGAGCACCGGGCCCGCCGTTGCACCGACCTTAACGCTCAACGGAGCCGGAAAGTTTGGGCGCGCCGTGCCACGGTGAAAACAAAGTCCTCGATTCAGGACTCGAATTCGAGCTGCTGCTAGGGCCAAGCTTGCACTGGTGGATCGCGGTGCACTTTTGTCCCTACGGCTTCGGGTTGGGTTGAGTGTGAAGCAGGTGGCGGTCTACATCGACGGTAAAGTCACTGTTAGGATACTTCCAGAGCATGATCCGAGCTTCGTCCTTTGCGTCCTCGAGACGTCCCATATTGAATAAAGCCTTGACGACGTTCCACTCGAATTCAGGCGCACTCGGGCTGTCGGGAAAGCGATCGACCGCCTCTTTTGCCAACTTTAGCGATAGCGGCGGGTCTGAGATCCCGAGATCATGAAGCTTCGTCAGAAGCGAAGCCTCATCTAGGAGCTTTCCCGCATCGGACCCCGCGGGTGATCGCGGCGTGGGAGCCGCGCCCCGGGTCGTGAGCAAACGGGGATGACTCTTCGTCTCAGCCGCGTTGGGCTCGGCTGAGGGCGGCTCTGCAACGGATTCAGCTCCTTCAGGTACTGCGGTTGCGGCAGTCTTGTCCCGCGGAAAAAAGACGCCTAGAACGACCGCCAACGCGATGGCGGAGGCGGATCCTATTGCGACAGTTACCGTCCTTGACATCACATTCTCGCGCGACGCATCCACTTTGAACGCTCACTCGAGCACAAGCAACCGGCAATTTTCCTCTACTTCAGGTTCGGTATTTCGTCGCGAGTTACGGTGTGGGAGTCCGCATAGACGCTCTGGATATTCGCCATTGTGTTGTGCGTACCATCCGATTCGTAGCTGGCCCAGATGTTGAACAGGACCCAAGGCGCCGCTGTGGGGAACATTGCCGAGGGCGAGGGAATTAGCCCAGTCTCGTGCAGTGGGATCGGCACGGAAGTCCCGATGACGCCGCGAGCGGTGGTAAAGAGCGTTGTGAACGGTTGATCGGTCGCGTAAGTATCCGGTCCAGAAAGATCCAGGTAGGCCTTGCCCGGGTAAAAGGCGGCACTCGGCGTTCCGCTGAACGGCATCAGCCACACGATATTGGTGAGCCCCTTGGTCGCGGTCAAATAGTTGAATGTGTACTTCCAAAGGTTGACGAATGAGGTACCCGACGTAGTCATCGCCCACCAGAACCAACCATTGGATTGAGTCTCGTGGTAGATTGCCAATATCACGGGCACGTTGGCAGTCTTCATCACACCGATCTGATAGGCGATGTAGTTGAGTCTGGACATGAANNGCCAATATCACGGGCACGTTGGCAGTTTGCATAGCCTTGATTTGAACAGCCATATAGTCGAGTTTGGCGTTCAAGGACGTGTTCTCCGCTGTTCCGGCCGTCACTACGTTGGTGAAGAAAGCGGCGGTTGGAGCAGTAGTCGGCTCGGCACAGTTGTCCCCCTGATAGCAATCAGCCGTGCAGGTTAGACCCGACCCCGGCATGCCCATATGGTAGCGGAACATCGGTATCCCACCCGCATTCCAATAGGCGATTGCGCGGTTGGTGGAAGGCGACACCGCTGTGCAGGAACCACCGTCGCGGTACATGAAATCGCTGCCGAGAACCGCGGGATATTTCCCGATATTGGTGTTGTACCANNAGGTTGCCGTACTGGCTATAGAGATAGCAGAGTAGATTCTTCGCTTGCGGTGAGGCATTCGGCGACACTGGCGCGACACTGCAGCTGGAGCCGCCACCTGCCGGCGTACCGCCGGTTGCAGGTGTGCCCCCGGTTGCCTTGCTACCACCGGTTGCCGGCGTGCCACCAGTTGCGGGCGTCCCGCCATTACCTTGGGCGGTTGCGCCGCCCGTGCCAGCCTTTGTGCCGCCAGTGTTGGCTCCTCCGCCCGTCGTCACGGCGCCTCCCGTCGCAGGTGTACCGCCGACGCCGGTTGCTCCACCAACAGTAGTCGCGGTCGAGCCGCCGGTCGCTTTGGAGCCACCGGTGCCGGGGGTTCCACCGACATCCGGCGCTCCACCTCCACCGATCGCTTCACTTCCGCCAGTCTCTGGACCCGGTGAGCCGCTGTCCGTGCCCGAGCAGGCTGGTACTGCAAGACCGGCGATTAGTGCCGCCAAAGCAAGTCCGTGAGATCTTCCGACCAACTTGGTGAGTGGCTCGACTTTGCTAAACATTCTCAAGTCTCCTGCGAATTGAGCCAAGGATACCTCATGTGGACCGTGCGATGCGGGATCCCTAGCCAACATACGTAGGACCCGGCTGCGGCGATATCTTCAATCGCTCAGTCAGATTTCGCAGTTTGTCATGTCCCGGCCAGATGACGTGCGTTTCGTTACCGCCAGACCGTGGCTCCCCTGGGCAGAACCACTCGCGAATCGGACTTTGAGCGATTTACTGGCCCTGGCTGCGCGACCTTGAGAGACCCGGGGTAACATTGGGCGACTCATCGATGCACTAATCCGCGCAAATTTGGGAAATGTTTGACCCAAATTCCCCAGCAGTCACATTGACTGCGATGGATTCGCCCGAAACCACGTCACACAACTTACCCGAGCGTGAAGCGCCCCCACAGACGCTCGCGCAATCGCTCAGGCGGCTCTTTGCACCGCTGGGCGTCGTGGCCGTCCTGATCATGAAGTTCCTCGCGCCGATTCTGATTTTATCGGTGGCCGTGTTGTCACAGCCCTTTCGCCTTGGTTGTGGCTCGTCGGCTTCGTGATTTTACTCGCGCTAACTATCGCGCATCCCAACTTCATTCTGATCTTGATTCTCGTAATGTCTATTCCACGCGTTTTTTCGCTGTTCAGGCGCAAAAGTAAGGAAGAACGCCGCTATTTCGAGGTGACCCCACTGCAACGCTCGAGCATGGCGATCATGTACTTTGGCCTCGTGGCGCTGCTCGTCTTCGGAATGAACCTGAGCGAGATTCCGCATGCGACGTTGAGTTGAGGGTCTTGAAAAGAGTCGAAAATATTACCGTCGAAACGGCAAACCGAGCCGGTCATCGCGCTTGAAGATTGAAATCACTTAGCGCTGGTATTCGGTCGGGCGAGCGCCCGAATATCGGCCAAGTCTTGAGGCCTACCCGAGATTTTCTTTAGGGCCAATAAGTCATCCAGGCCCACCACGTGAATCACAATTTCATCCTGCTTGAGGTCAAGGCGTCGCTGCCAAGCTTGTTCAAAGTCGAGACCACCGACGTTGGCGAGCAAGTCGACCCGGAGCGGCGGCGCACCAAACCAAACGACATCTGACGGAGTAGCGTTCTTAAGTGCATCGACCACGTGAGGTCGTGCACCAAATGCAATGAGTGCGGAGCAAGCGCGCTCGCCGACATCTTCGCTGAGTGGTTCCAGGAAGAGATCTAGGTCCTTGGTGGCGCGCGGCCGCCCATGTGCGCCAACCGCGTATCCGCCGATTACCAGTACTCGAACCTTAAAGTGGGCGAATTCCGCCAGCAGATCCACGAAGTCTTGGGGAAGATTCATTGAAACCATAGCCCTCGGAGGATAGTTCCCAAACGAGTCCGATTCTTTCAATTGGCGACAGACGTAACCACCAGCTCTCGTCGAACGACTCCATTTCTTGCAATGACAACGCGCCGCCGTCCCACGTGTCGCGCCGCACGCGAGCGCGTTCAGCCTTCAATTGTGCTTCGTCGAGCATGCAAATTAGTTTACCGCGAAATGCGTAAAACGTCTAGTACATCGATTCTCCCCCGACCCAGCCAACTGCCCGAGAAGATGACTCAAACACCGCGATGGCCGCGCAGCGGCCGGTCCGAACGATCCATCAGTTCTGATGAAATGCCTTCAATCGCAGGCATGCCGCAAGGCCCAGACCGAAGGCAAAACCGAGTGCGATGTTGTTGAGCCCGAGGCAAGTGCCTGCGGTAAGCAGCATGACGAATGCGTCACTGCGCTTATGTTGGTTACGCGTAACGAGCGCCAATTCTAGTCCGCTAAACGCGAGCATCGTCCCGAGAATGCTTGCTGGGAACGATCGACACAGGGACATTAGCGAGGCGCCGAAAAGTAGCGTGACCGACATCTTGGCGCCGCCGAGAATGAGAATGGAACCATTGGTGCGAGCGCCGAAACGATATTGCCCACCGAGCCCTCCGGCGCCGTGGCACATCGGCATACCACCGAACCGGTAAAATAGCTGTCAAGCCCAAACATTCGATGCGTGCCTGCAATCATCTGCAGCGCCCTCATGAGTAGCGTCAGTCCGAGCGCAAGCTGCAAGCCTCGAACAACGGATTTTGGCACACCGCGATTGAGCCAAGTGATGAGGCCCGTCACGCCCAGCACCAAAATAAACGCACTGACGATAATCCCAGCTGCCAGGATCTGCGGCACCGTCAACCCCTCGGTCAGGGCCACCGCGGCGATCGCCGTCATGGGCTGCACGGCCCGATTCGTCGCCTCACCCGGATGCTTCTTGGAGCCCCAAAACTTCGGGCTGGGCAAGTCCACAAATTGACACACGCCACTCCAGGCATTAGGTGATCGGCCTGCCATGACCATCGACACATTGGTTTCTGAAAAGCTGGATTTGGCGCTTCGAGAATGCGTGCCTTGCCGTGGGGGCGTGCCGCCGCTAACGGAGGCGAAATACAAACCGCTATTGGCTCAGCTCAAGCAGTGGAGCGTGATCGATGGACACCATCTCGAAAAGACATTCGAGTTCAAAGACTTTGTCGAAGCTCTGGCGTTCGTGAATCAAGTCGGCGAGATCGCGGAGAAGAATGGACACCATCCCGATATCTATCTGGCCTGGGGAAAAGTCCGCATTACCGTGTGGACTCACAAAATTGACGGGCTCACGGACAGTGACTTCATCTTGGCCGCCAAGTGTGACGCGTTGCGGCCCTAGAAAAATGCAACTTACATAAATACCTTGCCCAATTGAGGCCCGGCGGATAAGAGATTCGGGTTCTGTCAAAGGTTCGAATTCTCATTGTAGGCGATACGCAAAGGGTGTTGCCCATTGAGCGGCTCGTGCTGCACCGCGAAACGAATGATGCCGGGCGTAGCGCGATTGCCAAAGCGTTGCTTTCGGAGAACTGTGACGCCATCGTACACTTGGGGGATCTTTTGGGTGCTGTCGGCTCGGAAAAGGACTGGGCTCGTTTCGATCGCGACTATCCTCCTGAGGTTCTCGCCGAAAAGCCGTTTTACGTGTGCCGGGGCAACCACGATTGTGGTGGATTCTGGATGGGCAGCCCGCGTGAATATAATCGACGCTACCCGGAAACCCTGGGGCAATTGCGAGAGGTCGATGTCGATTATGTGCGGCTAATCCTGCTCGATACCAATATCCGAGCTCTTTCATCGGCGCATTGGAATCTGCAAATTCAGGCTTTTCAAACGGCGCTCGATAGGGCAGGCACTGATCCCACGATTCGTCACGTGCTAGTTTGTGGGCACCATCCTCCCCTTTCCAATGGCCGCTGGCACCCGCCGAGCCAGGCCGTTTTCGAAGCTTTCGTGGCACCCTTCTTGTCTCTTAGCAAATCGCGCGCGTTTTTTTCTGGTCATGTTCACGGCTACGAGCGGTTCACGATTCAGGGTCGGGCCTTCGTTGTTTCCGGAGGTGGAGGCGGGCCCCGCTTTCCCCATCTTCACGGGTCCGAGCAGCGCAGAGCCGCTGAAATCGATATGGGAGACCCCCAACCCTTACACTATGTGGACCTAACGGTCACGCCTGACACAATTTCAGCGAAGGTACACGGTCTCGATGAAAAGGCCGGCAATTGGATTGAACTAGACAGCTGGACAATTCAGTCTGAATAATCGTCGCGGCTTTCCGTGGCGCCGTTGCGAAAATTCACACCCATGACGAAGCTGTCGCGGTTGTCCGTCCAGGTGTTCGCGTAAGTCCTCAAAGTCTCGAGGGAAATGACTGGTGGCACGCACCCTGCTCTAGTGGGCGCTGAGCCTCGATATTGCGCGGTCGGGTTTTCCAAATGACGCCGCCCGCGCGATGTCGAGGTCTATCGAGGTACCATGATGACTTACAAATCTTTCTGCTGGCTCCCGCTGCTCATGCTGTCCTGCATGCCCACCAATATTCAAGGCGGCAGCAATGCCAATGATCGTTCGAATGGCGGAACACAGGGTGAAACGCTCCTGACCGGAGCGATGATTGTATCGCCTGACGGAAAATACATCGTCGCGCAGCGAAATCAGACGTCGGTGCTCGTGAATGTGGGAAATAAGACGGCCCGTGAGCTGCCGACGCAGATCGACCGGTTCGTTTTCGCGAAAGTGGGGGAGCGGGGCTTTGCTGTACTCTCCGACCATATCACTGTGGTCGCCTACGATCTGAAAACGCAGGCGGAGCTTTGGCGCGCCGCACCCTCTTTCGAGTCGTCCAATGGCGTCACGCTAGCCAGGTTGAGTGACGATGATGGCACCCTGTTACTCGGCGACCAAGATCGCCTGTTGCTGTTGAATTCTCAGAGTGGCAAAGCGGCTGGCAGCGTCACAGTGGGTTCGATCCCGACGGAACTTTCCCTGGTGCCGGGGAGCAAAGACGTGCTGGTTCTAGGCACTACCCGTTGGAGCGACCACAAGCCGCAGACTGACCTGGTTGACGTCAATCTCGAAACCCAGGTAAGTAATACTATAGTAATACCTAATTGCTCCGCCCCGATTGTCGTAAATCCGGGTGGTACGCGGGCGTTCGTGTCACCCACATTCTGTGAAGAGGGCGCGAGTTCGAGCGCATCGCAGTGGACCAACCCAGACCCCGTGAGTGTCGTAGATCTGCTCCCCGAATCGCCAGCATTCGTGAAGAATTTGCCTGGTTTCGGGCCTGCAGCAATGGATTCTGCAGGGCAGCGTGTGATTGCCTACCTGGACGTCGAGCGCATGGATGCTTCGATGTTCGATGATAAAGGCAAGGTTCCAAGCCTGACAGGTCCAAGATATCACATCCTGACGATTGACCCAGTAACACTCGAATACGACCTTGCCCCAATCGGTGATGTGCTGCCGCGGTTCGTGTTGGCTAAAGATGGTCACACACTCATCGTTGATGCAACGGTGCAACAAATCCGTGGTGAGGCAAAGGTTCAGGTGAACATCGATGCCAACGGAAACTTTACCGCAGACATAAAGCTATTTGGGAGCATCTCGTCGTTGTTGGGTGAATTCGACACACTCACACAACAATACCAGCCGCTATCGGGTGCGGCTGCCAGTCTCGATCGCTTCGTTCAATTGGGCGACGCGGTTAACGTGTACACATTGAAGATGACAGCAGACGGTCTAGGCGGCGATTTGTACCATATCGATTTGACCGCAAAGGCTGCAGCATCCCTTGGGATTAGCCTGCGGGATATCGGCCTACTTGCGGATGGTAAGACCCTCGTGCTTCGTGAGCGTTTGCCCGCCGTGCAAGTCAAGACCGGCACGAATTCGGATTGGTACCGCCGCGAACGGTTCTGCTTTTCGCTGGACGGCACGACCTGTCAGTGGTCAGTCGATTTCCAGGACAGCGTCCCATTTCAATCGGGCCCGACGTGCACTAGCTATCATGATTGCTAGCGCTCCGCTGAATGCGGATTGGCGAGGGTTAGTCCTGTGCCTGTACCAGCCCCCATGTTCGTTCTGAAACCGGGGCACGCGTGACGGCCTGTCACGGCCGTCGGCGCTTCGGCGTGGTTCGGCTTTGGTAACTACGAAGTTCGCGCGTCAAGCGCGTTTTTGACGGCATCGATGGCATCTATCAGATTCACTGGCAGGGCTATGACTACCGTATTCGATGCGGTCGGCCCGAGGCCGTCAAGGGTCTGCAAGGTGCGCAATTGCATCGCGCCTGGGCTTCCCCGCATTGTCTGAGCCGCGTGTGCGAGATTCGTGGCCGCTTCGCGATCACCCTCGGCTTTCGTGATGGTTGCGCG
The DNA here is from genome assembly GCA_003154095.1 of Myxococcales bacterium. Taxonomy (GTDB): domain Bacteria; phylum Myxococcota_A; class Polyangia; order Polyangiales; family Polyangiaceae; genus FEN-1139. Next base: position 20,143 of record PMCK01000464.1, on the reverse strand, counting down.
CTTTTCCCGCTCGGCGGAGGCCTGACGGCTCATCATCTTCTTGAGATCTTCGGGCATCTCGATGTCCTGAATCCGGATACCCGTCACTTCGAGGCCCCAGCCGGAGGTATCCCGTTCCACCGCCGTTTCGATGGCCTTGCTGATCTCTTCGCGCTCGCCTAGCAGCTGATCTAGAGACATCTGGCCGACGACGTCGCGCAGTGAAGTTTGAGCATATTGCGATATCGCATAACGATAATCCTGAATCTTGATGATGGCGTCTTGCACCTGCTCAACTCTGAAGAAGATAACCCCATTGATCTTCACAGGAACGTTGTCGCGTGTGATGACTTGCTGTGCGGGGATGTCCATGGCGCGGATGCGCGTGTCCACCAGCTTTACTTGGTCGATCAGTGGAATAATGAAGAACAGGCCAGGCCCTTTGACGCTGCTAAAACGTCCGAGTCGAAACACGACACCCTTCTCCCACTGAGCCGCTACGTGTATCGCAGAAGCGATGATGATGTCTCCAATCAACCAACCACCACCCAACGCGGCCGCAATCGCAGGTGTTTCCATTCCCACCGGAATGAGCACGAGTGCACCAACGACTAACAGGACGACGAATACCAATCCCGAGATATAATTGATCATCGTTTTCGGGCATTAGACACCGAAAGGGGCTTTTTGCCAAGTGCGCCGACGTCGCCAGGAACTTCCTGCGTCCTTGCGTTACCTTGTTGTCTGGTCACTAACTACTTGGAACTAGACGTGGAAACTGCGCTTGCTCCCGCTGCGTTACTTGCCTGCAATGCAGCATCAATTTGGCTAATCGCAGCCGAGAAAGCCGCGGCGATGCCGCCTCCTCCACCTTGGTGATGATGGCCGTGGTGATGCCCCTGAGCGCCTTGCGGCGCGCTCGCTGTGGCACCGGCACCTTGAGCTTGAGCAGCAGTTGCCACGTTAGGCGGTTGCATAGCCGACTGAAGCGCTGAGAGATCACCGCTGTCTGAAGCACTCTTGAACGCTGCAGCTAGTTTGGACGCAATTCCATTTGAGTTGCCGGATTTGTCGGCCACCTGTTGGAGTGTATCCGCCAATTGTGACATGACTTGCTTGAATTGCGCCGGGTCCTGCTGTTGCAATTGCTGCAACTTCTGCAGTAGTTCCGCTGGTTTCGAGATATTCGTCGGAGCGGCTCCATTGGCTGCGGGCGCAATGCTGCTGGGAGAGTTCTTGGTTTGGTTTGTACTTGCGTTTATGAGTGCGGAAAGAGCGGAACTGCCAATGCTATTGATATTCATATTAACCTGCTGTTGATTGTTTCTCGACCTGCGCGACTCACAAACGGCTGTCCCGAAGCAACCTTCAGGGAAAATGTGGTGGCGTGAACGAAACATCACACAGACATCATCGAAATCGCGGCAACGCGTAGCGAGTCGCAGCATGGCAGACCCCCATAACTACCCGACCAAGAGCGAGCACAGCATGGCCTGCCCCTCGGAAGCTCACTCTTGTTCGTTGATGTTGAATAAAATACACTTCAAATTTGCGGATGTCCGTGTGCTCCCGCCAATAGCTCTAGAGGTGCGACATCAGCAATATCGACGCACATCGACAATATTGCATGATTTACTTAACATTATCTTCATGAAGGCAAGGCTCTCCGGGGCAGCGGCAATTTGCATCGCAAGTTCGACATCCGTGGTGGGCTTTGCCCAAGTTGCCACAACGGCGGGTGCTATCACTACCCCCTTCCCGACAACGCAAAGTATCGCGGTAGATTGGCCGATTACTGGAGACACAAACAACAACGGCACCGTCGCGGTACGTTATCGCGTTGCAGGCACTAACACTTGGCAAAACGGAATAAATCTGTTTCGAATCCCGGCGGGGAATAACACGACCGGCACGTTTGGCTCGGGCAATGGCCAATGGGCAAACAAACATTCGGGAAGTATCTTCGACCTTTCGCCCGGCACCAGTTATGAAATCGAGCTAACGCTGAGTGATTCCGATGGCGGCTCGACGACAAAGACGACGACCGTATCGACACGCCCAATACCGGTAGCCCCCGCGAATGCCAATTCTATTTCAGTGACGCCGACCAACTTCGCTGCGGCTATTGCCGCAGCCAAGCCGGGTGATCTGCTGCTGCTCGGCGCGGGAAACTACCCGGCCTTCACCATCGGCAAGAGTGGTACACAGGGCATGCCCATTGTACTACGCGGTGAAAACGTGGACACGGTGATTGTCCAAGGTCGCGTGACAATGGACGACCAGCAATACGTTTATCTCGAAAATGTGACGGTTCAAGGTGAGGTCCGCCTGCACGGTGCATCCAACATGGTAGTTCGCGGCTGCAAGATCCGAACCACGGCGGGCGGCATAACTTTCGAGATCGGTAACGATATTCCTCGCAACAATTACATCGTGGGCAACGACGTCGTCGGCGGCGCGACCTGGGTCGACAACCAATTGAGTTCCGACGGCTACAACGGAGGTGAGGGGATTCAATTCACTGGTTCCGGGCATGTGATTTGCAACAATCACGTCAAGGACTTTCGCGACGACATCTCGCTCATGGAGTACGACGAGGCCTACGAGCAGGTCTCGATTGATATTTGCAATAATGACATCGAAGAGGCCACGGACGATGCCATCGAGGCGGATTCCGCTATGGGCAATGTACGCGTCGTTCGCAACCAAATCAAGAATTGCTTCGATGGCATGAGCTCTCAGCCTGATCTAGGCGGGCCGACTTATTTCATACGAAATGTAATGTTCAACGTGCTTTACTCACCATTCAAGTTTCACAATGGCACTGTCGGCGACGTTGTATTTCACAATTCAGTCGTCAAATGTGGTGACGCTTTCGGCTGCTACGCTGGCGCAACTTGGAGCCGCGCACTCTTTCGCAATAATTTATTCATCGGAGGGACCGGAGGCGGCACGTATGGCGGGTACGGAAACGGCAGCGGACGCGTTCTGGACCTTGCCGATGCTGACACTACCTGCTCATTCGACTACGATGGGCTCGGGTCGATTGGTACCAATACATTTGCTGGTAGGGTCGGCGCAGCGACGTTCAATTCCCTTGCCACGTTACACTCGAACACCACTGAAGTGCACGCCGTGCAGGTCGATCTCGGTGTGTTCGCGAGTGCCATAACGTTCCCAAGCAATCCGTATCCCCCCAAGTCTAACGTGGATCTGCGCCTGTTAGCGGGCAGCGCAGCCATTGATAGGGGCCAAGTCTGGCCCGGGTTGAATGAGGACTTCGCCGGTTCTGCACCGGATCTCGGCGCTTATGAATTGGGTGCAACTTTACCTGGATATGGCCCGCAAGCCGCGAGCTCGGGGGGCACATCGAGCTCGGGTGGTGCGGCGACGGGTGGAGTCGCGAACACAGCAAGTGGCACCGGCGGCGCAGCGACAGGCGGTGTCGCGAACACTGTAGGCGGTACGGGCGGCCCTGCAACAGGCGGCATTGCAAACAGCGCGGGCGGCACCGGCGGTGCAGCGACGGGCGGCATTGCGAATAGTGCAGGCGGCACCGGCGGCGCAGCCACGGGCGGGATTGCAAACGCTGCGGGCCGCGCCTCGGCGACGGGTGGTCTTGCGGCAATCGTTGGCGGAACCGGCAATGCTGGAGCAAGTGGCCTAGGCGGCAATTCCACCACGGCGGGGTCCACGAGCGCCGGCGACGCAGGCTCATGCAGTTGCAGAACGGCGAACCCTCGGCGGTCACAGTGGCCGCTGCTCGTGGCGATTCTGGCCGTGATTCGTCGCCGCAAAGCGGGCAGGCTGGCCGTGCATTGACCGCTTTGTGTGCTAAGTGGTTGGCATTATGAAGCACTTACTTGTCATTGCGACTGCACTCCTAATGGGGTGTAGTACTAGTAAGAACCCAAACTCGGTTGTAGATACAACCCCACCCGACACGAGTCATATTGGTATCGATGGTTCTATATGTATTGACCAGGCGGCTGCGATTACCGCAGTCGGGCAGGACGCAGCCGCCTGCACGGCGCTACCCGGTCAGTCCACTGAACTGGGCGCGGACGCCGGAAATTGCGATCAGAGGACGACTCATGACTGCACGGCGGATTGCGTGGGTTCGACCTTGGATTCACAGTTACATGATCTCGTTCGGCTCTGCGGAGGTTTGCCGCTGGAAAGTAGGATTGGCATCGTATTTTCCAATGGCTGCGCAGTTCGGATTGTTGCCGACATCACAGGGCCCAATCCAACTACACTAACTGACTGTCTCGTCCGGCACTTAGACGTAACCCATTACGCGTGCGCCGATGCAATCCCCTGCTGGACTACCGAATATTCGCTGATTACCGCGAATTAGGGGGTGTCCCTAGTAATTGTCCGACAAACTCGAATGATTGGTACCATGAAATATCGGTGGTAACCGCTGATATTTCATGGTAGCAACTGCGTGTGCTTTCGCGCCAACGCGCATTGGCACGGCCAGATCTGGAGCAGCGCTGAGTTCGCTCGCTCCTTTGGTGTCGCGGATACCACCGTTCGCCGCTACCTTGATCTCTTATCCGGTACCTTCATGGTTCGGCTGCTGCTCCCATTCCACGAGAATCTAGGCAAAAGGCAGGTAAAGTCTCCTAGAGTGTACTTCGCCGACAGCGGCCTTTTGCATACGCTGCTTGGTTTGCAAACGCGTGCCGAGCTCGACGTTCATCCGCGCCTGGGAGCCTCATGGGAGGGCTTTGCGCTCGGGCAGGTCGTGGCGCGCCTTGGGGCACGACAGGATGAATGCTTCTTCTGGGCAACCCCTAACCCATCCTATGGTTTACGCGAATGTCTTCTTGCGTCCGACGGTCTGCATCGACACTGCGCAAACGCCAAGCAGCTTTCCGTGACTTAGCGCCACGAAAACCCCAAACCAGCGCGTCTGGGGCTGCTCGCAACCCTTACGGATGCGCTCAGTCGACACATATAGGTTTGCGTGGCGCCTCGACCACCACGCGGTACCTCTCTAGATCTCGATGCGGTCGCCAAATTCCGGTACCGTGACGTCACAACCCAATTGAGATGAAACGAGGCCGGCAAAGAGAGTTGTGACTTGAGAGCCCCCGTGAACGACGGCGACCTTTCGTGGGCCTCCGGGCATCTTGCCGAGCCAGGTGAGGAGTTCTCGCTGGTCGGCATGGCCCGAAAAGCCGTGTATCTGCGCGACCTGCATGCAAACCGGGCGATAGCCGCCAAAGAGTCGCACTTGTCTCGCGCCGTCCAGGATCAAACGCCCGAGGGTGCCGGACGCTTGGTAGCCAACGAAGAGCAATGTATTTAGCTCATTGTCGAGGTGTTGAGACAAATGATGCTTGATGCGACCCCCAGTGCACATACCCGAACCCGCGATTATGATGGCCGGGCGATCGACATCGTTGATCTTTTTGGATTCTTCGCGCGTCGAGCAGAGTCGAAGGTCGGGTAGCTTGAACGGCGAGTCGCCCGCAGCCATTCGGCCGCGAGACATTGCGTCGAGAGCTTCTGGATGATGGCCGAATACTTTGAGCATGCGAATCGCCATCGGGCTGTCGAGAAACACCGGGACTTTGGGGATGCGGTTGTGTTTGCGCAGCTGCTGCAAGTGAAAGAGCAGCTCTTGCGCGCGTTCGACTGCAAAACAGGGTATGAGTAGTGTGCCGCCGCGCCCGATTGTGGCACTTACAACCTCGCCCAGCTGCGTTGCGACATCGACGCCGTCTTCGTGAATGCGGTCGCCGTAGGTGGATTCGACTACAACGCAATCAGCCTTCGGTGGCGGCGCGGGATCCGGCACCAAGGGCCGGCTAGGTCGCCCCAAATCCCCCGAGAAGAGTACGGATTTGCCCGAATTCAGGTGCGTGATAAGGACTATGCTCGCACCCAGAATATGCCCCGAAGGCAGCAGCGTCGCATCAATGCCGGGAGCAATTCTTTGTGTCACAGCGAAAGGCATCCCGCGCAGCGATTGGCAAGCCGTATCAACGTCCTTTTCTTCGTAGAGTGGCTCGACAGGATGAACTGATTCGCGTTGCTCGGCGGCATGACGCTTCTTCTTCCAGGCTACGTCTTCAGCCTGTAGGTGAGCAGCATCCGCCAACACGATCGGTACGATTTCTGCCGTTGCTGACGAGCAATGTGTAAGTCCATGAAAGCCTTGCCTGACCAGTCGCGGCAGCCAACCCGCGTGATCGATGTGGGCATGGGTCAACACGACCGCTTCGATGCTCGAAGGAGGCACCGCAAATGGTTCCCAGTTGCGCGCGGCATTGTAACGTTCTTGGTAGAGGCCGCAGTCGATAAGGACCCGAACGCCGTCCGCTTCGACCAAATGGCGCGAACCGGTGACATTCTTTGCGGCTCCGAGAAAGGTGACAGATAGGCTCATGGGTTGGAACTCCTGATCATCATTTGAATTAACGATCGTACTTCATCGTCGCTTTCGCTCGAGAGGTGGGCGCGTAAGAGCTGCCGCGCTTCTGGCGTCCCGATGCGCGCCAAGGATCGTGTCGCCGCGTAGCGAATCCCCTGCTCGTTGCGCAGCAGTAGCTTGCCAAGTGCGCCCGCAGCTTCGGGCTCGCGCCGATCTCCCAAACGCAACGCAGATTGAATTACGATGTCAGGATCGCGGTCCATCAAGAGATTGACGAGCGCTGCCCTTGCACGCGGATCCGAAAAGGACGAAGTTGCGTCGATGGCAGCGGTTCGCACGAGATACAGAGGATCATAGAGCGCCGCGAGAATCGCGGGCAGCGCTTCGACCGTACCCGCATGACCGAGCAACCAGAGGATGCGCGCGCGGCCAATTCCACCAAGCCGGTCTCGCGCGAGTTCCTGCAACAACCGCGGAACTGCGGTGCGCCCGCGCGCAGCGATCCAACGAAATGCTGGGTCGACGCGAGCGGAATCGGCATCCCCGAGGGCCGCGATATCACGCTCGATCTGGATTATCTCTGCGTCCGTTAGCTGTACATTCGGTGACGCACCGGTCGTTGGCAAAAGGCTTGGATTCGCCTGCTGCGCTGCGCCGGATCCTTGCGGAAGGTCGGGCTTTTTGGCCTGTGAAACGCACGCGAGGAGAAACGCGCCGCACAATCCGGCAAACGCTAATTTCAGTGGGTGGTGTGAGGTTGACAATTCTTTTTATTTTTGCAGTGACGGCACGGAACCGATGGCGCAATAGCCCTATTGAATCGTCGAGTTGGTTACCGTGATTGGCGTATCGTCGTGATTCGATATTTGAGGGTACGTGGGGTACCAAGAGCCACCGATATTGTTCGTGATCGTGGACTGGTCGATCACGATGTTGCCCGTGTGGTCGTTACTCACGAAGAAAATGGCGCTACCGAACGAATTGACCTGGTTATATTCGATGCGTGTGCCACAAAGTGTTAGTGTCATAGTATTGCCGTCGTTGTAGATAGCGCCGCCACTGCCACCGCCGGGGGTTCCACTCGAAGCGGGGTTGCCCCCGTTGCCGATGGCGTGATTGTACGAAAATAGGCTGTTGATGACCGTCCAAGAGACTCCAATGCTGCTGATGCCACCCCCGTTCGAGCACTGGTTGCCGTAGCCATCGGCGCCGCCAAAGGTGCTATTTACGACGTACACGGGAAGGCCACTATACTGACTGAGCACGCGCAGCCCGCCGCCGCCCAAGTCTTGCCCCGTTGGATCGCAGGCATTGTTGAAGAAGCGGCAATTGTTGACCTTGAAGCGGCCGCCACGTACGAGCACGGCACCGCCTCCGCCACCCTCTTCCAATTGACCCGTGGAGTTGCCCTCGATCAACGTCAGGTTCTGAATCGTCAGGTGCGGTGAGTCTTGGTTTTGGCAAGCTGCGGAGGTCCAAACCTGGGCCTTGTCGCACGTGTCCATGTAGAGGATTCGATGCTTTCCGGCGCCGCTCAGCGTTACGAGTCCGCCACCATCGATCACGATTTCCGGGCCCGTGTTATTGAAGATCTTTGCTGTTTGATCGAGCGTAATCGTGATTGGGTCCGGGCCGCAATTGAACGTGATAATTCCGCCGAGCGCGATGGTCGAGACGACCGCGCTCGACGTACAACTGACGGGGGATCCGTCTCCGATGACGTGCGTGGGACTGGTTGTGACAGCGGCCTGAGCCTCCGCCGGAACCGCACAGGTACCCGAAGGATTGCCGGAGGCAGGACCACCGCCGGCATGGGCAGGCGAGCCGCCCGCGCCAAAACTCTCACCACCAACGCCGCTACCCCCCGCGCTGGCGCCATTGACATTTCCGCTAGTGCCTGAACAGGCTGCAGCTAGTGAGCTGATTAGGAATACACAACCTGTCAAAGCAATGTGTTGCATGGCTGCTCCTCTGCGGACCCACAAATTTACTCTCAACCGCGTCGCTGCGACTAGTAGATTCAATGAACGCTGCTCCTCGGTGGTGTCGCATTGTCCTCCATCAGCGCACGTACGCGGTCTCTCTGCGCTACGCGTATTCAAGCAGCGCTGTAAACGGCCAGACTGGTGAGGTTCCGTACACGCGCTCGGTGAATGGCGGTAATCTCGCGCGGTCATGACCAAAAGCCTCACACAAATCATTCCCGTGTTGCAGGGCGCAATCGGTCCCGTGATTTTGATCTCGGGCATTGGTCTCATTCTATTGAGTCTTACGAATCGCTTTGCTCGCATTCTCGATCGAGCGCGGGTGCTCGCGCATCAGTTGCGAGTGAACGCGCCCGATCGACACCCCCGTCAGCTCGAATTGATTCGCTTGTTACGCCTGCGTGCCCAGTGGAATCGCGCTTCAATTGGACTGGCCTCGCTTAGCATCCTGTTCGCCGCGACCCTGATCCTCTTGCTTTTCGTGCAGACATTATTGACAATAGAGTCTGCATTGCCAGTGATCTTGGCGTTCTCGCTGTGCCTGCTGTGCCTGGTTGGCTCCGTTGTCGCGTTCCTCTGGGATATTCACTTGTCGGTAGTTACCTTGCAGGTGGAGCTCGATGACGTGGCGGATCGGTCTTCGAAGATTCCGCCGGGGTAGATTCCTCGATTCTCAACGGTACGCCGAGTCATGATCAGGATGCAGCGATATGAATCGCATAAACTCCCCGTCGCGAAATGCAATAGCTCGAATCTTCTGGCTTAGACGGACGCTGTAGACATTGGACTTGCCGTCCGGTGCCTTGAGGTGTTCGATGGCTTCCCAGTGCAGACCCTTCGATGCGTAGACGTTGGACCAGTCCAATTTGCGGATCTGATCGAGGCTGCTTGCGACCTGCGCTAGATCGGCGCCTTCGAGCCTCAAGAATACTTCCAGAAACTCGGGAGAGTTCAGATCAAGTCGGACGCGCTGCGGCGGTTTTTTAGCCATGCGGCCTCACCGATGTTTGCGACGCTTCGCTTTGGCGACAAGAGTGGCGACATCCGTTTCCTTGGCGGGAGTCTTAGCGGCCCACGCAAGACCACGTTCGATGCGTGACTTATGGGGTTCGCTCAGGGTCCAGAGCTGGCTTTCCGGCACGTCGACGACAGGGGTGAGTAGCAACCGGCCGTCTTCCAATTGTTCCAGCCGCAGCAGCTTACCGGCGAGTTCTCGACCGATGCTTATCTGCCCACTCTGACCCACTCGCTTTAGCTCGGTGTTCATGATTACATGATAGCATGACAGCATGAAATCGCCCGGAACTTACGCAACGCCCTAATTGGGTTCAGGTCTCGACTGGTGACCAAACCCTCACAACTCCCTGAAATCATTATTGATACGCTTCGACTTACATGCGGGTGGTTCACTGTTGTCCACGTGCCGACGTGCCCCCAAATTCGTCAATGACCACGCTACAGGGCACCCATCATTCCGTCTGGTCATTTTCACGCTCGCCGCCCAAGCGGGAATGGGGCTACCCTGGGCATCGCCTGCTGGCACGTTCATGGCTACTCGATTCGGCGACCGACGACGATTGGGCGCAGCGTTCGCTGCGGTCGCCGCGCTATGCACGAGTCAGGCACTTTGCGCGTCGCCCCCGACGACGTTACCCGATGCAGTCCCACCTCAGCCAGCCACGCAGTCACGAGTTGTCGTCTTGATTCAATCGGCCCGCCCCGATGCCCTTGAGCTCGATTTCTTGCCGAATTTACGCTGGCAGCTCACTGAGCTCGCGTTGACGCTGTCGGAAAGGACGGCGCCCGCGTTCTTCGACTTGATCGACTATGTGAGCGAAGCGCAAAAGGTGAGCAGTGCGTCGGAGACATTTTTGGTTGCCTGGATCACCCGCAAGCAAAGTCACACCAACGTGTATCTCTACGACCCCAAGGGGCCCCACTTGTACGCGCGTGAAGTTGCAGTCAGCGAATCGCCTGCCGCCGCCTCAGAGGAACTCGCGCTCATCTTGCGCTCAGCGATCCAGGCGCGCCTGGACGGCGGTGACGTGGCGATGGCTGAGATCGCATTGCCAAAACCGGTCGGCGCCACGCCACCGCCTCATCCGCCAGTGTCACCGCTTCCCGAAAGACAAGTTGTCACGTATGCTCGCGAACCCAAAGGTGCCGTCGAATTGAGCGGAATCTTCTCTCACCCAGTGAGCAATGCCAACTGGCAAGGGGGGGTTGGACTTCGCTTGTGGGTCCGAAAGAGGCCCGTTCGTTTTGGTTTCGGCTACTCGGTTTTCCCCGGTCTCTCTGTATCCAATAATCAAGCTGAAGTCTCGGTTCAGCGACACCCGATGGAGGCATTCGTTGGCTATAGAGTTTGGTCGGGTGCTCTCAACGTCATCGTCGAGTCGGCGTTTTCGGCCGATCCGGTCCGGCGCGAAACCACTTTCTCCCGGATGCCGCTATCGGGCCAGGAGCCCCACTGGCGTTGGTTGTGGACGGTTTCAGGTCGCGTACGCTTCGAGACGTACCTGGTCTCGTCGCTGTGGTTCACGGCTGCGGCCGGTGCTGAATTTCCACTCAATCCATACTCTTTCGAACTGGCGATCGCCGAACAGCGTCAAACGATAGCTAAAATCCTGCCCGTTCGGCCGACGCTTGAATTGGGCTTGGTTTTGGGCTGGCGGTGACGATCTGCCGTTCCCCCCAATCAAGCTTCCGCCCGAAAATTGAATGCCAAGCCACTGAGATGTCGATCCCCCCATGTCTACCGTCACGCAAAATGAATCCCTCGAGCTGGTCAGTGCGGCTGCTGCGGGTGATTCGAATGCCCAGCGCTTGTTGGTGGAGCGGCTGCGCCGGCGAGTGCATAGCATTGCGCTTTCGATTCTCGGCAGCGCTCTCGACGCTGAAGATACAACTCAGGCCATCTTGATGGAGATCCTGAGCAGCGCGGGCACATTTCGTGGCGAGAGCCTGCTCGGTTGGGCCGATCGCATTGCTGCACGCACCGCAATCCGTCACGCTCGTCAACGCCGCATGCGCTCGATGCAATGCGAAGTGCGCGACGACCTGGAGAATATTGGTGACGCGAGCCCCGCGCCCAACTTCGATCAGTTCCCGAAGAAGATGGTCGAGTACCTGGCCCTGTTGCCCGAGACGCGGCGTGTCGCCGTGGTCCTGCGGCACGTGATGGACTACTCGGTCGAGGAAATCGCCGAGATGACCGAGGTGTCACCCAACACAGTCAAGGATCGCCTGCTTCACGGGCGCGCCCAATTGCGCCGATTGATCCGTCGCGATCTATCGCTTACGAGAACGACGGGGAGTCAACAATGACCGACTCGAATTGCGACCGCTGGATGAAATTGACGGATAGGGCCGCACTAGGCGAGTTGCTATCGGATACAGACCACCGCTGGCTCACGGATCATGCAGCCGGCTGTGCGGAGTGTGGGCAGGAGTCCAGGTTTTGGTCGTCGCTCGGTAATGTAATGACTCAGCCTGAAATTCTTGAATTGCCCGTCACGGAATCATCGAGCATCTCTCGCGGAAAAAGGTCGTATGCGGCGTCTGCTTGGCTGCAGGGTCGCTACAGTTGGGCCTTTGGATTGGCCGCTGGAATCGCGCTAACTCTAGGCACCGCCTGGTTTTTGCGCGAAAAGCCGAAAGCTGCGGTTACAGAGCCAGTGGCTCCCGCTGCACGGCTAGTGTCAATTGCTGGTAAGGTGTCACTCGGGTCGCGACCTGCGCGCGCAGGACAAGTCGTAAGTGCGACTGAATACCTGAAGACGGAGCAGGGGCTAGCTTGTATAGCTCTCAGTTCGTCAATCACGACGTGCCTCGATGCCAATAGCGAAGCCACTTTATCCCTCGAGGATCCCAGGCAGCTTGCAGTGCGGCTCAACAAGGGGCGGTTGATGTCGCGCCTCGACCGGCAGCCTCCGGGCAGCATGTATCGTGTGGAAACTCCGAAGGCAGTCATTGTCGCCAAGGGCACGGTTTTTTCAGTAAGACTCGATGCCCAACAAGACGTTACGGTGCGTCTACACGAAGGCCATGTGTGGATGCGGACACCGACCAATCAAACCGGGGACTTGATTGCGCCTTCACAGGCGGTGATAAAACAAGAAATTAGCGTCGAAGCCTGGTCTGATCAGGCGGTTGCGGATGACAAAGTTCTCCTTGCCCTTTCGAGTCTTCCTCGCTCAGGCAAGCGGAAGCGGCTCGACGTGATGACTCGTCCGAGCGGCGCCAATGTCAATGTCGATGACCTAACGATTGGTCCTACTCCGGTATCGGCATATCTCGCGGACGGCAGTCGTCTGGCCGTGTCACTGCAAGGGTATGCGCCGGTGACCGAGCTGCTGCCTACGGAACCGAGGGACACCATCGAACGCAGTTTCGAGCTCGCAGTGACGGAATCAATTCCGGAGCCGGCGGACTCGGAGCAAAAGGCTAACGCTCCCGCAGCGCCTTCGGTGTCGAGCCCGAGCGCCCTGTTGGCGCGCGCTCAAGCCTTGCGTTCTCAGGGTAAGTATCGCGAATGCGCAGCGACATATCGTCAATTGGTAGCCATTTATCCTCGCAGCGACGAGGCCAGGGTCTCCTTCGTGTCGCTCGGTGAGCTCGAACTATCGGAACTTGGGCAGCCGGCGCGCGCGCTGCATTCCTTCGACAACTATTTGCGCATGGGCGGGCCGCTGACACGTGAGGCGCGTTATGGAAGGATTCGAGCGCTACAGCTTCTCGGGCGCGACTCCGAGCAGCAGTCGGCAATCGCCGATTTCCTGTGGGACTACCCGAACAGCGTCCAGGCCGCGAGCATTCGCAGTCGGCAACAGACGCGGCAACCGTGATGCACAGCAACGTTGGCCGGGACGTGACAGGCTCGGGGCTCTTCGCCATGACCGGTTGCCTTCTGGCAATCGCATGCAGTGGTCCACCGGATGTAGTGGCTTCTTCAACAGGAGATTTCGACCCGAGCAACCCGCCGCAACCATTGAGTTTGAGTGGGTCGATTTTGCTAAGTGATCCGGCGGTCATTCGAGTCGGGCAGCGCGTCTGGTTGTATGCGACCGGGCCTGGAATTATCGTCAAGAGTTCGACCGATCTACACACATGGCAGGATGAAGAACCGGTTTTTTCGCAAAATCCGAGTTGGATCGCCAATCTAGTACCCAATGCAACCGACCTCTGGTCGCCGTACGTTGCATTCTTTGGCGGGAAGTATCACCTCTATTACGCCGCATCGACGTTCGGGAGTGCTCAGTCCTGCATTGGGCACGCCACGGCGGATTCCATCGGTCAAGGGTCCGAATTCGTCGACCAGGGGTCGGTTATTTGCTCGGATGTAAACGGGGCCGTCGAGAACTTCAACGCTATCGACCCGAGCCTATACTTCGATGTCGAAACCCAACCTTGGCTCGTCTTTGGCAGTTACGACAGTGGGATTAAACTTATCGCACTCAATGCAGACGGAGGTCGCCTCGATACGCAAATGACTACGCTGGCGACTCGCTCCAGCGACAACCCGGCGATTCAAGCGCCCTTCTTGATGAAGCGCACCGAGTATTACTATCTTTTTGTCTCGTTCGATCACTGCTGCAACGGCGTTAACAGCGACCACAACATTCGCGTTGGGCGCGCGACGAATCTGCTCGGTCCCTATATCGATCGCGATGGTAAACCCATGATCACCGACACCTCGCAGCCCGGCGGCGGCACGCTCGTGCTCGAGAGTGACAATCGCTGGAAGGGGCCCGGCAGCAACAGTGTCTTCACGGACGGAGCAAAACGCTACAATGCTTATCACGCGTACGATGCCGACTCGAATGGGCAGGCCACATTGCGAATCGCCGAATTGGTTTTTGGCAATGACGGCTGGCCAGTATCCGGGGGACCTTGACACACACTGGACACTGTCGTTGTCGCTCGAGGTAACCTTGAACGTCAACAGTGGAGTTTTCCATTGTGACGGTGTGCGTTCGCGTCGATTAATTCCCGCCCGATTAGTGCAAGTGATTGCACTAAAGAGGGGGCGGGGAGTCTGTCCCTTGAGTCCGCAGGAGCTACCGTGCCTTCCGGCGAGTGAGTCTTGACCGACAGGAGTCTTCTCGATCATGTTCACAAGAAAAAGCACCGCTCGCAGTGTTCAGTTCTCAAAATCCTTATTGCTATCCGGCATAGTCGGATCATTGATTCTCGGATGTTCCGGGTCCGACTCGGGTGGTGTTGTTCCTGGGACCGGCGGTAACACGAGCGCCGCGGGCTCCACGGCAGTTGGCGGCGTGCCAAGCACAGGGGGAACTGGCGCCACGAGCATGCCGAGCACGGGCGGCGCGAAGAACACCGGGGGAGCACCCAACGTAGGAGGCGCCACTGCAACCGGGGGAACCAATCCGACGGGCGGTATGCCGAGCACTGGTGGCACGGGGGCAACGGGTGGCAGCCAAGCTGCGGGCGGCGCGCCGAGCACCGGTGGCACGGTGGCTATGGGTGGCAGCCAAGCTGAGGGCGGCGTGCCGAGCACTGGTGGCACGGTGGCTATGGGAGGCAGCAAAGTAGGTGGCGCGCCCAGCACGGGCGGCACGCTTGGGACCGGTGGAAGTAAGGCTGCGGGCGGAGCGTCGAGCACCGGTGGGTCGGTGGCTACAACCGGTGGTTCAAAGGCCACGGGCGGCACTCCAGCCACGGGCGGAACCCCCGCTACCGGCGGCACACCGAGTGCGGGAGGTACATCATCATCCAGCTGCGGAATTCCAGCTTATGATGCCGCCAATCCGCCTACGACACTCACATTGACCGGAAATCTTGGGACGCACGATCCGGTCGTCATCTTGTCCAATAGTGTCTATTACCAATATGCAACCGGCAACGGGATCGGCTACAAAACGAGCACCAACTTGACCGCTTGGACGGGTCAACCCGATGTTTTTTCGAGCATTCCCGCCTGGGTAGCGGGGTCCATCAGTGGCGTCACCAATATCTGGGCGCCCGATATTTCGTTCTGGGGCGGCCAGTACCACCTTTACTACGCGGTCTCCACATTTGGCAGCAACAAGTCGTGCATTGGGCATGCAACCCGCGCAAGCCTAACCTCGGGATCTTGGGCGGATCACGGATCGGTAATTTGCTCGAATGTCGGCACGACGGACAATTGGAACGCGATTGATCCGAACGTCATCGTCGATGATGCTGGTCAAGCCTGGATGGACTTTGGGAGCTTCTGGAATGGCATCATGCTGATCAAGCTCGATTCTACCGGCGCCCGGGCAGATACGGCGGCACCCCAAAACATCGCGCGCAATAGCTCGATCGAAGGGCCATTCATCATCCACACCTGCGGCTATTACTACTTGTTCGTCTCGTTTGGCAGCTGTTGTAGTGGTAACTATGACTACAACATTCGCGTGGGTCGCTCGACGAGTGTGACAGGTCCCTACGTCGACAAGGCGGGCACGAATATGCTCAACGGCGGCGGCACGCTGCTAGTGACAGGCAACTCAACCTGGCACGCCCCGGGCCACAACGCCGTCATCCTCACTCCGAACGGCGCGTATAATGTCTATCACGCTCTGAACTCGAGCAACGCCAACGCAACATTGCGGATTTCCCAATTGGCATTGGATGCACAGGGTTGGCCAGTGTCTGGCGGCCCGTAGTAGTGGCGG
>PMCK01000464.1:0-4075 GCA_003154095.1 Myxococcales bacterium | reverse complement strand
CGGGCTAAGTCCGGACTGAACGTTTAGCCAGGCTGGTAGTCCGCCCCCAAGCGCGTGCCATTTCCTCACAACATCAATGGTCGCGCCTGGTAGGTCTGGTTTGTCGCACCACCCCTCCGACCCGTGTGCCCTTGATGTGGTAAGTGATCGTCGTGCGTAGGATTCAACCCAAGGCGCTGCGGAGTCTGCCCCTGTCGCAAAATGGGCGTCGTGGGCTAGGAATTGCGGTCGTCGTTGGCATCGTACTGCTTCAAGTTGCGGTTCAATATGTCGCCAGTCACGACCGCGTTCGCGCGCTCTCGCAGGTTCTGTTCATGAGCATCGAGATGCCGGCGCTGATGGGCATCTTGTCTTGGGGCTATGGGTGGACGACGCGTCGTCGGATGGGGCCGCTGGCAACGCTATTTCTGGGGGTACTAGTTGCTGGGTGTTTGGGTGCGATTTTTGGTGCGCTGCTGTGGCTTGCTGCACAAAGCTTTCCAGCGATTCGGTTTCATGCGGACACGAAACTGCAGCTGACCCGCGCAATTTCATTTGGAATAACTTTCGGTCAATTGCACTTCGGTCTGTGGGCGCTCGCATTCGTTTTCCCATTCGCGGTCGATGACGCAAAGCTTCGCGCGCTAGAGTCCGAAAAGCTTCGGCTCGAGGCCGAGCAATTGCGCAGCCTGGCGGAGCTTGCTCAGCTTCGCGCCAATCTGGAACCGCACTTCTTGCTCAATACCCTCAATGCAGTTGCAGGGCTCGTCATCGAGGATCCCCGCGAGGCACGACGACTCCTCGTATGTTTGGGCGACCTGCTCAGAGATGCGCTTCACGATGAAACTGAGCTGCAGCCGCTGGACAAGCAGATGGATTGGCTCCGTCGTTACGCGGATGTACTCGAAGCCCGGTATCCCAATGCGCTCACATTTTCATGGCATATTGCGAGTGAAGTGAAAGATGCACTCGTGCCCCGATTGTTGCTGCAGCCACTCGTGGAAAATGCCGTCAAGCACGGTGCTTTGAGACGCAGTGGTGGCTGCGGCAATGTCGTCGTGCGGGCTGACATCCTGCGGGGGGCGAGCCCCGAGCACGATCGACTTGTATGCAGCATCGAGGATAACGGTCCCGGCATTCGAGATCAGGAGCGAGACACTGCATTTGGACTGCACGCCGTAAGGCGTCGTTTGCAGCTCAAGTACGGTGCCAGTGGCATCCTGCAATTGGAATCGTCGGCGGCGGGTACGCGTGCGGTCGTCGAATTGCCATCCACTGCACTGAGGTAAGTGATGAATACTAGTGCGTTCCCCGAGCGACCTAAAGATCGCCTCCGTGCCTTGGTTGTGGAGGACGAATGGCCAGCGCGAAACTACCTGGTCGAGCTGATTGAATCTAGCGGACTAGCCGAAGTCGTCGGCGCTGTTGCCGATGACGAGCAGGCTCGTCAAGTTCTGCAGCCGACATCCGGGGTTAACGTCGATGTCGTGTTCGTGGATGTGCAGTTAGCGGGCCGCGGCAGTGAGCGGGCGGGCCTCGATTGGGTGCGCACGGAAATAGAGTCCCGTCGCTCGCTAATGTTCGTTCTGGCTACCGCATTCGAGAACCATGCTGTGGAGGCCTTCGAGTTGGGAGTCGTTGACTACCTGCTTAAGCCCTTCAGCGAGGAACGGGTCAATCAGTGTTTGCATCGCGTGCGCGCTAGGCTTCCCCTAGATACCAACCACGATTACGGGAAATTGCGCATAGTATCGCGCCGCAAAAAGAGCCTCGTATTTCTGGAACCCGAGGAAATCTGGGCCTTCGAAGCCGCAGACCGAATGACATTTGCGCATACGGAACTGGGAAGTTTCGACCTGGATCTCTCGCTGTCGGCCATTGAAGCGTCTTTTGGTCGAACCTTCATGCGAGTTCACAGGTCATGGCTCGTGAATCTCAAGCATGTAAAAGAGCTCGAACGCGACGGCAACGAAACGAGGCTATTCGTCGGACATCGCTTGAGTGACGGCGGGCAGGGAATATTCGTGCAAGTAGCTCGAGACAGGTCGCAGGTGGTGCGAGACCATCTGTTGGCCAATGCTACTGGGCTGCGAAGGTTATAGGGCGTTGCCGACATTTTCACGTTGGAATAGCAAAGTCAGGGGTGCGGGATGGCGCGACTCTCGAAGGGGCCGGTTCTGCGGGCTTTCTCTTCTTGGCAAATCGATCCAGCACCAAGTACGTTACAGGTGTCGTGAACAGGGTCAGCAATTGCGAGACTAGCAACCCTCCGACAATCGAAAGCCCCAGCGGGTGACGCAATTCCGATCCGCTGCCACGTCCGAGTGCGAGCGGTAAGCTACCGAGCATTGCAGCGGCCGTTGTCATAAGTATGGGTCGAAAACGCTGGCTGCAGGCACGCAATATGGCTGATTTGGAATCGAGACCAAGGGTGCGCTCGGCTTCCAATGCGAAGTCAATCATCAGAATTGCATTTTTCTTGACGACGCCTATCAATAAAATGATTCCGATGAGTGCAATGATGTTTAGATCATTCTTGAAGACGATCAACGCGAGCAAGGCGCCCAGCCCCGCCGAAGGAATCGTGGACAAAATTGTGATTGGGTGAATTAGACTTTCGTAAAGAATTCCGAGCACCAAGTAGACAGTGACCAGGGCCGCTAGGATCAATATTTGTTCATTGGCGAGTGAATCTTTGAAGGCCTGAGCCGTGCCCTGAAAACCCGCCTTTACGCTCGCCGGCAGACCGATGCCCCGCTCGCCGCGGTGAATCGCATCCACGGCTTGCCCAAGCGACACCCCCAACGCCAGATTGAATGAGAGTGTCACGCAAGGAAATTGGCCCTGATGCGTAATCGAGAGCGGAGTGTTCGAGCGCTCCATGTGGGCGATCGCCGATAGGGGAACCGGTGCTCCCGAAGCTGACGGAACGTAAATTTGTCGCAGCGAGTCAGGATTGAGTGAATATTGCGGCGATACTTCCAATACAACTCGATATTGATTGAGCTGTGTGTAATTGGTTGCTACTTGCCTTTGGCCAAACGCATCGTAAAGCGTGCTATCGATGGTCTGCATCGTGATGCCCATGCGCGAAGCTGTATCACGGTCGACCACCACATCCAATTGCAGTCCTGCAGACTGCAGATCAGTCGTAACATCCTTGAGTAGTGGTATTTTCTTGAGCGCTTCGAGAACTCGGGGCGCCCAGAGCCGCAGTTCGTCAAGATTTGCACTCTGAACCGAGTACTGATATTGCGTTCGACTCGAGCGGCCACCTACTCTTACATCTTGCGCGGGTTGCAAATAGAGGTTGACCCCGACTAACTTGGCCAGTCGCTTTCTTAGCCTCGCGACCACCTCGTCAATCGTGGCTTTACGTGCCGGTCGCTCGCGAATGTCCAAGAACACCGTACCCGTATTTCCCGCCGACGCCCCGAACCCTCCACCCGTAAAAGACACCGCATGCAGAACATCGGGATCGCTCAGCAAAACCTCATTGAGCGCCGNNGGATCGCTCAGCAAGACTTCATTGAGTTCCGATTGGCGACTCTTCATGGCCGGAAACGACACGTCTTGGGGGGCTTCGGAGAAGCCCATAATCATGCTAGTGTCTTGCTGCGGAAATAGTCCCTTCGGAACGAAAATGTAGAGCCAAATGGTCAAGGCAACGATGCCTGTCGAAACAAATCCCATCAGAAGCGTGTGATTCACCACCCAACGCAGGCTGCGTTCGTAAACTCGGAGCATTGCCTCAAACCCACGTTCCGATTGGCGATAGGCCCAGCCGTGCCGGGATGTTGGATTGTCCAGCAAACGTCCGCACATCATCGGCGTCAATGTCAGTGAAACTACTCCGGAGATGGCAACCGCGATGGCCAACGTTACGGCAAATTCTCGAAATAGGCGCCCAACAATTCCACCNNCCACCCATAAACAAAATGGGAACGAACACCGCTAGCAATGACACAGTAATCGAGACAATCGTAAATCCTATCTGCTGTGCGCCCTTGAAGGCGGCCTTTAGCGGCGACTCACCCATCTCTATGTAGCGCGTGACGTTTTCGGTCACTACGATTGCATCGTCGACGACGAAGCC
>PMCK01000401.1 GCA_003154095.1 Myxococcales bacterium | reverse complement strand
CGCTGGGGCCGTGGCCATGAAACCTACGGTGAGTGCCCTTACTTGACCGCGAAACTGGGAGTCGCATTTTGCAAAGGCCTGCAGGGTGACCATCCCAAGTATTTGAAGACTGTTGCCACACCCAAACATTTCGCCGCGCATAGTGGCCCTGAAGGCTTGCGACACAGCTTCGATGCCATCGTGAGCCCGAAGGATTTACGTGAGACATACCTGCCCGCGTTTCATGCCTGCATCACCGAGGCTCGGGCGTATAGCATCATGGGCGCGTACAATCGCATCAACGGGGAAGTGTGCTGCGGCAGCCNNGCCTACAACCGGACCAACGGCGAACCGTGCTGCGGCAGCCCGACACTGCTCCAGAAAATCCTGCGCGAGGAATGGGGCTTTGAGGGATATGTCGTCAGCGATTGCTGGGCGATCAAGGATTTTCACGAGTCCCACAAGGTCACGAACAGTTGGGAAGAATCGGCCGCGCTCGCAATAAAGAACGGCTGCGATCTCAACTGCGGCTGTACATTTGAACACATTCCACAGGCGGTGACACAAGGGTTATTGACTGATTCTGATGTAGATATGTCACTGAAAAGGCTGATTCGCGCGCGCATGCTGCTCGGGCTTTTCGACCCGCCCGAGCGGGTACCTTACGCTTCGATTCCTTATGAAGTAAATGATTGCGAAAAGCATCGCGACCTGGCGTTGCGGGCTGCGCGCGAGTCGATTGTCTTGCTGAAAAATGACGGCGTTTTGCCACTTTCACCCGACGTCAGAAGCATCGCGGTGATTGGCCCCAATGCTCACGATCCCTCGGTGCCCTTAGCCAACTATTTCGGCATGCCTTCCAAGTTAGTGACGCCGCTCGAGGGTATACGTGCCGCTGTAAACAAATCCACCAAAGTCTGGTACACGGATGGGTGCAAGCACACAGGGCTAGATACCGACGGGCTCAGTCGCGCTGGCAACCTTTCCGAAGCAACGAGCATGGCGGAGCGCTCCGATGTAGTGGTCTTGTGTTTAGGCCTGTCCGCGGAGATCGAGGGTGAGGAGGGCGACGCAAGCAATTCCGAAGCCTCCGGCGACAAGTTGGACTTGAATTTGACAGGGCTGCAGCAACGTCTAATGGAGGAGATCGTTGCGCTCGGCAAGCCGACGGTACTCGTGCTTTTGGCAGGAAGCGCGCTCAGCATCACGTGGGCTGATCATAATGTGAATGCGATCCTGGATGCCTGGTACCCGGGCGAGGAAGGTGGCACCGCGATCGCGGATGTGCTGTTCGGCAAAGAGAGCCCAGCTGGGCGCCTGCCGATCACGTTTCCCCGCAATATCGAGGATGTTCCGCCCATGACGAATTATAGCATGAAGGGTCGCACCTACAGGTATCTCGAGAAGGAGCCACTCTACCCGTTTGGATTCGGACTTTCGTATACCGATTTCGAATACACGGACATTTCGATTTCCAAGTCGCGATTGTCCGCGGGTGAAGACCTCAGCGTCACTGCAATCGTTCGGAACAGGGGCTCACGCGCGAGCGACGAGGTGAGTCAACTCTACGTCAAGGACTTGGAAGCCAGCTGCCGAGTGCCGCATCATGAGCTGCGCGGTTTCGCTCGGTTGCACCTGAAACCCGGTGAGTCGCGCATAGTCGAATTTAGTCTTACGCCCAAGGACATCTCACTGATTGACGAGCTGGGGCAACGCTGGCTAGAACCCGGCAGATTCCGAGTCACCATCGGTGGCAGTCAGCCGGATGCGCGGAGTGTCCAGTTGATGGGACGAGCGCCGCTCTCGGTCGAATTCGAAGTCGTCGGTGAACGGCTTTTGCTTCCGTATTAGACGAATGCTGTATCCCATTTACTTCTCCCACCCTAAATCCCGCCCGCTCGGCAGGGTTAGGTGAAATTTATGTCCAATCGTTATCAAAATCCAATACTTCCAGGATTTTACCCTGACCCCAGCGTGTGCCGTGTAGGCGACGATTTCTACTTGGTTACGAGCAGCTTCGAGTACTTCCCGGGCGTGCCGATCTTTCATAGCCGTGACCTCGTGCATTGGAAGCAACTAGGCCATGTGCTCACTCGAAAGCGCCAACTCGATTTGGAATTGGCACCCAGTTCCTGCGGCATCTATGCGCCGACATTGCGCTATGCCAAAGGTCGATTTTATCTGGTCACCACCAACATTGGTCGAATCGGTAATTTCTTCGTTACGGCGCGTCGCCCAGAAGGGCCTTGGTCGGATCCGATCCCCATCGACCAGCAAGGGATTGACCCATCTCTCTATTTCGAAGGTGATGATGTCTACTACACACGCAATGCAACGGGACATGACTTCGAACATCCGGTTATTAAGCAAGCCAAGATCGATATAGCAACGAGCAAACTAATCGGTTCGTTGCGAACCGTTTGGAAGGGCACGGGTGGGGAGTGGACCGAAGGACCTCACTTACACAAGATTGGCGACTGGTACTACTTGCTCACAGCGGAGGGAGGCACTTCTTACGATCATTCAATCGTCATTGCGCGCAGCAGGAAGCCATCTGGACCCTTCAAAGGCTACCCGTACAATCCGGTATTGACACACAATGACAAGCCGCGTTCGCCGATTCACGCGGTTGGTCACGTGGACTTGGTCGAGCTCAAGGATGGGAGTTGGTGGGCCGTCTTGCTCGGGATCAGGCCAAAATATGGCCGGTTTCATCACTTGGGGCGCGAAACGTTCTTGGCACCGGTCACGTTCACTCGGGACGGTTGGCCCCTCATTGGGCATCACGGCACGGTTCCGATTAGTTACGCAAAGCCTGCATTAAGAGATCATCCGTGGGACAATCCACCCGCGAGGGATGACTTCGACGAGCATACGCTAGGCCTCGACTGGCAATTCATTCGCAATCCTCGAGCGCGTGACTGGTCGCTCAATGCGCGCCCGGGGCACCTACGGCTAATCGGCGCCGCCTCGACGCTAGACGACGTGCAATCGCAGAGCGCCGTCGTGCAACGTCAGCGACACTTCGACGTTCGATGTCGCACGAAAGTCGATTTCGAGCCCAGTCGCGCTCATGAGGAGGCCGGCCTGTTCGTGCGGGCTCGTGAAGGCTTTCATTATGATTTGGCGCTGCGGCACGTGAACGGCGCGCGGCAGGTGCAACTGGTATCGACGATTGAGGGGACGCGAGTGACCGTGGGCTCGCAGAGCGCGGGACAGGGACCCGTCGTTCTCGATGTCGAAGCGTGCGCCCGGTACTACACGTTTAGCGCGGTAATTCGCGGCCGCCGACGGGCGTTAGGCGCGCTGCCCACGCGCCCACTGTCTTCGGAATACATCTCGAAACGGGGGCCGATGCACTTCACCGGAGCCATGATTGGCCTTTACGCTACCGGACATGGGCAGCGCAGTCGAAGCCCAGCCGATTTCGATTGGTTCGAGTACATCGGTAGCCCTTAGCGGCAGGACCGCAAAATGCCTCATGCTCTGCCTCACGCAGAGGCTTGACCCTTGGCAACACACTTGATTCGGCGTGCGGGGTCGAGGCATACCTCAACCCCGGCTTGGACCCATCGCGGTGCCCGATTTTTGCCTATCCTAGCGGGGCTTTGCCCACAATATTGATTCGGCACCAAAGATGGGGCGATATTCTGTTTCAAATTCAAGATTGACCTGGCATTAACCTCGTCAACGGGCACGGAGCAGAATCGAGGATAAAATGAGTACGCTCAGCATAGGCAAGAAAGCACCAGCGTTTGCTTTACGGGACGAAAAGGGCGCCAACATAAAGCTTTCCGATTTTTCAGGGAAGTGGGTAGTCCTCTATTTCTACCCGAAAGACGATACGCCCGGATGCACCGTTGAAGCCTGCGAGTTTACCAGTGGAATTTTGGGCTTCGCCAAATTGGATGCGGTGGTACTCGGATGCAGCGCCGACTCGCCGGAAAAACACGTCAAGTTCATTGCTAAGCACGGGCTGAAAATAAAACTCTTGTCAGATCCCGAGCACAAAGTGATCGAGAAGTACGGTGCATGGGGCGAAAAAAAATTGTACGGCAAGACGAATATGGGAATCATTCGCTCCACCGTATTGATCGATCCCGAAGGCAAGGTCGCGCATCATTGGGCCAAAGTGAAGGCAGCGGGCCACGCCGCTGAGGTGCGCACCAAGTTAGCCGAGTTGTCGAATTGAATCGGCTATGACTTTGCGCGCTTGATGCTCAATATGTCGGTAACGCGCCAGATTGCGAACGTTGCGCACTTGCGCGCTGCCCAATTCGTGGCCAAATTGTACAGCGTGGCTTCAGTAGTTATTTACACGACCAAAATATGTGCCTACTGCGGGCGGGCCAAGGCCCTATTTGCCCGCAAGGGCGTCGCCTACAGCGAGATTGACGTTTCCGAAGACGACGAAAAGCGGCTCTGGCTGATGAAGACCACGGGGCAGCGTACGGTTCCGCAAATATTCATCAATGAACAGTCCGTGGGCGGCTTCGATGAAGTCTGGGCTCTCGAGCGGCAAGGCGAATTGGACCGACTGCTTGCGTGATGCAAGGCCTCGGCTCCGCGTGTGGAGTCTCCCCGCGGCTGGGGCACCTATTGCAATGATGGCGGGTGAGTGCGCACGGTGAGGTTGAGCAGTTTGTCGCCTTCCCTGTGAAGAATGTTGGCCTTTACAAGTTGCTCCAACTGACCAATTCCGCATTGGGCGGCACTGAGCACGTGCTCGACTGTAACTATTTCGTGCGTCAAATCGATGATCTTCTCGAGCACTGGGTTCTTGCTATATTGAAAACCATGATTGCTTTCGTGCCGCACCAAACCCTTGTCAGGGCTCCAGAATAGGCCGTCGGCTTGCTTGAAACGTTCTTTCCAATCGGCCACGGCCGTGTGAAGTCGCTTTAGGTAAGGGCCCGGTTGTATGCCGCCGACTCCATCGAAGCGATAGGCGATATCCTGCAGCGCGGCCTCATCGAGATGCGGGTGGAGCCAGCGATACTCTGGGAATGGTTGAAGACGCTGTGTTTGACGCCAGCTAGCGCGCAGACCCTGCAACTCTTGCCGCGCGCGGGCAAGAGTTGAACCTGAAGATTTTAGCGGGTTAGTCCGGCCCCCTGCGGTGCCAGGCAGCCTCTCGCGCGGCGACTATCGCTAGCTAACTATTCTATCGTCACGGCGATCGGCAAAATCGTAAGTGTATGCTCCGTCGAAAGGAGTGGCGCAAGTCCGGTAATCCAGGGCGTAACACTGCGGGGAGCCCAGCTGAGAGGGCTCCAAAGTCGCCTTTTTTGCTGTTCGAGCGCGTGTGACAATTCCTCGCTGCTGGCGGAGGCATCCAGGCCCAACGCAGCAAGCAATCCCTCGGCCTGTCCTTCGACATGTACTGGCGTGCCCTTAGCCAAGCCCGCCTGACGGCGAGCTATTTCTATGGCGTTAGCCAACCCTCCAAATTCATCGACCAGGCCCCGCTCTTTGCCCTGCTCACCACTCCAAATTCTTCCCTCGGCTACAGCCTGCACTTGTTCGGTTGAAAGATGGCGGCCCTTGGCGACTCGATCAACGAAAAGGTCATAGACTTCGCTCATTACCGATCTCAATCTTACGCGAGTGGCTTCATCCCAGGCCACGAACGGGGACAAGTAGGTAGCGCGCGCCGCTGCGCCTTCGCTATCACTCGCGGGCGTGGTTACGGTGTGCACGCCATGCGCTTCGAGCGCAGAACCAAAGACTATTTTGCCGCCTAGGACTCCAATTGAGCCGACGATACTGGTGCGCTCAGCCACTATGGATTGCGCGGCACACGCCAAGTAGTATCCACCGCTGGCTGCCATGCTGCCGACCGACGCGATTAGTGGCTTCTTGGCCCCGAGCTCGCGCAGCCGGGACCACAGCAGATCACTCGCCAGTGCCGATCCACCGGGCGAATCAATGCGCAACACGACGGCCTTAACGGCGCTGTCATCCGTTAGGCGCGTGATGGTCTTAGCCAGCGATTCGAACACGATGCCTTCACCCGAAAATAGACCTTCGGATTTCATCGTTATGCCGCCTATTGCCGGGACCACGGCAATATAGGGCTTGCCGTCCGAGGCGGAGTCACCGCTGCTGAGAAGTCGCAGAATTTCAGTAAGCCCATGTTCACCTGCACTGTCAGAAGCTTGCCCGTAAGCAACGTGCGTGGATCCGGCATGCGCAATCTTACGTGCGTCGCGGCGAGCTTCCGAGAGATCACCCAGGTCGTCCACCAATCCATAACCCTTGGCTTCACGGGCACCGTAAGGTCCATTTTCGGCAAATTTCGCCGCAGGCCCGCGCGCATCGGCCATGCCCTGCAGCCATGCCTTGCGCATTGATTGCAGCGTTTCGGAGAGGGCCAGGTGTGCCTCTTGACTCGGGCCCTGCCGAGTGAACATTTCCGCTGCGCTCTTGTACCGACCGATCGAAAGGAAGTCCGCCTGAACCTTGAGTTCATCCAGCAGGCCCTTTATATAGATGGACTGAGCGGCGATTCCAATCGAATCAACCGAACCCGCTGGACTCAACCAGAGCTTGTCGCAACCCTCGGTGACCAACCACAACAATGCATTGTCGAGCCCATGGGCATGGCAAACGACTGGTATCTTCTTATCTCGTATCGCGTGGAGTAACGGCGAGAGCTCCTCGACTTGTGACAGATGAAGCCTAGCCTGACCGAGGTTGATGAACACCCCGGTGACTTTCCTATCGTCCTGCAGCCGCTGCAGCGTGCGCACGAGACCAACGAAAGTGCGCGAAGCCGGCATGGGCAGCCAACCACCCGCATCTGTCGACTCGGGCACGCCACTACTCAAGTCGATTTCGGAGAGCGTCCCCGAACCGTAGCTCGCAATTTCGGCTTTCTTTGCCTTTGCAGCGAGCCTTGGACGCCCTTCGCATCCGACCACCGCGCAAAGAATTGCCAGCAGCCCTACCAGGCCCCTCTTCACTGCGATTTCCCTGGTAGATCGGTCGTGTCGATATTCGACGATGCAGCGGGCGGAGCGGGCTCGGGCGCCGACGGTTTGTCTGACTCGCTCTGACCACTCGACTTGGAATTGCCTGATTCGCTGAGCTCGCGCAGGCGCTGAGACGCATTTTGACCATAGCCCGCAGACTCTCCCACTTGGTCAATGATTCGATGGTAGAGCATTGCTGCGCCTGCTTTGTCACCGGTCTTCCATTTGACGTCAGCTAGCGCGGACAACGCTGGCAAATACTGGCTGTTGCCCGACAGCACGCGTTCGTAGTACGAAATTGCATTCGTAGTATTGCCGCGTCGGCGCGCCACGTCACCCAGGCCCGTCAGTGCCTCGGTATCCTTCGGCCGCTCCGCGAGCACCGATCGGAAAAGCTGTTCCGCGCGCGTGAGCTCACCGCGTCCAAGCGACTCGACAGCTCGCCTCAGGCGCAGTCGAAAGTCACCCTCCCGGGTAACTTCGGCGATGGCTTCGGCTTCTGTCACTTCCGCGGCCGCAGCGGTACCCGCATCGGGCACCGCTGCCTGCTCGGCCGTCGTAGCTTGATCGGCCACACGCCTTACGAACGCCTCGATTTCGGCAAGAAGTGGGTGACTACGGGAGGCAAGCTTTAACCGCTGAACCTCGGCGCGCGCACTTTCCAAGCGGTTGCCAGCGACACAGGCCAATACGAGCATCACCGGCGCTCGCCCGAGGCCGCTGTCTTTGGCGCGGGCCAGTCCCAACCAATCGAATACTTCCTTGTACCGGGGCCTCTCCTGCATCAGCTCGACACTTGCAAGCGCGTATGCGAGGTCCGGCGACAGGTTACTTCCTTCGAGTGGCGCTGCGGCCTCATGGGCTTTGGATATCTCGCCGCTGATCCGCTGCGCATCCAAACGCGCGGCAACTATCTCGTTCTCTGCGTTGGCGAGGTGTTCGACCAATCTCAAGGCTTTGGTCGATTGTTCTAGATTCTCCGCCAATTCGCGCTTGAGCGACTCGACTCGGCTCGTGTCACTGGGATCGGCGAGGCGCACTGCCAACCAATTCATATCGGCTCTAACGATGTCGTAGCGAGCCGTCAGGATTTGCCAACGCGTGTCACGCGCACCGAGCGATTGCGAAGCCTGCAGGTGTTCATGCGCTTGGTTCAAGTCGCCCGCTTGCAGCGCGTCGCCGGCACTCTGCAAATGTCGCTGCAGATCCGCTGCACTCTTGACCGAGGCATTCTGCCCAGCCTCGGTCGCTCGGTAGTGGGACCACATGGCTACAAGTGCGATCAAGGCACCCAATAAAATCACCAACAGCCAACGTCCGACCCGAGCGCCTTGCACAGGCACTCCCGCCGGACGTAGCGCCTGACTATGGGTGAGGCGCATGGGCGGAACCGTTGGAATGTATGTCCCTGGATTGGCGTCAACCTGCGGACTGTGCTGCAGGCGTGCGAGGCGACGACGGGGGCGATTCAATCGGCTTGGATTCAGCTCGAAAGAACAGGCCTTCCGCTGCATCCGTAGCATCCGGAGCGGGACGCCTGACAGCGCGCAGATTCGGTGAAGTTTCATCGTCCGCGCTCATGGGCACGGTGGGTTCGAGCGCTGTTGGCGGTTGCGCGGACAGTTGAGTTGCTGCGTTCGCAGCGCGCTGCGCGGGCGGCGGTTCCGTCGGCGGCTTTTCCGAGCCTGAAGCGGGAGCCACGGCGGACAAAAGTGTCGCGGCGTTGGTACCACCAGGGGCATGGGTGCCGCCGACGGGGGTCGGCTTGGTGCGCCGCGTCGGGCGAGGCGGTGGTACGGAGCCGGTCTTGTCCGCGGGCTTGTTGCCGGATGCCGCCAACTTCGCGGTTGACGTCCCAGGTTTCGGCGCCTCGCCGTCGCGCAACGTGGGCGGTTCTGAAGCTGCGCGAGGTCTGGGAACCGGAGGTTTTTCGGAATCGGGCGCAGGCGGCGCAGGTGCAGCGTCTTCAGCAGATTTTGCTGGTTCGGCACGATTCCCTTCAGTTTTATCGGGATGAACGAGCGGCAATTCCATCGGTGGTGTTGGACTACCAATGCCGAGCGCGGTCTTGCGGCCACCGAGTAATCGTGCTGCCTCGGCGGTTACCGACGCCGCGGGAACTTCGACGGTGGAAAGACCCACTCGGGCGACAGGAACTTTTCCGGTCGTGGGTGGTGGCTTTGCCCCGGGTGGAGGCGCGGCCGCCGGTGGCGCCACACCGGTTAGTGTATTTTGCTGTCGCGCGGCACCGGCGCGCGTAGGAAAAAAGGGATCGAGTTCGGCGATTGAACCGAGGGGTCTTGGCGGGTTGCGCCCGCGCAAGAGAGTGGCGTCACGCCCCACGTCGCCCTGCGATATGCCCTGCTGAAGTTCGCGCAGAGTCCTAAAAATGATCGTTCTGCCGCTCGCATTGACCACACGCCATTCGTCGGGTTCGGCGGGTATGACGTGGCTTGGGTGGACACGAAACTGGTGTCCGCATTCGGTACAACGCACCATCGTCCCTCGCTCGGAGATGAGCGCGTCGTCGAACTCGTATTCAATGCCACAGCGGGCGCAGCGAACGTCCATGAGTATCTGGGGATCCCCGCAGCTTGTTTACCAATTGTTATTGTACGTTGGGGATGCTTGTTTCGGCGAAATTCCGGTGGATTGCTTGTCCCGGTCGAGCGGCTTGCTAGGGTACGCACTGTGACGACAATAGCCGTGGTTCGAAGGAGCCGACCATGAAGCATGCAGTTATAACCTGCCTTTTGACGTTGGTTGCCCTATCAATGACGGGCTGCCCCATTTATCCGAGCGATAACCTGTGCCACAGCCATTGGGACTGCGCGCCGGGGTACACCTGTGACGAGATAACCGGAGCCTGCGTGGCGCTTGCGACGGGCTGCATCAGGCCCGCGGACTGCACGAGTCAAAGTGAGACTTGTACCTCCGAGGGTATTTGCCAAATAGGATCTTGCCATCAGCTTGGATGCGTAGCCGGCTACAGCTGCATAATTGAGGCTTCAACTTGGACCTGTGTGCTCGGGGCCGGTTCGCCGGGAAGTGGGGGCTCGACGGGCTTAGCCGGCGGAGCGACCGGCACCGGCGGCGCGACCAGCGTGGCCGGTACGGGGACGTCGGGTGGGGTAACGAGTCTCGGTGGTGCTAGCGCCACGGGCGGCGCCATAACAACAGGTGGCACGTCTAGCATCGGCGGCAACGCCAGCACTGGCGGCTCGACGTAGAGCTACTTTACGACTCGGAGATAAGACGGCAGCTCACGTTTCGCGCCCGGCGCTGCGGAAGGTCGAACGCTCTTTCCCGCATTCGGTCGCGGCTCAGCCTTGGGTTGCTCCTGCTCCGCAGCATCAGCCGCGACTGCTAATTGCGGTTGCCCATTCGAGCTAGCGACGGGAGAGTCAACGGCAGCTGCCGGCGTTGCTGATTCCGCCTCGGAATCTCCGCGAACGGCAGCGGCTTCTGGTGACGGGATCGCTTGCAATCGCGCCCGCCCCTGCTGACGCTGAACCTTGGCGGCCTCTTTGGCCGCTTCCTTGGACGCCTGCTGCTGCATTTGCGCAGCGATTTCGAGCGGCACGTCTTCCGGCCAAATGCGGCCGCGACCATCTTCTCCCACTAAACCAAATATGGACGACCAAGGTACGCGGCAGAAAAACGGGCTGCGATTGAAGCTGAGCGTGCAGCAAATTGCTTGTTCGCCGATGTCCAGATCCGGAATGCGAACCGCCATATTGAGGCCCACTTGTAGGACCAATTGCGGCTGTTTCTTGAGCCAACCGGGAACCATGACACCCTCGCGACGAGGATCGAGATGAACGAACACGCTCGATTCCTGAAGGAGCGCAATCGCAAACTCTCGCTTAGCCGACGCACTGTCCATGCCCACCTCTTATTAGCTTCCGCATGGCATTTTGGCTAGTAACAACCGAATCGGCCAGTCTGTTGGAAGGGACCGATCAATCGAGGTCATCCGACTGCTTCTTCAACATAGCGGGGTAAAATAGCCCCACCAGGCTGCAAGGGCTCGCAGCCGTTAGGTCATTCCAAGATTCAATCGACGCAGTGACAATGGCGAGCGAGCCGGTTTTCATGACAACTGGCCGATGTGCGAGCCGGGTTACCAGGCCTTCGAGGGTTGGGTTATGACCGACGATGAGCAATTGATCGATTGCTGTCGCCACGCTTTGCAGAATCTGCAAGTGCTGGCCGATATCGGAATCATAAAGTTGGCGAAGTTGTTGAATATGGAGGTTTGACTCCGCAATACGAAGGGCAAGGTCTGCCGTAGTGACGGCACGCTTTGCGGTCGAGCAAAGGACTTGGGCGGGCCGCATGCCCCGGAAAAGCCTACCCATCCGCTGAGCGTCTTGCATCCCTTTCTCGGTCAATGGTCGGTCGTGATCAGGCGTATCCCCAAAATGTACCGCCTGGGCATGACGCAAGACGAATAGGGTCTTCATAGCCAGTTTGAAATTCTACTGCTTCATTCCCAATCGCACGTCAAGTTCTCAAGTCGCACAACATGCTCATTTATGAATCCGCCGCGCTGACTGTAATTGCCTATTTGGTCATAATTGGAGTGAGCCCGTGGCTCAGGTCGCGGCGTTCTGGGCTGACTCTTGCGTGCCTGGCGGTGGTCGTTTACGGGCCCTGGTTGATGGTGCGCGCTTACGGCGTGCCGCTTGGGGCAGTCGCGACATG
>PMCK01000689.1 GCA_003154095.1 Myxococcales bacterium | reverse complement strand
GTGCTCGCCGAAATCGCAGTCGAGTCGGTTGTAGATTCACCAATGATTGAAGAGATCTCCGCTGCACAACGGCTCGCGGCTGACGAATCCGCTGCCGGTGGACCTAAGCAAGTGCCAATCGCACCGGAAGGCTTTCCGAGACCTCACGAAGTGCAGAAGCTTTTCGAGCAGTTGCGAATCAGNNCTGGCAACGGTGCTCGAGTCTCTCGGGCGCCTATTGAGGGACAGCGCAAACCCGTGATCACCCCGCCTACAAGAACAATTCTATCTCAACCTGGTGCACGAGAAAGGACCTGAACCTTCACGCCTCTCGGCGCCGGAACCTAAAGACGTGGGTGTTGCACACACTGTAGAATTACCCGCCGCGGATCTCGAATACAGCCATCAGATGACGGGCTGAGCGATCAATTTATCACGATTGGTGGTTTTCGCGGCGCTTCGCGGCGTTTTGCCTCTTCTTTGCGTTATCTTTGGGACCAACGTTTGATGCCTTGCTCCGCACTGGCGATGACGACTTCGGCACTTTTCCCTTCGCCGTCTTGGCAACAGACACCGCAACCGCGGATGGCGCCAACTGCTTCGAAGTCTTGCGCTTGATCGGTGATGATAACGTCGGACTTGGTGCTTTGTTGGCTGCCTGGGCTATTAGGATCTTCTTCACCGAACGTGCCGAAAGCTTCGCGCTGCCCTGTCGCCTCATTATCTTGGGTGGTTCTACCGCGCTTTGGCGCGGAAGTGGCCGTTCACTTGCGGCCATTTCCAGGCCGAATAGCTCTGACAGACTATCGGCTGCCAGTACCTTGTCTTCCGCGGCGCGCTTCTTAGGCAGCGGCATTGCGTGCCCAGCCTTGACGATAAGTTCCTGATGGTCGACTTTGCGTAGTTTGAAGAGCAACTCGGGTTGTTCGTCGAGCCTGGCGCCAATGCCGTAGAACACGGCCGCGACATGCTTGCACATGGACGCCCAATCCGGACAACTGCATGAGAACCCAATCTCGGAGGGCGATGGAAATAAACCTGTCTTGTCCTGACAGATGCGCGCCATGACCCCCTTAGAGAATTGCCCTTGGAGGAGTTCCACCAATGAATCGATTGCACCCGCACAGTCCGTACAGATGGATGACCACCGAAGTTTTGGCACTGCAGCTACGGTAACGGTCACCTTGTAGATCTCTGAACCGTTGACCAATGCTTTCACTTCGCCTGGTGTGATCTGAAGATCGAGCACTGAGCCGTTGCGCACATAGGTGCGCCCGCGGGGCAGACGATTCGAATAGTCGCTGTACCGTTCGAGGTTGTCGCACCAGGCCTTGCCCCAGAATGTCGTAGCAATCGCGCGCCCCTCAACGACCACCGGTGAAACGGAGTGTCCTTTCTTTTTGAGCTTCTGCATTTCGCGTTCGGCCTTGCGCCGTCGCTCGGCCGCTGAAACATAGGGTTTCCATTGGAAATCAAACATGACACTACTCTTTCATAGCCGCATTGAGATCAAGCGCCACCAGCTCGAGCAATTCATCATCGCCAAGTTCAGTCAAATTAACCTCGGTGCCACCTTCAAGCAACTCTTTCGACAATTGCTGTTTCGACTCGATGAGGGAATCGATCTTTTCTTCGATCGTTCCCCTACACACGAATTTGTGAACCATCACATTCTTAGTTTGCCCAATGCGGAAGGCCCGATCCGTGGCTTGGTTTTCGACCGCCGGATTCCACCAACGATCGAAATGCACTACGTGCGAAGCGGTCGTGAGGTTGAGACCTGATCCACCGGCTTTGAGCGACAACAAGAAGAATGGAATTGATTCGTCTTGCTGGAATCGTTCGACCAATGTCTTGCGCTTCTTCACTTCTGTCTCGCCATGAAGCACCAACCCGGCCCGACCGAATAGCGAACCCAAGAACGACGCGAGCGGCGCAGTCACCTCGCGGAACTGCGTGAATACGAGTACCTTCTCTTGCTTAGCCGCGATTACTTCGCATAGCTCAGCCAGGCGCGCCCACTTGCCGCTGTCGTTTTTGTCCCACGAGCCATCACCAAGCCATTGCGACGGGTGATTGCAAATCTGTTTGAAGCGCATGAGAAAAGCCAAGACCACACCTCGGCGACGAATCCCTTGTGCATCATCGAGCTGCTCAGCTAGCTCCTTGACGGCCTGTTGGTATAGAGCGGCCTGCTTCCGACTGAGCTGACAGAAGGCTTTTATTTCGGTCTTGTCGGGCAGGTCGGATATCACAGATTTGTCGGTCTTGAGGCGCCTCAAGATGTACGGCCGCACGAGGTCGCGTAGTGAGCCGTAGGAATTGTGCGGTTTGTCCGCAAGATGCTTAATATAGCTCGTAAACTCCTTTGACGAGCCGAGCAGCCCGGGATTGATGAAGTCGAAGATTGACCACAGATCACTAAGACGGTTCTCGATGGGCGTCCCTGTAAGCGCAATCCGTGCTCTGGCATCGAGCTTTTTCACAGCCCGCGTCTGCTTTGCCTGTGGATTCTTGATCGCTTGGGCCTCATCTAGAATCGCGAGGTGCCAGGGCGTTGTCATCAGGCTGGGGATCCGCAGTAACGAACCGTAGCTCGTGATCACAAGCTCCGCGTTGGCAAGAACTTGGGGATTGAGGGTCTTGATCTGGTCACTCGGCATAACCGAGGGGTGCACGATCTTGGCGGTCAATCTCGGGGCGAACCGCGCAATTTCATCCGCCCAGTTAGCGAGCAATGAGGCCGGGGCAACCAGCAGGCTGGGCCGCAGCTTACCCTTGGACTGACTGCGGCATACGAGCAACAGCGACAGAATTTGAATGGTCTTTCCAAGACCCATGTCGTCAGCAAGACAGGCGCCAAGTCCGAGCTGTGAAAGCAAGTGCAACCACCGGACACCCACGTCCTGATAGGGTCGCAGGGTGCCTTTCAGGTCACGCCCGGGATCAACTTTCGCGAGCTTGTCAGGCGAGCGAAGGCCTTTGAGGGTTTCTGCGAGCCAGGAGCCCGCAACAACTCGGGACCAATCGGGGTCGGTACCCGCGTTGACTCCATCACTCGTAACGGCCGCGCCAGCAAGCGTTCGCATCGCCTCAGCGAAAGACAAGCCCCCTTTGGCCGCCAGCCGCTCGGCATTCTGGAATATCTCCATCATCCGTGTGAGCCGATCGCGATCGACCTCCACCCACTGGCCTCGAATGAGCGCAAGACCGCTTGCGCTCGCCAATATCTCGCTCACGTCCTGCGGCGAAAGTTTCTCATCGCCGAGAGTAAGTTCCACATGAAAGTCGAGCAGGGCGTCTTTGCCGAGCCCTGCTGGCGTTCTTTGTCCGACGGTAGCCGTCACTCGGGGCCGAGCAGGCCGCCCCAACGTCCATGTTGCGGGCATCCGCACGACAATGCCAGCGCGCTCCAGTTCCGGAACTGCACTAAGAACGTGAAAAGCTTCCCCAGCTGACCAACGCAAGGGGTGGAAGATTTCGCCGGTATCAACCATTTGTTTGAGCCATGCGCATTGCTCGGCAGCGCGCTGGACCGGCAGCAACAGCGACAGGAGCCGATCCTTGTTCTTCGCACCCGCGTATTCGCGGAGGGCCTCACCGAGAGGCAGATGTTGGGCCTTGCCATGCGCCGAAAGCCGAGTTGTGTACGTGGCGAGAAACGCGAAGGGCGATTGCTCGTCTCTGCGGTTCTCGGCGAGGTTGAAGTGCACCCTACCTACCACGTTCCATGCGGGGTTCAGACTTTTGAGAAATTCCTGAACTGTTGCCTTCGACTCCGCATGTTCGGTTGCCATTGCCTCGCCAACCTCAGACCAAAGGATGCGGAGTACGTCAATTGTCAGATACTCAGCACCGGGCATTATCGGCGCCGCGGAAACTAGCAAGTCTAGCTCTTCGTCAGAAGGTGGCGATAGCCGCGCGAGGCCTTCTTCAACGTCGGGCCGCATGCACAGTGCTGTAACGTATCGAGACGCAAACTCGCGCCAGTATGCGAATGTCGGAACAAGAGGCTGTCCGATCTCAGCAGCCCCTAGTCTTACAAGACCATGACCCGAACTTCGGGTAAAAGCTTGCTCGATACGTTTCGCGATTGCGGCGTCTATCCCAGGAGCATCATCCGAGCGATCAACGTGGAGGTGGCCGTGCGGTGTCAGATAGGGGGTAAGGCGAATCTCGTCCAAGGGCCACCGCGGGGAATGCGGTTCGGGTATACGCGGATTGGTTGTTGCTCGTCAACAACGACCTGTCATGGCTACATGAGTCCGTTGACGCCTCCTCCGCAACGGTAAAGGCTTCATCAAGTCAATGTTGTGCGGCTCGCACGTAACGCAGTCCGGCGCGATCTTTGGCTCGCGAGACTTCATGGGCTCTCTCGTTCAATTGGGTCAACTGGAGCGTGAAGCCGAAATCATCCAATGCGGTCCCGTGCTGACGACCGAGGCCGGTGGATCCGGAAACAGAAAAGTGCCGCACGGTGCGTTGCCGCGGCGGCGTGGTATAGCAAACGATGTCGTTCCCAATAGAATCCCGCGTTCGGCTTTGGTTCTGCTGCCACTAATGACAGCGCATCGTCCGCGCGAGCGTCTTGCGCGCTCAAGTCTGCCCAAGTCCTGCTCAGGCACCAGAACGCATCAGTCTGTAGAGCAGCGGACCAGAGACATTGGTCAGATAAGGGTTCCCACGCAACGGAGGTTGCGGTGTTCGGCAAGGCTGCATTTGTCTGTGGCATGATGCAGCTGTGATGAAGTCATTGCGAGTAGGGTTGCTGGGGTTCGCG
>PMCK01000092.1 GCA_003154095.1 Myxococcales bacterium | reverse complement strand
TCGTTCGTGCCGAAGCTGAAGAACTCCGCGGTCTCTGCCAGCTCGTTGGCAAGCAGTGCAGCTCGGGGCAACTCGATCATCGTACCGTACTTGTACTCGACCTTGACGCCTTCGGCCTTGAATACCTCTTCGGCGACCTTGAGGCAGTCCACCTTGAGCAGATCGAGTTCCAGCTTGCTGAGCGCGAGCGGGATCATGATCTCGGGAATCACGTTGACCCCCTCCTTCTTGACCTTGCAAGCCGCGGTTAGAATGGCGCGGAACTGCATCCGGCTGATCTCGGGGAAGGTGATTCCGAGACGGCAACCCCGGTGACCGAGCATGGGGTTGAACTCGTGCAGGTCAGAGACCTTCTTATTCAAGTCCGCCACGCTCACGCCCATCGTCTTGGCAAGATCGGCAATTTGCTCGGGCTTGTTCGGCAGGAACTCATGCAGCGGCGGGTCGAGCAGGCGAATCGTCACCGGGTAGCCGTTCATCTCCTTGAACAGACCGATAAAGTCGCCGGTTTGGAAGGGGATCAGCTTGGCGAGCGCCTTCTCGCGCGCTTCGACCGTTGACGAGAGGATCATCTCACGAACGGCCGCGATGCGGTCTGCCTCGAAGAACATGTGCTCCGTGCGGCAAAGGCCGATGCCCACGGCGCCTCGGTCACGCGCTTGTTTGGCTTGCGTGGGCGTGTCGGCGTTGGTGCGGACCTTCATGCGAGCGTGCTTGTCGCACCAGGAGAGGAGCTCCCCGAGCTCGCCGCCGAGTTCCGGATCGATCTTTGCGACGTTGCCCACGTATACCGTGCCGGCAGAACCATTAATCGTAATGACCTCGCCCTGCTTGACGATGATTGTGTCACCCGTCTTGCTCTTGGCCGAAATCTGCTTGGCGGTGTAGTCGATTTGAATCTCCGAGCACCCGACGACGCAGGAGCGACCCATTCCGCGCGCCACAACGGCAGCGTGACTGGTGGCGCCACCGCGAGCGGTGAGGATGCCCACGGCCGCGTTCATGCCTTCGAGATCCTCCGGAGAGGTCTCGATGCGGACCAGGATCACCTTCTTGCCGGCGGCAGTCTGCTTGATGGCATCGGCTGCATTAAAAACGACCTCGCCGGTGACGGCTCCGGGAGAAGCCGGTAGGCCCTTGGCGATGGGCTTGGCCTTCTCTTTGGGATCCACAGTGGGGAACAGCAGCTCTTCGACGCGACCTGGCTCCTGGCGCTGGATCGCGGTTTTCTCGTCGATGAGGCCTTGCTTGACCATGTCAACCGCAATCTTGACCATGGCGCGTCCGGCGCGCTTGCCGTTGCGCGTCTGCAGCATGTAAAGGCGGTTGTCTTCGATCGTGAACTCGAGGTCTTGCATGTCCTTGAAGTGGTTCTCGAGCTTCTCCTGAATCGCGAAAAGCTCCGAGTAACACTTCGACATTACTTCTTCGAGGGACTTGCCATCGCTCGTATCGCTCTTGGAGATCGGTTGCGGCGTTCGAATGCCAGCAACGACGTCTTCGCCCTGCGCGTTCGGTAGCCACTCGCCGAAGAACTTGTGCTCGCCGGTGCTCGGGTTACGTGTGAAACATACGCCGGTGCCGCTGGTGTCGCCGGTATTGCCGAACACCATCATCTGGACGTTGACCGCGGTGCCCCATTCCTCNNATCGAGCCCATCAACTGATCGTAGGGATCCGAGGGGAAGTCCTTGCCCGTCTTCTCTTTGATCAATGCCTTGTAGCTTTGTACGAGTTTCTTGAGGTCGTCGGTCTCGAGCGCGGTATCCGGAACTGCGCGAGCTAGCTCTTCGGCGTCCTTCGGAATGGCAATATTCTTGCGCTTGGCGACATCCTTGCGGACATCATTCATCAGATGCTCGAAGTCGTGATGCTCGAGCTCGAGCACAACGTTGCCGTACATCGTGAGAAAGCGTCGGAAGGCGTCGTAGGCGAAGCGAGGATTGTTCGCCTTCTTCGCGAGTCCCTCGACCGTAATATCGTTGAGCCCGAGGTTGAGAATCGTATCCATCATACCGGGCATCGACGCACGGGCACCGGAACGCACACTGACCAGAAGTGGGTTGACTGGGTCGGCGAACTTCTTGCCGGCCTCGCCCTCCATCCACTTGATGGACTTCTCGACTTCAGCGCGCAGCCCTTTGGGAAGCGCGGGGGGAGATACTTTGTAATACTCGGTGCAAACTTCGGTCGTTATGGTGAAACCCGCGGGAACGCTAATTCCGAGACTTGCCATCTCGGCAAGGTTGGCGCCCTTACCACCGAGAAGAGCCTTTTGCTCTGATCTGCCTTCGGCAGTCTTACCCGAGAACAAATAAATCATCTTTGTCATGCGGTCCTCTTACTTTTCCACGTGCAATTCTCTGAAAATTGGGAGACGGGCTTACCCGTTAGCAGTCTCCAGCGCAACCGTGTTTTTTATGTGCCAGCGAGCAGTCCGAAATTTGCAATCAACGAGCAACCGCGGTGAATGTCACGCATCAAGTTCAGTCGATTGTTTCGGATTTCCAGTTCATCAACCATTACGAACACGTCGGTGAAAAATCGATCCAAACGAGGCGCAAATTCTGCGATTGCTTCCAGCGAACCCGGGTAGTCTCTGCGCGATTCGGCCGCAGCCAATTGGGACTGTAACGAAAGCCACGCATCATATAGAGAAAGTTCGGACGGGTGGACATCCGCACAAACGTCGGAGGGCGCTCTGAGCGTTGCTTCGCCTGCCTCCTTGGCGATATTAGCTGCACGCTTGAACACCTCGCCGACTTTCGCTCGCACCTCGAGTTTCATCAGAGCGAGCGCTTCGGCACGCCGTCGGGCATCCAACGGGCGCCCGGCCGCGACTTCCAGGCAAGCGTCGACGACATCGTTCGGTTGAGTCAGCAGGCCCCGCAGCCGATCCTTGAAGAACCCTACAAGCCGCTCGACCGTCTTATCCTTGTTGCCTTCGGGTGTTGGGACATTGGACTTGTCTTTTTTGTGGGCGTCACTCTCAGCTGATTGCCGCAAATCGACATGGTGCAGGTCGTACGCCGCGCTCATGGCACGACTGATCTCGAGGTCCCAATTCTTGTCGAACAGCGTGCGCAAAATCCCGAGCGTGGCGCGGCGCAAGCCCAGCGGGTCGGCGCTACCCGTGGGGACGTCGCCAATCGCAAAGCAGCCCACCAGCGTGTCAAAGCGATCGGCAAGCGCGAGCAGCGCGCCCGCGTCACTCGGCGCGGTCGCGTCGTCCGCGCTGCGGGGCTGGTAGTGTTCACCAATAACGGTTGCAACCGCGCCGTCGAACCCTTGTGCGGCGGCATAGACGGCACCCATCTCACCTTGCAGCTCCGGAATCTCGCCCACCATGAGTGTGACGAGATCGCACTTGGCGAGACCTGCCGCTTCACGAGCCGTGCCAATGACGCTCTCGGGCAGTGCCAATAACTCGCCAAGTTTTGGAACGAGCATCTCGAGCCTTCGCACCTTGTCGCCCACGCTGCTTTGCCCTTTTGAAAAGCGCTTGTGAAAAATGATGTCATCCAGTTGATCGCGGCGCGTCGGAAGTGGCTTGTCGAGATCCGTCGTGTAGAAGAACTTGGCATCCGCGAGGCGCGCGCGCATCACGCGATCGTTGCCGCGTCGAACGTTGTCGGGATTCTCCGCAGTTCCGACCACCGCCAAATAGTTCGGCATGAGACGACCATCGGCGGACCGAATTCCGAAGTAACGCTGGTGACCGCGCGCTACGTTTAGAATCACCCGCTCGGGAAGCATCAAGAAGCCCTCCTCGAACGAACCCGCAATTACCCGCGGATCTTCGACCAGATTGCAGTTCTCTTCGACCAGGAAATCGTCGTCAATTAATACGCCCCCCAGTTTTTGTGCGCATTCGCGTAGCCGGTCTTGCATCAGCTTTTTGCGCTCACTAATGTCAACGATCACATGTCGATTGCGTAAGTCTGCGACGTAGTTTGCCGGAGCGGCAAGCGGTCGTGGCGCCCGATCTAGGAATCGGTGGCCCTCGGTGGTGCGTCCCGAGGTCAGCCCGGCAAATTGGATCGAAAGCGCATTCTGACCGAATAGTGCCAATAACCACCGAGCGGGACGACCAAATGCGGTCTCGCCTTCACCCCAGCGCATCGACTTACGAAAGGGAATTGCTGCGCAAATGCGTTCGAGCATCGGGGTCAGTATCTCCAATGCCGGCTTCCCGGATTCGCGTCGGTGCCCGGCAACGTACTCCCCTTTGGGCGTCGCGGTGCGCGTCAATTCGGAAACATCGCAACCCAGCTTCGCGGCAAAGGCGGCCGCTGCCTT
The DNA here is from genome assembly GCA_003154095.1 of Myxococcales bacterium. Lineage (GTDB taxonomy): Bacteria > Myxococcota_A > Polyangia > Polyangiales > Polyangiaceae > FEN-1139. The sequence goes on along the minus strand of PMCK01000092.1, from coordinate 20,923 downwards.
GGTCGGCTTACCCTCGGCATCGAATGCCACGCGGGCCGATGGCCCCATGACCACTTCGTCCAAGTCCGTCTGAACCTCGGACACTGCGCTCGCGATAAATGCGAGGCGGCGCGGTGTACCCGAAGCCCACGTATCTTTGAATTCCAGTCGAAGCTGCCTGAGCTCAGCTTTCACAAGATCCGGTAGGACGGCAACGGCATGCGTCACGAAGCTGGCCGGCAGCTCTTCAACGCCAATCTCGAGCAAAAGGTCTAAAGCCATGGGCGGCGATGCTGCCGCGAGCCAGGCCGTGGGGCAAGGGGACCCTGTGAACTGGCGGATATTGGCGCTAAAATGACGATCCCCGTTCGGGCTCGTGCTAACCCAGCCGTGTCATGAAGTCCACCTGCCCAATCTGTAAGAAGGAACTCAAGGCCGAAGGACCCCACGAAGCATTTCCATTTTGCTCGGGGCGCTGCAAGAAGCTCGACCTCTACAAATGGCTCAATGAGGAATATCGCTTTTCCGAGCCGCTGCTACAAGAAGCCGCGGATGAATTTGACTCGAGTGGTGAATTCAACGACGAGGGGGCCTCGGTTTGATGGCGGAGCGTGTGGACACAGTCCTTCGCGCGATGACGAACGACGGCGCGTTCCGCGTTATCGTGGTCGAGTCCACGCAGACCGTGCGCGGAGCAAACGAATGCCAGCGAGCTCAGGGCGCCGAAACGACGGTCTTTGGAGATTTGCTCACGGGCACCGTATTGTTTCGCGAGACCATGTCGCCCCAATTGCGAGTCCAGGGCATCGCCAAACCCGAGAATGGCCAGGGGCAACTCGTGGCGGATTCGCACCCCTCGGGCGATGTGCGTGGTCTCATCCAGCGCCGAACCGGCCAACCGCAGGTCGAAATTGGCTGTGGCTCTACTTTGTGTATGCTGCGTTCCTTGCAGAACGGGAGCATCAACCAAGGAATCGTTGGCCTGGGAGAAAAGGCAACCATTTCCGAAGGCTTGATGATCTACATGCAGCAGTCGGAGCAAATCGTAACCATGATCGCAGTCGGCGGGGTCCTCGGGGCAGACGGAAAAATATCTCGTGCCGGGGGCTACCTGATTCAGCTATTACCCGGCGTCCCGCGCGGACCCTTGATGGTGATGACGGAGCGATTGCAGGACTATCAAAATATCGAGCCACTACTTCACCGCGATGATTTTAGCCCGCGCTGGCTACTTTCCGAATTGCTTTTCAAAATGGACTATACCGAACTGCAACAAAGTGAGATTCGCTTCAATTGCTGGTGCGACGAACTACGAGTCGTTGCATCCCTTGCCACTTTGCCAAGATCGGATTTGGAAGAGTTGCTCGCCGCAAACGAGCCCCTAGAAATCGAATGCGACTACTGCCACAAGGAGTACCACATCGCGCCCTCGCAATTGCGGGGACTTCTAGACCCGAATTAAACCTCCCGATTGCCGATTGCCGTTCATGGACGGCACGTTATGAGCGCATACGGGCTCTCAGCCAGCGGGGTTTCCAAGTGTCAAAATCCGCGGTCTACGCCTGGTAATGAATGAGCTAGTGCTTGGGCGAATCGCACTAAAGCTAGATCAGACGGCCAACATGCTCTAAACTCAATGAGGATCGGGGTTCCCGGTCACCGCGCCGCCTTTCGGAATTTGTCATGTTTAGTGTCAAGATCGATGTAATCCACAGCGTCTTGGAGCTTCATCTCGGTGGCGCCCTAACGGACCATCAATTGGCAGACTTTGCACAGGAATTGAAGTCCGTATTCGCGAGCATGCCCGACCCCCCACAGGGCGTGTTGTTCGAACGCAAGACAGCAAGACCCTCGAATCAACACGTCGCTCAGTTGCTCGTAAAGGTCTGCGAACTCATTCAACAATCAGGAGCGCGCCGTTTTGCCGATGTCGGCAGTGCCGAAATTCGGTCGTTCACGTATGACGATCACTGCCGGCGCTTTGACTCCGAAGAAGAAGGGCGCCGCTGGCTCTTCCAATTCAGCTCACCGCCACCAAGACACGACTAACGTGTAGGGTCGAGGCAAGCCTCGACCCTCGCAGAATCCGGCATTTTTGGGCGAGTGAACGTTGGGTTGCGTTTTCTTGCTTTTGGCGGCGTTGGCCTCGACCACGCTAAGGAACCCGCAGCGTCACCAACTTCTGCGATTGCAGCTTCCGCGCCTCGTCGCTTGGCACGTAATCACTGTGGCAATCAGCGCGCGCACCGGCTTCGATTCCGACGGCTTGCTTGGTTTTCGAGGCTAACCGATGGATCTCGTCGGGGCTGAGCACGCCGCGTTGCTCGAGGATCTCGCGCTGCTCAGGGCTCAGCGCGGGGGACTTTACGACGCGTTCACGGATGAATCCCTCGGCTTTGCCGCTCGCGAACTCGACGATTTCCTTCGAGATGCGCACCGCACACCAATCGTGCCCGCACATCGCGCAAAAGTCGGTATCAACATCGAGATCTTCATCGTGCAGCGCACGCGCGGTGTCCGAATCGAAGGCAAGATCGAAGTGGCGCTCCCAATTGAGGGCCGCTCGCGCCTTCGTCAATTCGTCGTCCCAATCGCGCGTGCCCGGGATGCCGAGCGCGACATCGGCGGCGTGTGCCGCAATCTTGTACGCGATGCAGCCTTGTTTAACGTCATCTTTCTTCGGCAGCCCGAGATGTTCCTTCGGTGTGACGTAGCAGAGCATCGCCGCGCCGTGATACGCCGCAGCCGTGGCCCCGATGCAACTCGTGATGTGATCGTATCCCGGGAATACGTCCGTGACGAGTGGGCCCAAGACATAAAAAGGCGCACCATGGCACAAGGTCCGTTGCAACTTCATGTTGTATTCGATCTGATCGAAAGGCACATGCCCTGGGCCCTCGACCATGACCTGGCAACCTTTGCGCCAAGCTTTCTCAGTCAATTCTGCAAGCGTTCGCAGCTCGGCGAGTTGCGCGAGATCCGTTGCGTCCGCAAGCCCGCCGGGGCGCAGGCCGTCACCGAGCGAAAACGTGATGTCGAACTCGCGCATGATGTCGCAAATGCGATCGAAAGCCGAATACATCGGGTTCTCTTGGCCATGTGTCAGCATCCATTTGGCAAGAAGAGAACCGCCGCGACTCACGATGCCGATCAACCGATTCTTGACGAACGGCAAGTGCGCACGAACCAGGCCCGCGTGGATCGTGAAGTAGTCAACACCCTGTTCGGCTTGGCGCTGCAGCCCGTCGAGAATCATCTCCACCGAGAGTTCTTCAATCTTGCGACCGATGATCATCGAGTAAATCGGCACGGTACCAATCGGCACTTTCGAAGCCTTAACGATGGCAATCCGACACGCATCGAGATCGCCGCCGGTCGATAGATCCATCACCGTGTCGGCGCCCCAGCGCTCCGCCCAACGAAGCTTTTCCACTTCTTCGTTCGTGCTCGAGGAAATCGGGGAAGCGCCCATGTTGGCGTTGATTTTCGTGCGCGTGGAACGACCAATCGCCATCGGATCGAGGGCGTACTGCAAGTGCACCTTGTTGGCGGGAATCACCAGGCGCCCCGAGGCCACTTCATCGCGCACCTGTTCGGGAGTCATGTGAGGCTCGCGCTCGGAAACTCGGCGCATCTCGGGCGTCACGATTCCGAGGCGCGCATGCTCGAGTTGCGTCATGGGCTCGAAGCCCTCCGGTGCAACCGCGAACTTTCCGACTCTGCGCCAGTCCGGTGGTAGAAAATCCCAGGCCGTCTTCGCGCTAGGCTCGGGCATGCCCGGTGTGTCCGGGGATGAGAATGATCGCGGGCCACCCAGGTCGGCGGCGCTCGCAAATGATCCCGGACTGGTGCCAGCTCGATGGCTCGAGGGATTGGCGGCTCCACGCAGAGGCAAAGTAACTTCTGACATCATCACTCCTTATTCGGGGCCGCGAGAAGTGATGCTTCGGTCAGCTTCGCTTCCCTACGCCGGTGCGAACCGGATCAGGTTCCGCGGGTCCTTCTCAGCAGAAGCGGTTTTGCTGACCGCGTCTTGCGCCCCGAGCGACAGGCCAACCATAGCGGGCGCTTCGCGAATTGCCCAGTAATGCCTTGACCACAGCCCCGAGGCCCCAAACGACGCCAGTGGGTGCCGGCACCTCCCATTTCATGTATGGTACGCGCCGCGTTGGCCGCCCGTTGGGCCGCTTTCGTTGTCTGGGTCAGCTCGTCACTGCACGAGGTCGCCCGATCCCCGCAAGGATTTTGCCGTGCCTAAGTTTACTTGGAACATTGATCCGGCGCTGTTGCACATCGGCTCATACGAGCTTCGGTACTACAGCCTTATCTTCGTCGCAGTGTTTCTGGGTGGTCACGCCCTGCTGCGCTGGCAAATCATGCGTGGCGGTGGCGAAGACGAAGACGCGAGCGACTTCTTCGTCTACGGCGTGCTCGCTGTACTCATCGGCTCGCGCGTAGGCCACGTAATCTTTTACGACTACGAAAAGGCACTCGCCGACCCGATCTGGATTCTGAAGATCTGGACCGGCGGACTTTCGAGTCACGGCGCCGTCATGGGCCTGCTTTTCGCGATGTGGCTTTTCACTAAGCGGCGCGGAATCTCCTACGTGGAAGGGATGGATCGATTTTCTTTTGCTGCGGCACTCGGAGCCACTTTGGTCCGCATCGGCAATTTCTTCAATTCGGAGATTGTCGGCAAGGTCACCAATCAGACCTGGGGTGTGCGCTTTCCCCGCTTCGACCAGAATACCGATGCGCCCTATCGCCATCCGAGCCAGCTGTACGAAATCGTTCTCGGTCTGTTCGTACTCGGAGCGCTTTACGTCGTTGACCGCATCGCCGGCAAAGAAAAGCGACCGCGCGGCTTGATGGTCTCGACGTTCTTCATCTTGTACTTCGGCGGCCGCTTCTTCATCGAGTTCTTCAAGGAACTCCAGGTGGAATCCATCGAAAAAGCGGTGGGCCTCACCATGGGCCAAATCCTCAGCATCCCCTGCTTCTTGCTCGGCATATTCGGCCTCATCATGAGCCTGAAAAAGCGAGTACCCGTGGGTTGGTATCCCGAAGACGAGGACGAGGACGAAGATGAGGATGACGACGAAGAAGATGACGAGCGCGACGAAACTTCGGACGACGAAGATTCCGAAGAAGACGAGCACGACGAAGAGGAAAAACCAATAAAGAGCAAGTTGCGGCGTCAGCCTCAAGCAATTGACAAGTCCGGAGTCCACCACGACCACGACGCCGACGTAGACGAGGAATTCTCGCTCTCGGAAGAAGAACGCCGCAAGCGCACGCGGGAAGAACTGAAGAAGGAAGACGAAGAGTAGGGAAAAGAAGGCGCTCTCGGGGCATTGTTCGAACCGTGCTATAGTAGAGTTGCATGCGCGACACGTCTCCCAAAGCTCAGGAAAGGTACTTCGAGCTACTCCGGGCTCAAACGCCCCTTGAGCGATTGGAGTCTGCCGCACGGCTCAGCGAGGGGGTTCGTGAGCTTGCGCGGGCCGGAATTCTTGCTCAGCATCCAGACGCGTCCCCTGAAGTCGTCAATGCATATCTAGCGGAGCGGCTGTACGGGCGACAAATAGCAGAGCGACTGTACCCTGGACTCATCGGTCATGACCAATGAGTCCATCGAAAGCGTCATCGCCTTAGCGCTGCGGGTTGCGGCAGCGCTTGAATCGAATGGAGGTGAATACTTCGTCGGCGGTAGTTTGGCGAGCTCATTGCAAGGGGAACCTCGCGCCACCAACGACATTGACTTCGTCATCACGCTACCGCTCGGAAAAATCAAGGCGTTTCAAGAAACGCTAGGATCCGACTTCGAAGTAGATACCGACATGCTGCGCGATGCCCTGTTGCACGCTCGCACGGCCAATGCCTTCTATTTGCCTACAGTAACCAAGATCGACTTCTTCGGGCGCTCATATGAGCCATTTGATGAGAGCGAGTTTTCGCGTCGCCAACATGTCCAGGTGCGGCGCGACGGCACTACATTGGTGATCAAGTCACGCGAAGATACGGTCCTCCGCAAGTTGCTTTGGTACCGAGACGGGGGTTCAGTATCCGAAAAGCAATGGCGGGATATCCGGTCCGTGCTGCGCGTCAGTGGGGACAAGATAGATCTCGACTACTTGAATAAATGGGCCCGCCAACTGGGACTCCAGGATTTGCTGGAGTTGGCGTATCATTCCCAGCAATAACAATATTGAGCGGCAACGTTCCCATACCGCCNNCCGCAGGTGTAAGTGGACCTGTCACGCCCCAATGGTGCGGGGTAAACTCCACCGCAGTCGGAGGACTAGATGCGAACTACAAATTATTTAACATTAAGCGCACTTGTATACGGTTCGATAATTGCTGGGTGCGGCAGCAATGATGGTGGCACAAGCACTGGTCCATCCAATTCGGGAGGCATTAGTGCGGGGGGCGCAACCAACGTTGGTGGAGCTTCCACGGGCGGCGGAACTAAATCGACGACGGGCGGTGCAAACGTCGGCGGCAACGCGACAGGCGGCGCAGCAACAGGCGGTGCAAACGTCGGCGGCAACGCAACGGGCGGCGCGGCCACGGGCGGCGCGGCCACGGGCGGCGCAAACGTTGGCGGCAACGCAACAGGCGGCAAGGCCACGGGCGGGGCAAACGTTGGCGGCAACGCCACGGGCGGGACACCCCCGGCCACGGGCGGGACAGCGACTGGTACTGGTGGAGGCACGGGTTGTGCACACGCAGCTAATATTCTCTCCGACTTCGAAAGCGGCACGGGCACGCTCTTCCCAGTCCCGACCGCCAGTACGACTGGTTACTGGTTCTCGTACAAGGACACCACGAATTGCTCGAGTTCAACGCTCGTACCTGCACCGGCGACGGACACCGGAGTTGCTGCCGCATTGGTATCGGGCGCGGGAGGTCCTCACGATACCAGCAACGCATGCAACAAGTACGCGATGCATTCGTCAATCACGAATTGCCAGACGTACTCGGGGTTCGGCGCGGCAATGCACCCGACGGGGGGGGGCAGCACCGTCAATATCGCCGTGGATGTGAGCGGTTACGACGGCATCTCGTTCTGGGCCAAGGCTGGCAGCGGTACGCAAGGCCCACTTTATATGGAATTAGTTAGCAAGGAATGCGTCCCGTCCACTGCCGGAGGTACGGCAGTGAGTTCCATCACGGATCAGTACAATTGCCACGGCAAGCTCTTTAGCAGCATTCCCACCACCTGGACGCAGTACTTCGTGCCGTTCGGCGCCACCGGGCCTCGTTGGTTCCCGACACTGGGAAGCGGGACAACCACTTGTAACGGGACCACCCTGTTCTGTGAAGCTCCGCAACTGGTTAGGTCGAATTTCTTGTCGTTCCAGTTTGCTCTCGAGGATCCCTTCAACAACACAGGTTTGCTGGCAAACTACGACGTTTGGATCGACGATGTCGCGCTCTACAAGTTCACGGATACGCCGGCCGACGGTGGCCTTTCGACGTGGACCCAGAGTGGCGCCAACGCGTTCCCAAAGAACACGACGTATACCGGTTGTACCAAGCCGACCGGCGCCGATGGCAAGCTCCTTCAAAACGCGTATGTAAATTGGAAGGCAAAGTTCGTAGTTAGTGACCACGTAATAAGTCCGGAAATTGATACTGGAAGCCCGACTGTTTCTGAAGGTATGGGTTACGGCATGTTGCTCGCTGTCTACATGGGCGACAAGCCGCTATTCGATGCGCTGCTTGGCTACTGGAAAGCCCACGGCAGCGCCCAATCCATGTTGATGAATTGGAAGATCGGTGGAACCGGCGGGTCAGGCTCAGCCACGGATGCCGATGAGGACGTCGCGTTTGCGCTCGCAATGGCTGTCAAACAATGGGGCACAAGCTATCAGACTGATCTGACCACAATCTTGGGGCAGTTTCTGGCCAATGACGTCGATTCCGGCAACTACCTAAAGCCTGGTAATAGTTTCGGCGGTCAGAACGAGACAAACCCATCGTACTTCGCACCAGCGTTTTATAAGTACTTTGCTACCGTCGCCGATACAGGCAATGCTGCGAAGTGGAACGCATTGACGACTAATGTCTATACCCAACTCGCAAACATTACGGGAAGCAACGGCCTTGTGCCCGCTTGGTGCACTAACAATTGTCAGACACGCGGTGATGGCGGCAAGTATACCGACGACACGATGTACCAGTACGATTCGCACCGAACTCCGTGGCGAATCGGACTCGACGCTTGCTGGAACAATGAAGCCAAAGCCAAGACCTACCTCAACGCCGTGGTAGGCTTCTTCGCTGGTCTCGCAGGCGCTCAAGGCGGTGCCTCTACCGGCATCTCGAGAATTGGCGACATCTACCAGTCAAGCGGGACTGTCAATAGCGATTCGGCTTACAATTCGATGTCGCTCATTGGTTGCGCAGGCGTAGGAGCAATGGGCTCCACTGCCACCAATGCGGCAACCTTCCGTGATCGCGCGTGGCAGTTCCTGCTTGAAGGCCAGTACACGGACAACCCAATATTCAAGGTTGGAAATTCGTCCACGAAGGCCGGGTACACCTACTACAACGCCACCGTGGGGCTACTCACCGCGATGACCATGAGCGGTAACTTCTACCAGATGTAAGTCATACGAAATTCTCAGGTCCTCGAAAACGGGGCGCGCTCATTGAGCGGGCCCCGTTTTTTGTTCCCCCGAATGGAGCAGCCAAGTACTGATTTTGCGTCCTTGTTGCGTCCGTCATTGGAGGGATCGGGTTGCGCCAAGCCCCTTTTCAAGAACCCTTGGCAGAACCCGGAGTCTGTGGGAAAATGAGTACGTCTTCAAAGAGCGCAGTTGGAAGTCGCCAACAAACGCCGTTACGACGACCTTTCAATCTGAAGAAACGAGAGCTTTAGCATGAACAAACCAGCAATACTTGGTGCGCTACTCCTGGGTTTGGGCGCCTGTGCAGCGGCAAGCTGTAGCAGCAACGAAAAGACGAATGCCGGCAGCGGTGGCCAATCATCAACGGGAGGTGGCACTTCAACGGGTGGTTCCGCCAACGATTCGGGAACGAGCCAATGTGGCAATGGAGACACGGGCCCCGTGTTTTATCCCGACGGTGGCGTCGACGGTGGTCCTAGTGGTCTCATGCAAGTTGGGTACACCGAACCGAACATGAGCATCGCGCTCCAAGATGGAGGCTTCTACGCGATGCCAAACACCAAATACAAAGGCTACTGCTTCACTTATGTTGACGCGGGCGGGTCCAAATTTTACCCGCCCTGTGGCGTGCCGAATCCTGGAGACCCGGCGCCACCCTGCTTCACCATGTCAACCGGCCTCTGTCTGACCGCTAAGATGGGCGTTGGTTCCGCTGTTGCATGGGGCGGTGGTTTTGGATGCAGCCTTAACCAAGGGTCAGCAGCTGGAGCGCTAGCCCTCTACACCGATGTAATCGGCATGACCAGCATAACACTCGGCGTCTACGGCTGTGCGATTATTCCTTCCCAACTTCAGATCCAGCTAAACGTTGTTGACGAAATCATTGACGACGCGGGCGTGAAAGGCGACGGATTCTTCTGCAACCGACCTAAGAAGGAAAACTGGGTCGGTCCCGATGCGAACGGCATTTACACAGTGACCGTCAAACTTACCGATCTCACACAAGACTGTTGGAATGCCGGTGGAATGGTATTTGACCCTACCTGGATGCACGTCAAGAGCATTCAGGGCCAGGTCAATTCTGTGGACGGAGCGGCATCAAGCTGGGACTTCTGCGTGTCCAAGTTGTCGATTCAGTAACGCTAAGGTCTGCCGCAATGGAAGCGGGGCGCGTCGCCAGACATGCCCCGTTTTTTGCGTCAACCGAAATTGGGCAACCCTCTTACGCAATGCCTGGCAACGGCGTGTGAGCCGGACGGGGTTCTGTGTTTCGCTAGAATAGTTAGCAACTGGCCCCAACGGCGACCGATATCATCCAAGCAGGCGAAGTTTCTCGAATCGGAATTTGGATTTATTGCCGGCCCAGAAACGCCAATTGCAACCAGACTGAACATTTGCTACCAACCCACGAAACGCGGAGGGCGCCGTGACCACTCGACAACTTACCACCCAGCATTCTCTTTTTCTTGCTCTTTTACTAACCGCCGGATGTTCGTCGTTTTCCGCCACGATAGTGACCGCGGATAAGGATGCAGGCGGAGACGACGGGGGAGTGACCGGTGGAAAAGCGGGCACGGCTGGGGCGTCATCAACTGGTGGCTTTAAGTCAATTGGCGGCAGTTCGAGTTCCGGTGGAACAACTTCACTGGCAGGAACCTCGACGAGCGGTGGAAGCTCATCGCTGGGAACGGCCACTGGGGGGGTGTACTCCGGGACAACAGGCGGCTCGCCAACCGTCGGAGGTTCCTCGAGTTCAGCTGGAACAACCTCCGCGGGCGGTACCACCTCCACCGGTGGAGCACTGGCGGTGGGTGGGATGTCAACAACGGGAGGGACCAAACTAGTTGGCGGCACCTCAGCGACTGGAGGCGCACTTGCTACGGGCGGAGCAACGACAAGCGGCGGTACAACAACGTTAGGTGGTTCAATCTCAACGGGGGGTAGCAGGATTACGGGGGGTTCATCCGGAACTGGGGGTTCATCGAGCACTGGTGGACTAACGGCAACCGGCGGCATTCAAGCTACTGGCGGCGCATCAAGCACGGGTGGTGCGGGCACGGGCGGTTCCAGCTGCACAAGGAGCGTTACGCAGGCAACGCCAATATCGCCGTTCGAAAGTACATGGCAAACTTGTCCTGAAAGCAATGCAACCCTCACTAATCGCGTTCTGAAAAGGCCCGCTCCAAGTCTGCACGTTGCCCGGGGTGATGCCCATACTTGCGTAGCCACGGCTTCGGGGACGGTTCGATGTTGGGGTAACAACTTTGACGGCGAATTGGGTTACGGCAACACAAACACCATCGGGGACAATGAATTGCCCAAGTCGGCGGGCGATGTCGCAGTTGGTGGCACAGTCGTACAGATAACCGCAGGAGACAGGTATACGTGTGCCGTTCTTAGTGGCGGATCGGTACGCTGCTGGGGTTACGCCTTCGGCGGGGCTCTTGGATACGGCTCAGCAAACACGAATAACATTGGTGATAATGAACTTCCGCAAGATGTTGGCGATGTCAACGTCGGTGGCCTTGTAGTCCAAGTCTCATGCGGCGCAGGTCAAACATGCGCGTTACTGGAAGGCGGCACGGTACGCTGTTGGGGAACGTCATCAAACGGAGCACTAGGCTACGGCAATACAAGCAGTGTCGGCGTTACACAGACTCCCGCCGCAGCGGGCGACGTGAACATCGGCGGAAGTGTGCTTCAGATTTCCGCTGGCTATGGACACACTTGCGCTTTGCTCGACAATGGCTCCGTTCGTTGTTGGGGCTGGAACAACTACGGCCAGCTTGGCTACGGCAATACCAACAACATCGGCGACAATGAAACCCCTGCCAGTGTTGGCAATGTCAATATTGGCGGGAAAGCCGTCCAGGTTTCGGCAGGGGGCTATCATACTTGTGCGTTGTTAGATACTGGTAGCGTTCGCTGCTGGGGGAACGGCAGTTCCGGCCAACTAGGCTATTCGAGCACCAACAATGTTGGAGATGTCGGATTGCCGTCGGCTGCGGGAGACGTCAACGTAGGCGGCAAGGTTGTTCAGATAGCGGCAGGCGTATACAGTACGTGCGCGTTGCTCGATTCCGGCTCCCTGCGCTGCTGGGGCGCTGGAAGCTACGGCGTGCTCGGGTATGGGAATATCAACAATATTGGCGATGATGAGCTCCCCGCAGACGCAGGTGACGTCCCCGTTGGAGGACTCGTGGCGCAGGTTTCAACCAATGGTGGACCGAACAGTATTGCGAGCACATGCGCCTTCCTCAGGTCAGGTAGCTTGCGTTGCTGGGGCGCAAATGGGCTAGGCCAGTTGGGGTACGGCAACACAACGAATGTTGGAGATACAACGGCGAATACGCCCGCAGCCGTGGGGAATGTACTGTTTCAATAGAGTGAGACTCCGCATTCTCCCGCTCGGCATCGGAGGCATGTATTGGATTACAGGCCACCTTACCTATTCAATTCTGATGAAGCCCGGTTACTCGTACACAATAAAGGTCCAAATGGAGAAGACCGGCGGGGACACTTATCGCGGCCACATCCATGCGTATGAAAGCAACCGTGAAGGTGTCGTGACGCGAGATTTCTACCCGATCGCGAGCCACGAGGGAGCATAGCGCGCTGCGTTCGAGCGCCGCTTTCTTTCTGTCGTTGCGGCTCGGAAGATCTGGTGGACCAGCGCTAATCCACAGCGACTGGGTCTTAGATCCCACTACGAACTTCTCTTATCTAACTCCGCCTCGAGCACCCTAATGCGTTGTTCAGCAACTTCCTCTCGTGTGAGCAAAAGCTCTTTGCCTGCTTGGTCTCTTGAAAGGCGAAGAACCGCCGCCAGTTCTGGGTCGGGCGATACTATCCAACGGAGTCCGAGCGTTACGACTGGCGTAGCGTCAGCTTCGACGCGGCGCTCAACCAGATCATTCTCGAGTCTGTCCCAAACCGTCAGGCGATGTCCTTCGGGCGCATCGGAGTCGAAGCGAACCAACTCTGTTACACCAAGTTCGTGATAGCGCTCCAGTTTGTCGTCCCAGGTCGACCCCTTCGCGTCCGACTCACTAACGATTTCGATGGCTAGCTCGGGCGTCCCCCTTTCCCAAGTCTTCCACGAGTCGAACGTGTCGTCCTTGGTGCCCATTCTCAGAAATACGTCTGGAGCCAGTGAGCGCTTTGGATCCCTGGCATTCCAGTAGACGAATTGATCGGAACCGACACAAGCTCGATCTGCGAAGTGGTACTTTAGGAGCTGGAAGAGAAGGGTTCGAAGTAAGAGATGCCTTTTCGACTCAGGCACAATGTCCTCCACGGGGAACACAAGAGGCCTGAGTGGCCGCTTGTGCTGCACGAGCTCGGCGCTAAGCGCTGTGGGTTCGGAATTGCCGCGATGCACCTCGCAATACTAGCCTGCGATCCGGTGGCAGTCCAGTCATGGGCCTTCACCCGTCTTGCTCGTACCACTGTGCCAGAAAAGCCGACAGCGAACCACTCAAGGCGAGGTCTACAGCGCGAGTCGAGCAACCAGCGGCGCCCATTTACGGGCGCGTTCGACAATATACTCCCAGGAATTCCAGGGGACAATGAGCCCACGGTAAGTCGCCAAATCCACGGACCCAAGACCTAGTGCTTGGACCGAATCGAACGTGTGTTTACGGGTTGCGGCGCGGCGTCCCGCCGACGCGCATGCTAGTTGAGTATACCTGTCGCATAGGTTATACTGGACGGGTGAATTTTAGCCTGTATCTAGATCGACTCGCCGCAGAACGTCTTTCTAAACTGGCCAAGAGTAGGAAGCTGCCGCGGAATGCTCTGATACGTCAGGCGGTTGATAATTGGCTGGCCCGCGAAACCTCGAAATGGCCTGAGGTACTACTCGAGTATGTCGGGGATGATCGCATGGTGCCGTTTGAGTCACACCGCAACGAGCTGGCAAGCGCGAATGAGGATCCGTTTGATTGATGCCCTGTTCGGGACAATCCAATTGCTGCCCCTCAGTGTTGAAGACGCACGCGCTGCGGCCGTCCTGCGTGCTTCGTTGCACCGGCGAGGTCGTCCGATCGGACCGTATGACGTCCTCCTCGCGGGGTCAGCGCTCACGCGAGGCTTGTGCTTCGTGACAGCCAATTGTAGGGAATTTGAACGAGTGTCGGGGCTTTCAATCGAGAACTGGCGTGTACCGTAATTCGAAAGGCACTGGCCGCGCCAGCGGCTATTGCCGCAACGCTGCCGCACGATTCCGTGCCGTCAATACAAGGAGCAGGCATCGAGCACACCAAACCGACGCCGCCACGAGCGAAGTTTCGATCGCGCCGGTGTCACTCGGTATGGCTTTCATCAGGGGAGCGGGCTCAGGCTTTGACCCCTTTTCTATACTTGCGTTCAGTAGTCTCGGATGGTATCGTGATTTTGGTCTTCGGTCTGACCTTGGTGCAACATGCCAAAACCTCCAGAGGCGGAGCTTGACGACGATTTTTGGCACGATTGGGCGGAGCCTCGCAACCGTGAAGAGAGGCGCGCCTTTCAGTCGTTTGTCGCACGGAAATTCAGTGTCCGGAGCGTAACGCCAGCGCCGAACAAGAGTCCCGCGCCGGCGAAGAAGCGCGAGCAGTCCTCGAAAGCCAATCGTGGGTTGGTTGTACCGGCCAAACCAGAGAATGGCACGCGCGACAATGGCGCTAACAAGGCCGACGCTGACAATGCCGACAACGGCATACCATTGGCGTCGCCCCTGCGGCCACCCGACACACTCGTGCAATGGGCAGGGGCCGATGTGAACGCTGCGTTGCTCGCGACCGCTGAAGTTGGACCGCTGAGCAACGTGCTGCGTGCGCTCTGGGCCTGCGAATTAGCGTCAGCGGCTAAATTCGACGAGCTTTTGTGCCTTCCCACTTTGCAGGGAGTCGTCGCGCACGGCTATCAGCTCGACACGGTGCGCAAGGTCATGCGCCTATTTCGCGGGCGGGCCCTGCTGGCTGACGAAGTCGGTCTCGGCAAGACAATCGAAGCACTGATGGTGATCCGGGAATACCAGCTTCGACGGCTCGTGCGTCGTGCACTGATTCTCGTGCCACCTTCGTTAGTCAATCATTGGCACGCTGAGCTCGTGTCGAAAACCGGCACGGCGGCGCGAATTGCGACCAAGCGCGAACTCGCCGATGATCCCGAAGGGTTCTGGAATAAGGGGGGAACCGTCGTCGCGTCGCTGGCTCTGGCGCGCGGCGAAGTTCAGGCGAAGCGTGTCGCGGCGGCCGAATGGGATCTCGTAGTGGTGGACGAGGCGCATCATATCAAGAACCGTAACACGGTCAGCTTCAAATTGGTCAATTCGCTCAAGACGCGGTTCCTGTTGCTGCTGACGGCCACACCCATCGAGACCGATCTGGAGGAGATCTACAACCTTGTCACGCTGCTACGGCCCGGCCAGTTCGCTACGCCCGCGCAGTTCCGCAAGCGCTTCGTCAATAGCGCAGATCCGAGCTCTCCCAAAGACCGCCAACAATTGCGTTCACTATTGTCGGACGTGATGGTCCGAAACACGCGAGCGGGTTCGGGCCTCGCGTTGCCACCGCGTTTCGTGTCCACTGTGTCTATCGAACCGGAACCGAAAGAAGCTGAGCTTTACCAATCTGTCGTCCGGCTTTTGCGGGAGCATTCGAGCGACCGCGGTGCGCGCCTGGTTGCCTCGACATTGTTGCTGCAGGCAGGCTCGAGCACGGCGGCACTGCACGCCACATTGGAGCACGTTGCTACGGGAGATAAGCATAGCAACGATTTTCGCGCGGCGTGCGGGAAGGTAGCCACTCTGTCGCGGAGCCTCACAGCCTGTCGCAAGGCGCGCACCTTGGTCGATATCATCTCGAAGCACCAGCGACAAGCCCTGGTTTTTACGCGCTATCGGCGCACGCTCGAACACATCGCGCAGCAGCTCGATCAAGCAAGTATCTCTCACGTGTGCTTTCATGGTGGGCTTGATGCGCCACGCAAGAATGCTGCGCTCGATGAGTTTCGACAAGGCGCTCCGGTCATGCTCGCGACTGAGATTGGCGGGGAAGGCCAGAACCTGCAGTTTTGCTCACTGCTCGTAAACTACGACCTGCCGTGGAATCCCATGCAAATCGAGCAGCGCATCGGTCGCTTGCATCGCATGGGGCAAACATCCGAGGTGCGCGTTTTCAATCTATGCGCCAAGGGCACAGCGGAAGAGCGCGTGCTGGACGTACTGGATCGACGCCTGCATCTCTTCGAATTGGTCGTAGGTGAGATGGACATGGTGCTCGGAAATTTGACGGACGAGCGCGATCTGGAAGAGCGGGTGCTGGATCTTTACGCGCAATCCATCACGGATGCCGAACTGGACCAGGGGTTCAACGTGATCGCAGACGAACTCGGCCGCGCCCGCTCGAACTACGAACGCACGCGGGCCTTCGACGCTGCGCTGTTCCAGGATGATTATGAATCGTGATGGATCTTTGATGTCGTACACCCAATTGGACTCAAGATCCGATCCGTTGGCCTTCACACTCGACGCTTTGTCGGCGCGCGGCGGCTTAGTCGAGTCGCAGCGCGATACGGCAATGGCAGTGCTCCCCACCGCTGTCGCACGTGAGCTCAATCTTCCCGAGGAATGCCTGCTCACGGCGGCCAGTGAAGGCGCGGGCACCATCAACTGCGGTCTTGGTACGGCCTTGCTCGATCGACTGATCGAAGAGGCCCGTTCGGCGTTCCACGTCGCGCGCGTGAGTCTCGATGTCACTGCCCCTCGGCCAACCCGCGCCCGTTCGCTAGCGGAAGCATTCGCGGTGAGAAATGGAGTCACCCAATTCCTCGAGGTTCTCCCTGGGACCAGCGAGTACCTTTTCGTTGCGGCAAATTGGATTGCCCAAGCGGATGATAGTTTCGAAGGTATCGTCCAGGCTTGCGTGGAATCAACAACCGGCAGCCAACCGGACATTGGCTTCGAATCTCTAGTCGCTTCCGCGGTCAGCGGTGCGCAAGCGGCGCGTGATCGAAGCAATCCCCAATCTTTCGCAAGTCAAGAATCGAACGTGACCGGGCAACGGCTTGCGGCACTGCTCGAATCCCGAGCCTCCAAAGCCGCAGCACCGGTTCGCGCAGGCGTCATACGCCGGCACGCACGCGAGTATCGGCAAATCACGGAATACTATGCAGCCATGTGCGCCGAAGTGAAAAAGCCGCGACGTAAGCTGGACGAACAGACGCTTGCGGCGCGGCTCTCGGCAGTCCTTTCTGACCGGGATTCGAAGCTCCGCGATCTCGATCAGCGCTTTCGATTGCGCATTGCGCTCACCCCTATTGCGCTAGTTGCGGTAACCGTCCCCAGCGTAACCGCACGGCTTCAAGTACGGCGCCGCCAGGCCGAACGCGTACTTTCGCTACGACTGCCCGCCGAAGCACAGAATCTCGATGCACTCACCTGCGAAGGCTGTCTGGGCTTCACACACAGGCCTGCCGTATGCGACGCGCGGTTGCACTTGCTCTGCGAATCATGCATCCCCGAGGCGAAAGGTCGCTTCACCTGCCCTGCGTGTACCTAATCGGAACCAAGAACACCAGTGCCGCGGTAGCCGGGATCCTAGGCCCGTGGCATTAGCGTCTTGGCCGTTGTGTGTCTTGCACGTGCCGCTGTGCCAGAAAAGCCGACGTGAACCTTTTCTGCCCAAGACTCGAGAGTTGTCGCTGTTCCGTTTCAGTGGGTTCTCAATATCCGGTGTTCTCATACGGTGGCAAGTCAACGCCGAGATCAACTTCCACTCCCAGGCTGGACATCGCGGCGAGCCAAAACCTCGGGAGCGGCAAAGGGACTTTCAGAATGACGGCCACGATACGTGCGCGCAACGCAGGGTCGTCTTGCGCCAGCGTGTAGAGAGCTCGCCAATCCGCCATATTGCCGCGGTCCAGAACCTGCCCCAACACCTCGTCACTACCCAGGTCGAAACGACAACGGTTCCAAAGTGCCGGTGAATGTGAGAGCACAGCAAGAGCTTCTTCGCTAGAGGACAACTGGTTCAAGGCGAGGTCTCTAGCGCGAGTCGCGAAACCAATGGAGCCCATTTGCGGGCGCGTTCAACAACATGTTCCCAGGAATTCCAAGGGGCGTTGAGTCCGCGATAACTCGACAAATCCACTGAATCAAGATCGGATGGATGCGCGGCGGCAAGCCGCTCGGCAACTTCCGATAAAGGTGAAGTGCCATTCTGCTGTGGATAGAGCGCATCAAATGGCTTGAGCGCCATTTCGGTTTGTCGATCACCTAGGCATTCGAAAAGGACTACCGTATCCAAATAGTCACGCACCGTGTGACGCGTTACTAGCATCCATGCTTTGATGCGCGCCATCTCAGCCAGCGTAGGCAGGCGAATCCCCTGCTTTACTTCAGTGTCCAACGGCTGAGCGCGCCTCAGTTGGCGAATACCGGTCAGGATTCCGTCCAACGATCCTAGGTTCAGAACCGGCTTTTGCACGCGTTCGGTGTGCCAACCAGCAGCCTCTTCAAGCGCGCCAAGTACTTCCTCGAAGCGGTCCCGCAAGTCGGTCACCACGTGGTCACCGTCGAAACTTCGTCGATGCTGCGCGTGCAGCGCAGCCGCGGTGCCGCCGACCAGTACCGAACCGGGCACTAAATGCTGCAAGTGCCGCTCGGCAGCGAGGAGGCGTTCCCAATCCGGCAGATCATCGAAACCGGGCATTGTCCGCATACTGCCATGTGAATCAGGCGCTCGCAAAAAAGGACTCCGTTGAGCGCTCAGCCAGATACCCAATTAATCCTGGCCGAGGCCTTGACGTCTTGGTGCTCGGACCGATTGAGCCCTGGCTTTCAGCTCGAATTGCCGCTCATCACGGACACGGTTCCCGCTGGGCTCACGAGTATTCTTTGCGCGGTGGACATCGCCGGGCAACACTTGTCGCAAACACTCGAGCCCGCGGTGAGCCTCGAAGCGGTGATTCGGTGGAATGGCGATGACGGCTTTGGACGCGCCGTGCAAGGGTCGCAGACAGCACTCGTGACGCTTGCGTATTACTACAATGGTCCGGTGAATCTCGGCGATTCCGGGCGGCGCTATCTAATCTGCGGGTAACCAATGGCCTGCGGGATTGTGTAACGCTTCCGTTGACAGCACAGGCGCAACCGTCGTCAAGACAGGAAAAGCGCACGCGCTTGCGCGACTCCCATTGACCGTTGCCAGCGTCGGCGGCCCGATGGCGCAACTTGCACCAGGCGTTAGCGCAAAGTCTGCATTGGGCCTTGTCGTCGCCCTGAATTCCTCGCGTGATAATGGAATAGAGCGGCTTAATACGCAACCGGTGTTAGTTGGTATTTTTTTGATTCTTTTTGTTTATTGCGGCACTTGGATGCACGCGACACCATTGGGCGTTCTCGGGCACGCTGTTGCGCAGCTGAGGTCCGGGGTACACTGTTGGCCGCAGCCCGGAGGTCTCATGAGAATTCAGAACTTGTTGACACTTGTTGCACTTGCAGCCGCCAGCGCGCTTGCGGGTTGCAGCTCTTCCAGCACCACAAACACGTTTCCAGCCGCCACCGTCGGTGGACAGGCAAATGTCGGCGGCGGCGGCGCGGCTTCCGTTGGCGGCGGTGGTGGGACTAAGAGTTCGGGCGGAACTGCCAACAACGTCAGCACCGGAGGTACCCCGGCTAACACTGGTGGCGCAAACGTGGGCGGCAATGCCACGGGCGGCAGGGCAACCGGCGGCGCAGCCACCGGCGGCGCAAACGTCGGCGGCAACGCGACGGGCGGCAAGGCAACCGGCGGCGCAAACGTTGGCGGCAATGCCACGGGCGGCACTCCTCCGACGACGGGCGGAACCCCGGCAGCCACAGGCGGCACACCCACTACTGGAACTGGTGGCGGCACCGGCACAGGCACAGCTCCCGCAGGCTACTACTATACGAAGGACTGGAATGTCACCTCGGTAGATTGGCACGGCTGCGTGTGGACCGGCATCGACAGCACGGTTACCGGCAGCACCACCACAATTACCCCAAAGGATTTCACCACGGTCACAGAGGGCGGCCCGTATCACGTCACGGGTACCGTCTACAATGACTACAACGCAGTGGCACTTCTCGGGTTTAACCTGAACGAAGCGATCACCGGCAGTACGCAATGCGTGTACAACGCGGCCGCGGCAACTCAGGCGGGACCGCCTGCTATTACGACAAACCTCTCCGCTTATAAGGGTATTGCGGTTAACTGGAGCGCGGCCAAAGCTCCGCCGACCTCCTTCCGAATCCAAATTCAGGGAGTGGATGGCGCAACGAATGCCGCCCATCGGTGGTGCCAGACGATCACCGATACCCAAGGGCCGAGCTTTGCTCCTTTCACTGCTTTCTACCCCTCTTGTTGGAGTACCACTGCCCCTGGCACGGCATTCAACCCGGCCACGGACACCATCGACGCCGTAGTATTCCTCGTCCCGGGAACCGTCGCACAAACCGCACCCTTCGATTTCACGATCGTTGGGTTTGCTCCTGGCAACGACAAGACTGCCGCTCCTGGTCCAACGGCGGCATGCGGAACCACAGCCGGAACCCTCGGTTCCACCACCGCTTCGCAGGCGGCTTCGATGCAACGCGCTGCGATCAGCGGGACGGATTGCAAAAAATACGTCGTATTCAACAACAACTGGGGCCAGCCCACCAGCACCACCCAACTCATCAACTATACAGGTAATAGTTTCACGGTTCAGAGCAGCACTGCAGCAACTTCAGGCAACGGTGTGCCAGGATCTTTCCCATCGGTGTTCATAGGTGCCAACGGCGATATTGCCGGTGGCACATACAACACCTGGGCGGACAGTGGCCTACCGAAACAGATCAGCGCAATCGGGACTGCCAACACGTCGTTCGCGTGGTCCGGTGGCACGAGCGGCGGAGACTACAACGCGACCTATGACGTTTGGTTTGCAAGTTCGCCACCCACTGCGGGTAGCTACAATGACGCCCCTGCGGGATTCATCATGGTATGGCTGTATAAGCCAGGTAGCCGTTCGCCCATTGGCGCGGTAAGGCGCACAGCGACTATCGCCGGACATACTTGGAACGTGTGGGTCGGTCCGCGTGGCACTACGAGCACTGGCGCTACTGACGCCAATCGTCCCGTCGTGTCGTACGTCGCCCAGGATTCACCCGTGGCTAGTCTGTCCTTCGATCTGAAGGCGTTCATGAATGACGCGGTGACGAATGGCGCTGCGGACAAGTCCTCCGGTGGAACGAGTACGGCTTTTAGTTCCAGTTGGTACCTAACGGATGTGTTCGCAGGTTTCGAGATCTGGTCAGGTGG
>PMCK01000024.1 GCA_003154095.1 Myxococcales bacterium | reverse complement strand
ATGCGCTCAATCGAGTTCCGGCCGCCGAGTTCAATCTCCTCGTTTCTCCGTGGGTGGGTCTGAAGACGGTAAGACAGCTTCAGACGAAATTCGGGACACCATTCCTCCACCTACCCGTGCTGCCCATCGGGCCCACCGAGACGGCGAGCTTTCTGCGCAAAATCGCGGAATACGCGCATATAGACACAAGTGCGCTGGACGCTTTCATAAGCCAGAATGAAGACTACTACTACTACTACGTGGAGCGCGCTGCAGAAGTGCTTCTCGAGACGCGCTTCCTTCCAAGGCACTTCACCACTGTGGCGGATAGCACCTATTCCCTCGCGCTTAGCAAGTTTCTCGTAAATGACCTAGGTTTGATTCCGGACCAGCAATACATCGTCGACGGTGTTCCCGAACCGTATCGGGCAGATCTCAAAGCCCAATTCCAACCGATAGGTCAGGGAATTAACGCGGAGGTCTTCTTCAGCTCCGACGGTGGGCTCGTTCAAGAAAAGATCCGTGCCACGAAGTTCCGCTCAAAACCTCTGATTCTGGGCAGTGCCTGGGAGCGGGCATTGGCGACTGAGCTCGGCGCCTATTCGCTCTCGGTTTCAATGCCCGTTAGCGATCGACTCGTATTTGATCGGAGCTATGTTGGCTACATTGGAGCATTGCGGCTCGTCGAGGACATCTACAGCCTGATTCTCTCCGATTTTCAGTAACGGGCGGCGGTTCTGACGAGACGAAGAGTGTCCGAAAAATGGCAGTGCCAGTCGGATCGCGGAGATATCCTAGCCTTTGGTAGGAGTCGGGTCTGCCCGTATTCCTTCATGGGCGGGGCCATCAAATGAAGCGCCACTCGTCGGAATTCCAAGAAACGTTGCCAGTCGCACGTCGGTACGTCGCGACGTAGTCTGGAGCCTAAGAATCGGTATGCTCGTTGCTTCTGCCACCGAGTGACGCCCTATCGACACCCGGGGATCGCAAAAACTTGGTCGGTTGCGAGGTCTGGATTGTCTTCTGAAAACGTTGACAAGATGTTTTCCCTGCAATTGGTGAATAGGCATGGGGCCACTATCGACCTGAACCGATCCGAACTTGGGAGCCTCCCGAAAGACATTGCAGCCCAATTCAGTAACATTAGCCCGGAAGAGTTCAAGGAGCTAGAGTTACTTCAGTCGCAGCTCGTTCAGAGGCAGATGACGACTGCCTACACGATAATGTTTGCCATCTGCGCCTTGGCCTATATTGTTGCATGGCTGACAATGACGCGGCTCGTTCCGAAGTCTAAACGCATTGACGATCTGTGAGTGGTACAGAGATGACTTGCTCTGCTCGGGGCTAAGCCCGCTTGGCCACTCCGAAATTGACGCTCCAGTCACGAGTTGCGGGCCAGTTTCAGGTATCCAATATAACAGAGCAACGCTCTAAACGCGGCCCGTGGATTGTCACGGATGGCTGAAATGGCGGCCGAAATGTAACAAATGGCTTGCGGCAGAGGCTATGTCCGTTATATTAGAGCAATGTCAAATCCTCTGCAGTCTCAGGCTCCGCAACTGAAACGCCATCGGGTGCTCGTTGTCGGCGGGCTTGCCCGCCTCGAGCAGGAGTATCGCTGTTGTGGGAACGACAAGGTTACCGTGGATGTCGCTAACGACAATTCCGCGAAGCTGGGTGCGTCTTTAGCTAATTCCGATTCGATAATTGTCGTGGTGAACCGGGTTTCCCATTCTGCAGTCGACCACGTACGACGCCACGCGCGCAGGCGCGGAACTCCAGTGGTTCATGCAACGAGTTCCAGCGTACGGCATGTGTCGGACTGGATTTCGCGGCTCGCGCACGAAGGAGCGACGTCATGAAACAGCCAAAGATGTACCGCGCCACTCGAAACGTTTGGGACGGCTTCGACGGGGCACAGCCGGCTCACGTTTCAGCAAGTTGGCTTGCATCGCAACTTCAAAACCCAAGTCTGCGGATCGTGGACGTTTGCCTGCTGCCTCGCGAAAGTCGACCACTAGTATTACTTCCGCATGCCATCCGTGTGGATTGGGAGGCGATGTTCCTCGATGGTCCCGGAATACGTCCGAGCCCACTTGTATTTGCCGCCGTCATGAGCCGGCTCGGCATTGGCGACGACAATATCATCGTCACTTATGACGAAGGGTCTGGTATCCGCGCCCTTGCAGTATACCGCTNNCCGCTTACCCGAACTCAAGAGTCGTACGCGGTTTCGAGCTTTACCGTGCGGATTAGCGAGCAGAAGCCAACGAGCACAATCGGAATGAGTGAATCGAGTCACAAACAACCAGGTAGACGCACGGAAAGTCGTCGTCGTGCCGCATAGGCGTGTTCGACGATGAAGGGAGGCGATTGGGCCGCCAAGCACGAGGAGGCCAGGTTGAGGGTAACTGCCTGGTGGCCCAATCGCAGCCCGCTATTCTGCCGACACTCTTGGCACTGCGCCGAGCAATTGTTCACTGGTTGATTGCGCCTGTCTCTTGCCCGAATTGCCAGCAACTCGTGCGTCCACTTGTCCCAATATACGGTTGCGAAGTAGTGCTAGCGGCGCAACGAATCGAGGTCATTCAAGTGTGCAGATGCACTCGGAAGTCTGAAGGACGTCCAAACGAAGGAAGAATCTGCCGCGTCTCGCTGACCGCGACTACGCGATCCAGAACATCTCCATAACTATTGTCACGGGTGCTGCGGAAACCTCACGGGCAAGTCCATTACATTTGCTGGTTCAGGCAGACAAGAGCGCGCTCGAATGGGCGTCTGCGCCTCGCTAATGACGAATGACATCTGTTTTGTGCCTTACTCGGGGCCCCTGGATCATGGCATATCGGTTGCATGTCCGTTATATTGAACACGAAGCTCGAAGAGCCGTATTTGCGAAGACGCAATCGATTGCTTCGTGGATGACGTCCACTCCAAAAGGTATGGCACTCGAATGAACTTGCGACAGATTTTCACGCTCTCTAGTATCCTCATCGCCCTCGGACTCGTGGGTTGCTCGACGGACAAAAACGACTCGGCCGCCGCCTTGGATGCGGGTCGAGGAGGAAGCACCGCCGCCGGAGGCCATGCGAACGGTGGCGAAACGGCCGGTGGTGGCACTGCGAATAACGACGCGGGAACTGCCGACGCGGGAGACTAGCCCAGCCGCATTGAAACTCTGCTCACTTGGGAACGGGAATGAATTCTCGAATCGTCGCTTTGGATTCGAGCGCCATAAGTGGGTCACGAGTGGGCAGCTCAGGTGACGAGCATTGGCGAGCTCAAGAATGCCGATATACGGAGTTCCCGCTCTCTTGGGCTGCTTGGCACTTCAACCTAATCCACGCGCGGCACTACCAGTCGTAAGGAAGGGTAAGCAAGCGCGCAATTTTCCCGCGCCAGCTGTTCGTTCACTACGCCCTTCGGACGTTCCTCGCTGCGAC
>PMCK01000611.1 GCA_003154095.1 Myxococcales bacterium | reverse complement strand
ATGCGTTGCCGTTGAACACGGCCAACAACAAGAATGCTTTGGCACTCGACGTCAACAACAAGCGACCTACGCGCTACGTGCCGGGTGATCACCACTTCAACTTTGGCATCGACTTCACGGCAGCTCAGACCGTGACGTGGAAGCTCGGCGCGACGAACAGCCCGCTCACGACCGTCACTGCGACGAAGAGTTCGAAGGCTTGGACGAGCCGGTTGCGGCGGCCTGCGTTGACCAGCCATTGCAGCTGGGACCTGCGGCGGCTATCTCTGAGTAATTTCCGATAATCTGTGGCGAGGCGAGGTCGATGAGGTCGCGCCTCGAGCCTCACTGATGCCCCAATGACGCGATTCCCAGCCACGCTTGCCTTGGCTTCAAGCATTGATTGCGGCGGCCTATGCTCCGCTGTGGGTGGATAAAACCCAGCGCAGAATCGTTACCACTTACCCAATTGACTGACGCCTGGTAGACTCCTCTCGTTCAGCATCCACTTGACTGGAGACCATGCAGGCATGCACATTGTTCCCACTTTCTCCTTCGGCTTCGTACTTCTGTCACTCGCTGCAATGGGTTGCGATAGCGCGCCCTCAGACCCCATGGGGGCTGGTGGAACGTCATCGACACTTTCCGGCACGGGCGGCGCAATGTGCGGGAGCGTCACAGTCGCTGAACCGGTAAACGACACAGGCGGCTGTACACCGGGAGAGTTGCCGGGCCTTCCGGGCTCGATGAATGGACAAGTCGGCGAGCGCTTGTTTTGCATTGGGAATCGTCAGTACTTACTGCAAATCAACGAATGGGGCTCAACGGCCGCACAAACCATGGATTATGGAGGCGGCAGTTACTACTTCAAGATGTCGCGACAAGAAGGCACAGGCAACACCAGTGGCGCCCCGACGGGATTTCCATCTATGTTCATCGGAGCCAACGCCGGTCGCACGACGCCGGGCAGTGGATTACCCAAACTGGTAAGTTCCATCGCTTCAGCACCCACGACTTGGAACTGGACGGACAACGGAGCTACCGAAGCGGCTAACGCCAATAATATATACAACGCGACTTACGATGTCTGGTTCAGTACGAGTTCCGCGGGCGAACCAACCAAATCCTGTCCGAGCGGTGGATTTTTGATGGTCTGGCTGCATAAGCCTAGTCGCGCACAGCCCATTGGCAGCGTGATCAACGCCGCCGTCACAATTGCAGGTATTCCGGGGACCTGGGATGTGTGGATAGGGCCGAACAACGGCTGCGGGGTGCCGTGCATCTCGTACGTGCGCAAGGAGGATCCGGCCTACTCGATGTCATTCGATCTCAATCTCTTCATCAAGGACGCCGTGAATAATCGTCCCAACACAATCACGAACGCCATGTACTTGACTAACGTCTTTACTGGATTCGAAATCTGGTCGGGCGGCGTAGGTCTGCAGACGACCGATTTCTGTGCAGGGGTAAATTGACCGACGGTTGCGATGAATTTGTCCTGCGGCGGCAAAAGCCTACGCGTGAAACATCGACGCGAAGTACTTCTTGAGAAATTGCGAGAAGGCTTCGGTGGCCATGTACTCGTAGAGACTTTCGGCCGTCCAGCCTTCGTCCTCGAACTTCTTGAAGTCGGGCGCCATCCAGACCGAGCAATTGAACGTCGGCGGTGCCGTGTCTCCCGGGAGCATGAGTTGCGCCTTGAATTGAAACCCAATCCCCGCAAATGCTCCGCGCGGCTTACGGCTAGTGTGTACCGAAATCATATTGGTCGTATGCGTGATGAACAGCGCAGGTGCCGTAACTGCCGCTACTCCCGTATCATCTTGAGGGGTATCCGGAACGAACTCAAAACTCAATATATCCTTGGGGAAAACTGCGGCGAGCCGTTGGCTTATCGCAGACGCAATCATTGCTTCGCGCGCTTCGGAATGTTTGGCATCGAAGTATTGGATGGGTAGCGTTCTCGATCCCCCAAAGTAGGAACTCTTTTGAATTTGAGTTTCGATCATGATTGCAGACGCAGGAATGCGGCGGCGAAAGCGGATCTCGACCTTGGGCCCGTGCACTTCTGCATAGGCTAACAATCGTTCTATGAATGCCTCGAGGTCCGGCGCACCTAGCGACTCAGACTGAAAGCGAACCAAAGCGGCCCGAAACAGTGCCTTCTGGGCCGCGGAACGTTCTGCTTCCACCAAACTAACTCTGAGATCACCCTTTCTGAAGTCACGCAGTGCCGATAGTGTACCGGCAGCGCGTGCCTTATCGAGATCACGCAGCAACTCCGTGTACAGGGCCAGGGTGGCTTCGCTATCGATTTTGGACTTGGGGTGCTCGTCCATGAAACGCTCGATGGCGTCCACTGTGCCGGCTGCCCTCGCCTCGCGCAGCTGCGCTCGCGGCAGAAGGAGCGCTCGGACGTCTTTGCGTTTGCCGCCTCTGGCTAGATACGCGAGATATCCATGGGTCGAGTCGAGCGAACGAGCCCGAATGTACAGTTGCTTCGCACTCAGGGCGTTCCGGGTTTTCCAGACACCAATTCCGACCGTAATCCCGACAATTACAGCAATTAATGGCCAATACTTGCCCCAGACTATTACCCGGGGTTTCATCGATTCCGTCGGCGAAAACAGGCTCTTGAAACCGGAGTCGGCGAGTGGGTCCAGCAACGCCTGGTCACGACCGAAGGTTTCGCTGGGCGGCGCGCTCAGCCGCTGCTGGGCATCCAGAAATTTCGCCTTTACATCCTCGATGCGCGAGGGGTCAACGTCGCGAAATTCGAGTACGGCTCCGTCGGAAAAGCGCAAGTTCACCTGGGACCCGACATTCGAAATATCGGCAAGTTCGCTGAGCTTGTGGACCTCCAGCATCGCCTCTCGGGCGTCGATTACGACCGCCGGAAACGCGTGGACACCGCGGCGAAACGGTAGCAGGGCCGCGCGATTCCAAATGAGTGTCGCTTTGAGCAGGCTGGCCATGGCCGCGCACAGCAGCCCGCTGTAGATGGCTATCGTCCACACCGGGTTCAGCGCCAGCCGGTTCTCGAGATTGCCAAACCCCAGGCAAGCGAATACACCACAAGCCGTAAGCAGCGCGGCCCCTGTGATGGCCAAGCCGAGCGCCCACGGATCGGTACCCGGGGGTTGATAGAGCACTGGGGTTGGCGCACCCTTGCCCCGCGTCGACTCGATGAATCGGTCCTGTATCGGTCGCTGCAAGTAGTAGAACTGGACTTTGTACATCAGGTTCGCTCGAGACCCGTGGGCCGCCTAAATTGAGTCGGTCCAGCATCAAGAATAAACCAAATGAGCCAATTGCCGTTGCCGAATGTGCTGTTGATAGCCACGCCTCAGCAAAATGGGCTTGTTTTGGGCCGTAATCGGCTTGCGCAGGGAATGCGTCCGCGGCGATTTCCGGTGTTTGGCTGGTTGATTAGTCCGACGCTAGCGGAACTGGCGACATGATTTTGTCCCAATCGGAATGATTCCCATCATTCGACGTACGCACAAATTTGGCCTCGGGCTGGGCACACTGGCAGGCTAAGCGAATGCAAAATCGTTGCGAAGTATGTGACAATTTCCGCCCTCAAGCCGAGTTCGGAGGACGTTACAAGGTTGTAACAGTGCTGTTCGACGTGCGCCCCGTCCAGTTGTGCGTCGGTCACGCCAAGATCGCCTTGAATTCCGGTGCCACTTCGTTCGAAAGCTTGCGAGAACTGTACGGAACGGGGCGACGCTCTTACGTGCCCCGTCGGGGTCGAGACGTGACGAAAACGGATGATCAGCGCAGGAGCCCGGGTCGCCGCGCAAGCGACGTTACCTGTTGAGATAGTCGCCACGCCTCAGTGGTAGGCTATGGGTAACCCTGATTTAGTTAGCCGCCTGCTTGTTCTTGGCAGGCTTATAGGTCTGCGTGGGCGGAGGCGTGCGATCTGACTTTTCCTTCTCGCCCTTGTCTTCGAATTGCATACCAACGTCTATGCCTTGACCCGCCNNGATGCACCGCACGCCGTGCTTAGGCTGATTAGCACCCAGGTGCCCGCGCGAATAATTCCTAATCTGACCATGGATTCCACCCTTTACGCCCGCATCGAAACTCAGCCAGTACGGTTTTCGAATGTACTGACGACAGGCTCAGTCTTGCTACCTCTGGGTTTACACCTCAAACCTTACTCGCGCAATGTTGCTACCTGCAAATGTTCGAAGATATCCTCAGTGTTTCAGCTGCGGGCAAATACGGAATACGTATCGAGTCCTGGGATACCCTGAGCGGCTCGAAGTCGATCTGGCATGAACCCAATCTGGACAAACCAGCAGTCAGTGGTCAGCCTGAAATCGGAAGCGCTGATGCCCAATAGCTAAAGGCTAGTGGCTAATAAGGGATAGCAGCTTCGTGCAGGTCGAATTCGCGCATCAATTGCGCCGCAGCCGCGACGGGCACATTCCCATTCTCGATTCGACGCAATCCAATTTCCGCTCTTGTCATAATCGAAATTGCCCAGTGCCGGTCACAATCAATATCGGGCAACTGGACGTGACCATTTCCTCATCGCTTGGCGCTTGGGGGGCCTTGCTCAGCAGATCTCTATGTCGGGGATGAAAGCGGTATAAGAATACGCCATTGTGCGTCTGACACGGAAATTCTCTCTGGCGCTGTTGCCCGGCATACTGATCGTGCTGGCCGCCTCGGCCTTCTTGGAGATGCGGCGTGATGTCGCTGCATTCAACATTGACTCCCGCCGGGACGATTTGTTGATTGGCAGGCTCTTTACGTCATCAATTGATGAGGTGTGGAACAACGAAGGGAAAGATCACGCCGTAGCGCTGGTGTCAGACGTGCTGGCGCGAGGCAGCTACACGCATCGCCTTCGTTGGCTGGACGCCGAGAGTCTTGTGTTTCTCTCTGCCAAGTCTACACAAGCGCTACGATCGGGTCATGAAGTCTGGCAAGAGCGACACCAACCAGCACCCGGCGAACTCTTTGTCTACACACCGTTATTGAGAAACGGAACCCTAGCCGGGGTGCTCGAGATTTCAGAGCCACTGGCGAATGAGCGCAGATTCGCACAGCGCATTGGGCTGAGTACATTTGTCGCTACGATCTCACTTGCGGCGATATCGTTGCTGATGACGACCGTAGTCGGAATTTGGATGATTGCACGACCCATTCGGGAGCTCATCCACAAAGCGCGTCGAGTTGGATCAGGCGACTTTTCGGGCCCACTGGCAATTGGTCAGCGCGACGAAATCGGAGAATTGGCTGCGGAAATGAACCTAATGAGTGAGCAATTGGCGCGCGTTAACCAGGCAATTACCGAGGCAACGACGGCACGATTCTTGGCCATCGAACAATTGCGGCATGCGGATAGGCTAAGCACGGTAGGCAAGCTGGCATCCGGAATTGCCCATGAACTAGGCACACCGCTGAATGTCGTCTCGGGACGAGCCCAGCTGATTCTCGATTCGACGCAAAGCACTGAACCGACTGGACACGAGGTGAGCCCCCTTGCAGATGTAGCCGCCAACGCCCGGATTATAGTGGAACAGACCGAACGCATCAGCGCGATCATTCGCCAGCTGCTCGATTTCGCCCGTCGCCGTGGCGCAAACAAGACAAGGTGCGACCCGCTGCAAGTTGTCTCGGAGTCTATAGCAATGTTGACTGCACTGGCAGCAAAATCGAAGGTATCGATTCAAGTCGAGTCCGAATCAGATCTCCCCGCTGCGCAAATTGATGCCTCGCAGATCCAACAGGTACTTATCAATATTCTGGTCAACGCCATTCAATCGATGCCCAATGGTGGTAAAATCATCGTCCGCCTAGAAGTTTCGGATGCGCAGCCGCCGCCCGGTGATGTCATACCTAAGAGCGAACGAGTCGAGATTTCCGTGCTCGATGAAGGCAATGGAATCGAAGATGAAGTATTGCCCCATATCTTCGAACCGTTTTTTACGACAAAGCCGCTTGGACAGTCCACAGGACTCGGGCTATCCGTAGCTTACGGCATCGTCGAGGATCATGGCGGTTTCATTACGGTTAAGAGTCAGCTCG
Source organism: Myxococcales bacterium (assembly GCA_003154095.1). Classification (GTDB taxonomy): domain Bacteria; phylum Myxococcota_A; class Polyangia; order Polyangiales; family Polyangiaceae; genus FEN-1139. The sequence continues at coordinate 3,776 of PMCK01000611.1, read as the reverse complement.
GCCAGGGCACGCGTTTTGCAATCCACTTGCCTGTGAGGTAGCCATGTCCGGATCCATTCTCCTAGCCGAAGACGATCGAAGCATGTGTGAACTGCTGCAGGCGGGAATGCCTCGGCGCGGTTTCGAGGTGACATGGCGAACATCCGCAACGGAAGCGCTGGCAACCCTGCTGGAGCGCGACTTCGACGTCGTGGTTACGGACCTAAATATGCCCGGCACCAACGGAATCGAATTGTGCGAGCGCGTCGTCGCCAATCGGCCTGACATCCCAGTCGTAGTCATCACGGCATTCGGGAGCCTTGATACGGCAACAGCGGCGATTCGCGCTGGAGCCTACGATTTCATTACCAAGCCGTTTGACTTGGATGCGCTAAGGCTAACGCTTGACCGAGCACTACAACACAGAAGGCTTCGCGATGAAGTAAAAAGGTTACAACGGGTGGTAACCTGCTCACGGGGCTTCGGTGAAATTCTCGGGACGAGCGCGCCCATGCAGCGAGTATTGGATCTCGTGTCACGCGCCGCAGAATCCGATACAACGGTGCTCGTTACTGGGGAGAGCGGTACCGGCAAGGAGCTCATCGCGCGTGCGCTGCACCAACAAAGTCGCCGATGCAATGGGCCGTTCGTCGCCGTGAGCTGTGCTGCACTTCCTGAAGCACTCTTGGAAAGTGAGCTATTTGGTCACGTTCGCGGGGCGTTCACGGACGCGAAGACTGCTCGCACGGGGCTGATGAACAAGGCCAGCGGGGGGACACTTCTGCTCGACGAAATCGGCGATGCACCGCTAGGCATACAACCCAAGCTCTTGCGGGCCCTCGAGGAACGGAGGATTCGACCTGTCGGTGAGGACGTCGAACGCGCGTTTGACGCGCGGCTGATCTGTGCCACCAATCGAGACCTGGAAGCCGCTATCGAGGAGGGTCGATTTCGGGCCGATCTTTACTATCGAGTAAACGTCATTCACATCGATCTGCCGCCCCTGCGCGCTCGCGAGGGCGATGTTCTACTATTGGCTCAACATTTTGTGCATCATTTTGCTGCGGCTAGCGGCAAAGCGGTGGTTGGCGTTTCCGCGGCAGCCGCACAGAGGCTGTTGTCGTACTCATGGCCAGGGAATGTTCGGGAGCTCAGAAACTGCATCGAGCGATCCGTTGCTTTGACACGTTTCGAGGAAATCACTGTCGACGATTTGCCCGAAAAGGTACAAAGTTACCGTAACTCGCGCGTGGTGGTCGACCTTGACGACACAAGTCACCTCCCAACGATAGAAGAGGTCGAAAAGCGATACATCTTGCGAGTTTTGGAGGCAGCCGGTGGGCAACGCACCCGGGCCGCCGAAATCTTGGGTGTTGACCGCAAGACGCTCTACCGTAAGCTCGAGCGCTGGGGAATTGGCGAATAGCAATCGGCGATCAGGCGTCAGCGATTGGGATTTCTGATTTTTCCGTTACGTACCTAAATGCTGATGGCGCGTACTTAGATCCCGCGACGCGGGGCTTGGTAAGAATGGGCCTTGGACGGGGTAAAATGTCTCTTGGGGCAGTTTGCCTCGCGTGACGGCCCAATGTTGCCAATAAGCCTGCACTTTTGAGCGGATTGCCAGGCATGGGCATTGCACCAAGGGCGTGCCATGAGCGTCCACCGTAGATTTCGCGACGTTGATGCCTTTTCGAGAGGTACATCTCTTCACATCGCACAATGGTGGCAATCGGCGCAGCGATGGGCATTGTGCACACTATTGGGTATTCTCGGTTGTGAACCGAGCCACCTAATTTCCGTGATGCCCACCAGCGCACTCACACAGCGTTCGCCTGCCAACGCTGCGCAGAAACTTCGAATTGTCGTTGAAACCTCAAGCGTTCGGCTACCACTCGTTGTGCACGGCTCGAATATCTACCTCACCGATATCGACCAGGCGCTCGAAGCCTCAATCGCCAACGCCGTCCAGCCAACCAAGAACGACCTCTCGGTGCGCAATGCGCATTCCTATGTGCTCGTAGTCGAGATTATCGAGGCGCACGCGGACTTTTCGGCAGGGCTGCTCACGGTTCGACTCGTGACCCGTGTGACTTTGCGCGAGAAGTTAGGCAATACGTATGTTGCGCAAACTCATGCACACGCGAGCGATTCTGCGGCTGTTGTACCCGCTCACGGCTCGGACGTTGCCCTCAAGTGCATTGATTCAATGGGTTCTCAACTCTCGGGTTGGCTTAGCGGAATGGCACTCAACTAAACGTCACGGCATTTGTAATTGAAATCACGAGAAATTTCGAGAAAGGAAAAACATGCGCGCTGTTCTTGTTTTTGCACTGACCTTTTCGACGGGTTGCGCTTATTACACGGTGAATCCTGGCCACCGGGGGCTACGGTTCGACCCACACGAAGGAGGGCTGCATCAAAATGTATATCAACCTGGGATTTACAACCTAGGCTGGTGTTTTCTTAGAGATTGTGGCGATGTTGCGGACTTTGACGTCACGTTCTCGACGCATCGGGAGCTCGTTCATACGGTGTCCAGCGAGGGCCTGGCGATGGACTTGCATTTGGCTATCAGTTACCGCCCCATCATTTCCGAGCTATACGACTTGGCGAACGAAATTGGGCCCAATTACTACGAAGAGGTCATCGGTCCCGAGTTTCGCAGTTCGTCGCGCGGCGTTTTTGCGCGACACCCTTATGGCGAGCTAATGGTGAAAAATGAAAAAATCGAGGATGAAATCGAGAATGAAGTCCGTCGCCGCACTCACGGGAAGCACGTGGAGATTGCCTCGATTACCATCGAGTCCGTTGACTACGCGCCAGAAATTGCTCAGGCCGTGCGGCAAAAATTGGTAGCCCAGCAAGATGCCCTAAGACAAAAATCCGCAATTGAATCGGAGGCACTGCGCAAGCGCACGCAAATTGAAACTGAGGCAGAGGCGGCTCGCCTCAAATCGCTGGCAGAAACAGACGAGGAAAAGCGCCATGCTGAGCTCGGATTGCTCAAGCGCCGCGATCAGCGCGCTTCAGCCGAGGAACAGTTGGGCGTGGAAAAGGCAGAAGCGCAAGCGCGCATCGTCAAAGCCCAGTCGGAGGCGAAACAGATGCAAATCATGGCAGAAGGAGAAATGGCCCAAAATCGCGCCAAGGCGTTGGCTGTTTCTCCGCTCATGGTACAACAAGAAGCGTACAAAGCACTTTCGGCACTCGGCGGCACGGGAACCAATATTTATCTGGGTGACTGGTCCCATCTGCCCAATTTCTTGTTTCCTCGCGTGGGTGCACTTTCGATGCCCTATTCGCTCACATTGCCTGCGCCCGCAACCAATAACCCGCGATGAAGGAAGATGCCCAACCCATCGCAAACCGTACAATTCCACATTGCAGACTGGCGCGAGGCCATTTCCATGCGGGTCATGTTCTTATCAGTCGTGCCTTTTTTTTGGTTGCCGCAGCGGCACATGGACACCCATCCCCTCCTATCGCGCGGAGGGCCACCGCCCGACGATGGAGACGGACTAAGCTGCAACGGCCGTCTAGTTTTGGTTGGTGACACGATGGCTCAGGTATTGGGTAAGTGTGGATCACCTGCCACTATCGATCGACAATGCACCCCACATGTCTGCTATACGGAAGTTTGGACTTACCGTCCCGATGCAGGCGCATTTCCGCGTTACGTGACATTCGTCGGGGGTACCGTCCGCAGGATTCGCGCTGGTAGTCGCTTCGACTAAGTCGCCGAAATGCGTCTTTTGCGTCCTAGGACGGTCAGCTCCCATCGAAGTTCGGGCCGG
>PMCK01000469.1:669-5706 GCA_003154095.1 Myxococcales bacterium | reverse complement strand
GAAGATCACCGGAATTGGCGCGGTGACGACTCAAGAGAACCTGATACAGGGCACCGTTCAATACATGAGCCCTGAGCATCTCCAGGGCAGAGAGGTGACTGCCCGCACGGACATATTTGCTCTTGGATGTATTCTGTACGAACTCATATCGGGAAGTACACCCGCGGTTATCGGAGTGGAATCCGTGACGATGCATATAGCCGGATGGAATCAGGTGATGCTGAAGCCTCCGCGACTCGACGTCGTATCCGATGATGTCCCGCCATATGTGGGCCGCGCAATACAGCTCATCCTCGCCAAGGAACCTGCGGAACGTCCNNTTGAAGGGGCGGGCGCAGCGCCTCTCCCAAACAAGCCAATTCCGCCGATGGCAACTACGACCCGGCCGGACGCGGTGGAACATCAGAGCAGGGAGGATGGCGCGGCTAATCTCTTGCAACCTCGTCCCGCGACAGAAGTGGTGATTGCGCAGCCAAAGCTTGCCAATAACCCCACCAAACCTCTCCCATTGATGGTTCGAAATTCCTCGCTCGAGCCCGTGGCAGGAAGCGTCCAGAGCGCGTCCCCTCAGCCCAAGCCGTTGCTGGCGCGAAGTGTACCGGCGTCTGAAGCCTCTGTCGTTGTTCGTGAAGCTGGTGTTTCACCGCGGCCTGCACCTGCGCAAACGAAACCCAATGCAAATGCGGGCAACTCTGCACGGCCGCTGTCAAGCGGCGCGCCCACTTCGCAAGATACTCTGGCTCGCGCGATAGTGGCCGGCGCGGAGCGAGTGATTGCGCAGCAGCGGACGCAACAGGAATCTCCGGGTGCCGGCGTTCCGGTCGCTGTGACGGCGCCCGATAAGTTGTTACCCACCAAAATTCATTGGCACAAGGTCGTGGCTGCCATTGGGACCGGCAGCTTAGTTGGCGCACTCGCGTTGCTTGGTTCGTATTTAGTGACCAACCACAAGGATGCAAAGGCCGACCCCTCTGGCGAAGCCAAACATGCAACTGAACCATCACCGCGAGCGACAGCACTTGCGTCAGTTATTGTCGCGAGGCCCGTGCCAACTGCTGCTGACAGCATCATCAAGACTGCGGCCGCGCCCGCAGCATCAGCTTCGACTTCAGCAGAGGCATCACCGAAACTTCAAGTCGCCGCAAGACGCGAGCCCCAACCCGCATCCAACCCAGCGCCAGCCCGGGCGACCAATGAAACCTCGGCAAAGCCTGCGCCACACAAATCGAAAACCCCCGCAGGAAAACTGCCATTCAGCGCGGACGAACTGACGTTTTGACACGGTGTAACAATGAAGCCCACTGAATCTCCAAATGCTCAACAGAAAGCCGGAGTCGCGTCAGGTGCGCCGAAGCAGAACCAGGCAATCGAGCCGCCAACGCAACCCTTTGTCCTCGTAGATGGTGATGGCCCCGGCGATCCATCGAAGTTTCAAAGGTTCATCGTTCCGAAGGAGTTCATTGAAAAAGTCAATTCGGTCGAGCTCCCGGGTTTGGACCCTGATGACCTTGTGGAAACCGATCCACCCAATCAGTCCCTGGTAGACGCTGATGGGCACCCTCGAACAAATTCCGACGACAGGAAGTCCGGATCTTCCCACTCGGCTCAAGCGGCGTCGCAGGAGACAGTGGTGATACCCAAGCGGCGCAAGTCAGCGCCCATTCCCAAGGAACTCTTAAGCGAGGCGCCCGCTGCTCAGCGAAAGTCGATACTTGGTAACAGGATGCTTTGGGTCCTCGGCGGGGTACTCGTTCTCTTGATTTTGTTGTGGTCCTACTTGAAAGGTGGGAACGCCTCGGTGGGGACAAGCCCAGATTCGAGAGCCAGCGCAAGCGTTCCATTGTTGGTACCTCCTGCCCCAGAGCTCCAGCCGGCGACTCCAACTTCCAGGACCGAACCAATGCCCGCGGTTTCAGGTGCCGCCAAAGCCGAAAGTGCGCCTGAAAAGGCGTCCTCGCCGGCACGCGCACCAAATAATTCGACAAAGAAAGTCACATCTTCTAGCACCCAATCGAAGACTCCCGCTATACCTTCACGCACCCCGTCAACACCGGCGGCGGCAAGCAACGGAACGGCTCCGGTATTTCAGCCCGAATAGATGAAACTGTCATCCATGAAACGCATTCTCAGACCCTTGCTAGGTGTTGCGATCACACTGTCGTTTGCAACCGCTGCCACCGCTCAGACCGCCTCAGCAACCCAGGCCAACGACGACAACACGAAAATTCGCGCGTTGTTCCGCCAAGGAGCGGCGTTGCTAACAGAGGGTAAATACGAAGAAGCTCGCCAGATACTCTTGAAGGCGTGGCAAATCCGGCCAACGCCCGACGTCGGTGCGGTCCTGGGCCAGGCCGAACTGGCGACGCAACATTACAGGGACGCGGCCGAGCACCTAGATTGGTCACTGCGGAACTTCCCACCGGTCAGCAGTGAAAAGACTCTCCACGCAACGCAGGCGCTATTTGCCGACGCGAAGAACCGCGTCGGAAGAATATTAGTCAAAGTGGACAAGGCCGGCACCGAGGTTCGCGTGGACGAAAAGACAGTTGGCTCTTCGCCGCTGGACACTTACATCTTCGTCGAACCCGGCGCGCATATCGTTTCCGTTGGCAGGAGTGAAACCCATAACCAACAATCCATTACGGCGGAGGCTGGACAGGAATACCCGCTAACGTTCACGGTCAGGGAGAGCGCGCCGACACCTGGCTCGAAAGCGACCGGAACGGCGCCCACCAGTCCGTTGCCTCAGAGCACAACGCCGGAAGGTCCACCGCAATCGACTTCCGCACGTACTGACATGTCACCGGTGTACTGGTCTCTGGCAATCGGTGGCGGCCTTACCGCCGGATCGCTGGTGGCCGCGCTGCTATTTCACGGGCACGCCTCATCAAAGGAAGACGAGGCGAAGACAGTGAAAGGCTACGCCGGCAATTGCCTGGGCGTCACTTCCACGAACTGCACCCACTTGGCGGCTCTTTTGGACGACCGCAACACGGAAAACAGCCGAGCGCAGGTCGCGTTGGTGGGAACGGCAGTGTTCGCAGTCGCAACAGGTGTTGTCACTTACCTCGTCTGGCCAACGTCGTCGGAGCAGTCACAGAAGCCGCAGCCTCTTGCCTGGGCGACGCCCAGCGGTGCAGGCTTCGGCCTGTCGGGCGCATTTTGAATGGGGAAATGGGGAAAGAATAACATGATGAATTTGCGCACTACTACTGGGCAGAGTGGGCTGTTGCTCTTACTTCTGGTTGGTTGCAACTGGAAGACGAGTAGCAGTTGCGAGGAATTGAACACGTGCGTCGGGAGCTCAGACGCTGGCAACTCGGGGGGGAGTAGCAATGGTGGCAACAGTGCCCTTGGCGGCAACGCCACAGGGGGTATCAGTTCTGCGTGCAATCCGGCGTGTAGCGGCACTAAGGCCGTTTGCAATGAGAGTGCTAAGAGTTGTGTTGAGTGCACGGCCGACGGCAATTGTTCGGGTACAAAGTCCGCGTGCAATACGGCAACCAATACGTGTGTCCAGTGCACAAAAAATGGCAATTGCTCCGGAGCTACGCCCTTTTGCGACACGTCGAAGAATGCTTGCGTTGCGTGCCTGAGTGGAACGGACTGCAAAGACGCCACGGAATCGGCTTGCGTAGATGGCTCCTGCTCGCCGTGCACAACGAATCCCGACTGCACGAACATATCCGGCAAGAATGTCTGCACGGGAGGTACTTGCGTTCAATGCACCGCGAATGACGAGTCGCCGTGTGGTGGCAAGTCCTGCAACCCGACGAAAAACACGTGTACGGGAACCAACCGAGGCAGCGTTGACATCTGCCACTCGTGCGTGGCTGACAGCGAGTGCATCGGTGGCGTCCCCAGTGACGCGGGCGCCATTACGATGCGCTGTGTCCCCATGATGATGGGCAGTGCTAGCCACGGCAATTACTGCCTGCAAATCCTGCCCGCTTCATCCGTTTGCTTGCAGCCCTACACTGTTGTGTTTTCGACAACAAGCGCGTCGGGAGCGGCCACGGCCCAATACTGTGGAGTCAATCAGTCTACGACAACATGCGAAGCCGTTCTTGATCTTCAGGCTTCGAAGCCGTGCAGCGTGGATGCTGAGTGTGGCAATGGCCAGGGTGGGCTATGCAAGACAATTGTTGGTGTTGGGCTTCGCTGCACTATCCCCTGTGACATCAGTAGTCAATGTCCAAGCTCGCTAACCTGCACGCCACCGACCACCCCCTACTGCCATTGAAAGCCCAATGTTGGCTTCATGTGTGCTCCTTCAATCTCTTCCCTCATGACGCTTTCCCATTTCGTCCGCAGGGGTCTAGTTATCGTAAGTACGGCGCTTGCTTTCGCGCCGGGTGCCAACGCGAGAACGCCCTGGCTACTCCCCACCGACGAAGATCCTTTACCGGCCGACACCCAACAACAAGTCCGCAAGCTAGTGAACGAAAGCGCTGCAGCTTCGGCCAAGAATGACTGGGAGGGAGCCCATAGCGCGCTTTTGAGAGCTTGGGAGATAAAGCCTCTTGCAGCGATTGCAGCAAATCTCGGCTATGTCGAAATTAAGCTCGGGCGGTACCGTGAAGCTGCCGAACACCTGCTGTTCTTTCTGAACAAAGCGCCAACGGACCGTGGCGAGCGGCGCGCCGACGCGGAGCAGCAACTCGCTGAATGCCGAAAGCATGTAGCGGTGGTCGCGGTGAGCACGAACATCGACGGGGCACAGGTAACAGTGGATGGTTCAGAAATCGGGCAAAGTCCACTCCCGAACCAGCTCTTCCTGGACCCAGGGATGCACGCGGTCAAATTAACGCATCCGGGCCTCCAACCAGAGCTACGAACCATTTCGTTAGAACCCGGAACCGAAGTGGCGCTCCGGTTCAAATTGGTTGCGGAGCCAGTGGTTCCAATCGAACCAGGGCCGATAGGTCAATCCGCGTCAGCCAAACCTGCAGCAACCGAACGAAGCGGTATTCACGCGAAGACCTGGGTTCTTATCGGTGGCTCCGCCGCCACAGCTATCAGCTTAGGCGTCGGAAT
>PMCK01000469.1:0-660 GCA_003154095.1 Myxococcales bacterium | reverse complement strand
AAGTCGCTTCACATGGGGAATGCGTTACTCCGACGGGAATAGCCCAGTCCCTATGTGAACAGTTGCACTCATCCCTGGCTAAAAAGGACAGCGCAACCAACATATCGACGAGCGCATTTGTCACGGCCGGGGTGCTCGGTGTGGCGACTGCAGTGACTTACTTCCTGTGGTCCGTCAAAACGTCAAGGGCCAAGCCGTCGGCGCACGTCCAGTTCGGCCTAACCCCATGGTCCTTAGGCAAGATTCAGGGTTTCGTGGTCTATACCGCGTTCTGACAACACGCGGAGCGTTCTGCTCCTGGCCGAATGACCGGTGATGTCTAGTTGCCGAGCCCACAAAGAATTCGAGCCCTGCCTGACGAATTTACGCAACGATCAATCGGGCACGACCGAATAGAGCAAAGGAAGGTCCTTCCCATGAGAGCTAATTGGGCCAGGTCGTGCCGGAATTCAAACATAAATCGATCGCACTTCGGTTACCCGGNNACCCGGCATCGGTTCGATGCCAAATACTTAGGTAGCTTAATAGTCACCAAATCAGCGTAGCGAGCGCCGCACGTCGCGCCCGCTGCGCTCACGATTTCTCACATAAGCGAGCCCCGTCTCGATGTCGGATAGGTTTTGTCATGAACAAGCGACTTGCTGCCCTAATTGCAGGAAT
>PMCK01000523.1 GCA_003154095.1 Myxococcales bacterium | reverse complement strand
CGCAGTTTGGCCATGTCCGCGTTCGTCAATATAGGCTGCGCCAGATGAAGCATTCGGGCTTGACTGGGCATTTCGAACAGTATGTTACTCTCGCCACCCAGGTAATTCTCGAGACTCATGACGAGTTCTTCGCGAATCGGATCAATTGCAGGATTGGTAACCTGAGCAAAATGTTGCTTGAAGTAATTGAATAACAATTGCGGACCGTCGCTCAATACTGCCAACGGCGTATCCGTACCCATGGATCCCACCGCTTCTTGGCCAGTCTTTGCCATTGGCATGAGTAGCAGTGTGAGCTCTTCTTGAGTGTATCCGAACATCCTTTGCCGCAGGATGAGCTCGTCTGAGGATGTGGGAGCCTGGATGGCGAGACGTTCTGGTAGCTCGGTCAGCTGGGTGGCATTTTCTCGAATCCATTTCCCATAAGGTTGGCGACGAGATAGATCTTCCTTAATTTCGGAATCCTCGATTATCCGGCCCTTTTCGATATCAATCAAAAACATTCTTCCCGGCTCGAGTCGCCCGCGACGTTCTACTTGCTCGGGCGGAAAATCGAGTACGCCAGTTTCAGAGCCCAGTATGACGAGTCCGTCCTTTGTGACCGTCCACCTCGAGGGTCTAAGTCCGTTTCTGTCCAGGATTCCACCGATTTGTCGCCCGTCTGTAAACGCCAAAGCCGCCGGACCGTCCCAAGGTTCCACCAGACAGGAGTGATAGGCATAGAAATCGCGCTTGTGCTGCGGCATCAATTCGTCGTTTTGCCACGCCTCGGGCACCAGCATCATCAAAACATGGGGTAACGAGCGGCCCGCCTGGAGCAACATTTCTGCTACGTTGTCTAGGGTTGCCGAGTCACTTCCACCGGGCGAGATGGTTGGTAAGATGTGGCGTACGTCTTCACCGAATACCTGCCCGTCGAACATTTGCTCGCGCGCAAACATCCATGCAGAATTCCCGCGTACCGTATTGATTTCGCCATTGTGGCAGAGAACTCGAAATGGTTGTGCCAGTTGCCAGGTTGGAAATGTGTTCGTGCTAAAGCGCTGGTGCACCATGGCTAGCGCGCTCGTGAGCAATGGGTCGTCGAGATCTCGATAAAATCGTGTGAGTTGCTCGGAAAGCAATAAACCTTTGTAAACCAACGTTCTTGACGACAGGCTTGGAACGTAAAAGGAATCCTTAGCGGGAATGTTGCTTTCGCGGATTGTCCGCTCGGCCCATTTGCGAATGACGAAGAGTTTCCGCTCAAATACGACCGGTGAAACGGCCTCGGCACCCACGAACACCTGCTCAATGACCGGCGCGCTTTGTCGTGCCATCGGGCCCAGCGCGTTTTCGTCGACGGGCACCTTGCGCCAACCGAGCAAGCGCTGACCGGTTCCGATGATCTTGTCCTCCAAGACTTGACGACAGCGCGCCTGAGCAACCCGATCGCGTGGCAAAAATACGAGCCCTGCGCCATATTGTCCCAATTCGGGCAATTCAAAGCCAAGTGTGTCGGCCTCGCGCAGAAAGAAGGCATGCGGTATTTGAAGCAAAAGCCCAGCCCCATCACCGGTGAGCGGGTCGCATCCGCATGCGCCGCGATGCACTAGATTGAGGAGGATCTCGACGCCCTTACGAACTATGTCGTGCGTCGGCACGCCCTTGAGGCTTGCAACGAATCCAATGCCACATGCGTCGTGTTCGAATCGGGGGTCGTACAGTCCAGACCTGGGAGGGAGGCTCATCTGAGGGTCCTCGGTCGCGCGGTTGAGCAGTGCCGCCAGAAAATCCGAAATTCGGTTAAGACGAGCAGGCTGCGGTAAACGATAGCTGCGTATAGTGTAGTCAGAGAACGCCCGTGGGCACGTGTTCATGTTGGAGGGTTCGGTGCGGCCGGTCAGTAAGTATCGAGTCCATCACTTGCCCTTAATCCGTCTCGATTCGATGCACAGAAATCGCGCCTGAATATCCGAGCCCTCCGTCGATTGCAAGCCGTTACACGTTGGCGAAGTTGCTGAAGGCACTTTTTCCGGCGCGACACATACTGGGGTTGGAACCCCGATTTCAATCCCGATAGGAATTTCGAGGAATTGCTGGCCCGGCTGTCGAAGGACTCCGGTGTAAACTCATATGTTAAAAAATGGATCCCGAGAAGTCACCTAAAACGCGGTGAGTTTAGGCGAGTGATCCATCAGTCGAACGAATAGAACGTGAGTGAAGCGTTGCCGATCGAGCCGGCATTGGGTCGCAAGCGAACGGAATCGATGTCCCCTTGGACGGAACAAAAAGGGCCAAACATCGGAATTGCGCTTCGCTTTCTAGAAAGCACGCCGAGGGGATGTAAAGGTCCGTCCTTTTCAACAATATCGACTTGTGTCGGCAGCAAGTTCTGATCGACTACAACGAATGCCGACCAACAACGCCGCCTGAGGTCAATTGGAATTGTGAAACCAATCTGGCCATCACCGCCCGTGACTCTCGAGATTGTCGCACCGACCATTCTAGAGCCTGGGTAGCAAGCTTGGGCTGCCGCAGCAATCCAGGCACCGAATGGCAGCTCTTCGCTCACCGAGTCTAGGCAATTTGCTTCAAGGCGATGATCGTAACCTTGGAGGCCGGCGTCACTCGACGCCACCCTGTCCCGATCTGCTGATACACTCTGCTGTTGAGCGGCACTTTGGATTCCCGGCAGTTTCACGGGCTCCGCAAGAGAGTGCTTCGTTGAAGCTCGTGAGCAAGACACTGCAATTAGGACTATTGCTGTCGGATAATTATTGGCGCGAAATGAGCCAATCGGAGTTGGGCGTGCCGTCAAAACAGTATCGTAAAAATCTAGTCGATGTAGGTCGCGAGGTCCACGATTTGACTCTTGTTACTTCCCAAGCTCAGCGCGATCGCGGACTCCGGTTACCGCCTTGTCGGCTGCATACGCGACTTCACCGGTCACGAGCGAACCTGGGACAGGCAGTTTTGGCACAATCAAGAGCTCAAGCTCCACGTGGGACTGCTTATCGCCAACGCTGCGAATTCTCCAGGTGGCGTCGAGCCGTTCCACGTTCCCTTTGATCATGTGGCCGCTTAGAACTTGTTGCCCGTTGATTGTTCGCACGGGTTCAAAACGTACTACCGCCCAGATTTTTGCGGCGCCCTTGAGTATTGGGACCTGAAGGTAGACATCGGTATTGGGCCCTGAATGCCCAATCACGCGGGACTTGTCGAATCGATCGGTAAGTTTGGTGTAATTGCCGAAGTCGAGCACGATATCGGAAACTTGTTGTGGTGCCGCGGCGACGTCGATTCGAGCGGCCCCCGCTTCGATGCTGCTAAGTGGTGTTCTAACGGTGAATCGTTGTGCTTTGGATGCGGACCTGGGCGCCGCAAGCGCTACCGTCTCAGGGCCAAGACAACAAGTGGCGACGAAGAGTCCAAACATTAACAAGACTGAGCGGCGATACATGGGCACCTCGATTTCGATCCAGATGAATCGCGGAGTTTTCTTCCGGACACTCGATGGAGCACGAATCATGCCTAGGCGGACGCGACGTGAATCTGTCCATGAAGCGATGAATTTCCCGAAAATTGAGCGAACTTCCGGGACGTAGGCCTTGAGTTGACTGTACCGAGTGTAACACGGTGTTGCGAGTACGCATGTTCACGCTGAGGAACAGTAATCCGCCGGCCGGCTCGGGCTGGTTCCTCACTAGTACTT
>PMCK01000360.1 GCA_003154095.1 Myxococcales bacterium | reverse complement strand
AAGGCCGACCGCCATCGCCTCGCTTGGTGCCGGTTCGGACAGCAGTACAACCCGCGTTATTTCGGCGGGCGCGCCGAGGCGCATAGGAGGGCCCCAATAGCCCGTTCCGGAGCTCACGTACAACCAGACAGATTCGATCTTTGCCAGGCCTTTGACGACGGGTTGTTGTAACCGCACCAGTAGCCCAAACGGCCACAATTGACCTCCATGCGTATGACCGGAAAGCTGCAGTCCGATGCCGTGGCGGACCGCTTCGAACACCGTCCGCGGCTGATGAGCAAGCAGGACTGCCTCACGTTTGGGATCCCGGCCCCTTACCGCGCGCGCCACGTCCTGACCATGCCCGTTACCGAATTGATGGGCATGCGCGTCGTCGACACCCACGAGATCGAAGCTGGATTCGGGCGTACCAATGCTGACGCGCTCATTGCGAAGCACGGTGATTCCCAAACGACGAATTTCCGCAATCCATTCATCTACGCCCGAATAATACTCGTGGTTGCCCGTTACGAAAAATACACCGTGTCGCGCGCGCAGGCGGCTCAACGACGCGACCATATCGCGCAAATGGTCGACGGTGCCGTCAACCAAGTCTCCGGTTATTGCGATTAGATCCGCGTCCAACCCGTTTACGCGCGACACGATCTGCTGAATGAACTCCGTGCGAAGCATGGGACCCAGGTGCAAATCGGTAATCTGAGCAATCGTAAAACCATGCATGGATGCCGGGAGTCGCGACAGCCGGACCCGGACATTGCGAACCTGAACCTCGGTAAGTGCTAGTTTAACGGCCAGGGCCGTGGAGCCACCTGTGACCACTGCAGCCCCCGCCGCCAACACTCGTTGCAAGAATTGACGGCGCTCTGCCTCTGAACCGGAAGCAAATGTTTGCCCCGGCCAGTGCATGATGACTACCCGAATCAAGTCGCCGGCCGCCAACGCAAGCAGCAACGTCAACACGGAGCCCATCCACGTATAGGTGACGTACAGAATCCAAAGTCCGTGTTTGGGGGGAAGCTGCCGCGCCAAAATGAAAGAACTTGGAATCGACAAACCAAGAGCGATCACGGTCGCGGTCAACCAGCGCCGCGTGCTGTCCGACCAGCCCACGTCACGGACCAGTCTAGCCCAAATATAGTAATGCGCTGCGGCAAGAATCCCCAGCACCACCAAGAGGAACGTCGCCATCACCAGAGCTCGCTGCATGTTTTCAACTCAGTCGTAGAGATTCGCGACACGGGCCGCAACCAAGACTGGTGTTGGCCACGAGGCTCGCCTCATTTTCCCTCGAATGTGTGAATTCTGAAGCGATACCAGTGGCGTACACCGCACATTCCGGTCATACCCGCTTGCTACGCGGGGGGACTAGCCCTAGATCGTTGTTCGAATAAAGGAGTATGCGTGTGACGATGTTAAGGAGTGACGTTGCCGACCTCGATCCTATCGAAACCCTTGAATGGAACGAGTCTCTGGAATCCGTCATTGATCGGTCGGGGGCCGAACGAGCGCGGTACCTACTCGATGAGGTGCTCGGAACTGCGCGCCATTATGGCGTTGCTCCGCTCAGTTCCCTCAGTACTGATTACGTCAATACGATTCCGTCGTCAGAGGAACCCACATTTCCCGGTGACGCAGCCATGGAGAAGCGCATAAGGCGCATTATTCGTTGGAATGCCGTCGCGATGGTGCAACGCGCCAACACTCGTTACACTGGACTCGGCGGTCATCTGTCGACCTATGCATCGAGCGCTGCGCTCTACGAGGTCGGCTTCAATCATTTTTTCCGTGGTCCCAATTATCCCGGCGGGGGCGATCATGTCTATTTCCAGGGGCATGCGGCGCCGGGGATGTACGCTCGGTCATTCTTGGAAGGCCGTCTCCCCGTAGAAATTATGGAACGGTTTCGCCGCGGTGCGGAAGAGGGCCAGGGCCTGTCTTCTTACCCCCACCCACGGCTGATGCCCGACTATTGGGAACACCCCACAGTCTCGATGGGCCTTGGGCCCCTGACAGCCATTTACCAAGCTCGATTCGACAAGTACTTGCGTGACCGATCCATTAAAGACACATCCAGTCAACGCGTATGGTGCTTTATGGGGGATGGCGAGTCCGACGAGCCTGAATCGCTCGGCGCGCTCAGCATTGCGGGTCGCGAAAAGCTCGACAATTTGATCTTCGTCGTCAATTGCAACCTACAGCGGCTGGATGGTCCTGTTCGTGGGAATGGAAAGATCATCCAGGAACTCGAAACCGTGTTCCGAGGCGCCGGTTGGAATGTCATCAAGGTCGTTTGGGGGCCCGAGTGGGACGAGCTGCTGGCCAAGGATCGCGATGGCATATTGCGACAAAGGCTCAACGAACTCGTAGATGGTCAATGGCAAAAATACATCACGATGCCCGGATCGTACACACGGCAGCAGGTGTGGGGCGCCAATCCCAAACTGCTTGAAATCGTAGAGCACCTGAGCGACGAGCAAATCCGAAAATTGCGGCGCGGTGGGCACAGCTTTCGCAAGATCTATTCGGCCTACGACAGGGCAACGCGACACCGCGGCAGTCCGACGGTCATTCTTGCACATACGGTGAAGGGTTGGGCATTGGGTGAGGGTTTTGAAGGGGTGAATGTCACCCACCAGAAGAAGAAGCTCGGGCTCGAAGAATTGCGACAATTCCGCGATCTGCTCGAGCTGCCGGTGTCGGACGCCGAGCTCGATGACGCGCCGTTCTATCATCCAGGACTAGCGAGTCCGGAAGTCACTTACATGCTGGAACGTCGTAGCGAACTGGGTGGTAGCCTGCCGGCGCGTCGAATCAAGAGCCAGGTGGACATCCAGTTGCCAGTACCCAATCTCTATGCGGAATTTTACGAGGGCATGAAGAAAGGTGAGGCGTCGACGACGATGGTGTTTGCGCGCCTGCTGTCGAAGTTGCTTCGCGATGACGGGATCGGCAACCGTGTGGTGCCCATTATACCGGATGAAGCTCGGACTTTTGGCATGGACGCCCTGTTCAGCCAAGTCGGCATCTACTCTTCAGTGGGCCAACTTTACGAGCCGGTCGATAAGGGTAAAGTCCTTTACTACCGTGAAAGTAAGGACGGCCAGGTCCTCGAGGAAGGGATCAACGAAGCGGGTAGCATGGCCTCGTTCGTGGCCGCTGGAACGGCTTACTCGGTCCACTCTCAGCCGATGATTCCGTTTTACATCTTCTACTCGATGTTTGGTTTCCAGCGCGTTGGCGATCTCATGTGGTTGGCAGGAGACGCCATGGCGCGCGGGTTCTTGTTGGGTGCAACTGCGGGGCGAACGACACTTCAGGGTGAAGGGCTCCAGCACGATGACGGGCATAGCCATGTGTTAATGTCCACGATGCCTTGCTGTGTCGCGTATGATCCGGCTTTTGCCTACGAACTTGCCACCATCATAGAAGATGGGCTCGATCGAATGTATAGGAAGAACGAAAGCCTTATCTACTATATCACGCTCTACAACGAGAATTACCCGATGCCGGCGATGCCTCCGGGATCGAAGGAAGGCATCCTCAAGGGCATTTACCGGTTCTCTTCGGCCACACGCAAACTCAAGCATCATGTCCAATTATTGGGCAGCGGCCCCTTACTCAACGAAGCCCTGCGTGCTCGAGAACTACTGGAAGCCTACGATGTTTCCGCCGACATCTGGAGCGTGACCAGTTATCAGCAGCTCAGAAACGATGCACTCGAATGCGAACATTTCAATCGCCTCAATCCGGACAAGCCGGAGCGAGTTCCGAATCTGGTTCAGGCGCTGACTGGAGTATCGGGTCCGTTCATCACCGTGAGCGACTACATGAAACTGCTGGCAGATTTCGTAGCTCGCTGGATTCCGGGGAGATTCGTACCGCTCGGAACCGAGGGCTTCGGCCAATCCGATACACGAACGGCGCTCCGACGCTATTTCGAGATCGATGCCGAAAACATCGTGTACGCTACCCTCGACGCGTTGCGATGCGACGGCGCGTTGGACGTATCCGTGCAAATCAATGCCAGGGAAACATTGGGGCTATCATCCGAAAAGCCGAACCCGATGAGCGTGTAGCGCCCGGACTGCAGGCTCTGGATGCGGCGGCGCGCAGGGTCGGACCATGCGCCAACGCGGTGGTCAAGGGGATGCCCGTCTTGGATATCCCCATAACGCCTGCAGCCCCTGCAGCAATTCTCGATTGGCGGGTGGAAAATCATGCTTCGCGATTTCGCTTTGAGTCACCCAGCGCGGGCTCAAAGCGAAAAGGGCCTGAGGCTCGCCCGATACCCAAGCACAATCCACAGGAAAGAACTCGAGTTGGCGATCGGGATATTCGAAGAAAAAGCTTGGCCGTTGCCTTACATGAACGCACCGTACACCCAATTCCTCGGCGACTTCCCGCTCCGCCGCATTGCCAGGGGACTCGGACGGTTCAATTCGTCCGCCGGGAAATTCCCAAAGGCCACCCTGATGCGCTCCCGTCAATCGCCGTGCGATGAGTAGGCGATCTTGACTCCAGACGAGCGCCAATACGATGCGCCGGTTCTCCGTGACAGGATCGTTCAATTCACGTCTCCGGCTCCAATTGTTCCTTGGACAGTCGTCGATGCGGCGCAGGCATGGGAAGTTCGCCTAATTGAGAGGTTTCGACCCATGAGTATTCGGGTGGCAATGCGCGGCGAGACAGCCGGGTGACTCGTACCTTTGTGGCGACATACCTGAAGCGATACCGTGTGATTGAATACTTGCCCTCCGAAGTCAGATATTCGGGCGACGTCGCGAAGCCCAATTGTTCTTCAATCCATTTTCGTATCCTTGATTTGCTCGGGTCGCCCGCACTGACCTCGAAGAACGGGAATGTCCATAAGTTCGCCCACTGCGGCGCGCGCTGATCCTGCTTGTGCACCAGTACTTTCGCGGAGCCTCGTTCAGCAATCACGATCTGAACGGATCGTAACAGTTCAATGGGACGTTTGGCTGCCTGCGGTCGCTCATCAACCGTGCCTCGCTTGAACGCCAGACATTGGTGCACCAATGGACAAGCCGGACACTTTGGGTTTTGGCGCGTACACACGAGCGCCCCAAGCTCCATAAGACCTTCGTTGAGGTTGGAGGCGTGAGTATCCGTAACCAGTTCACGTGCTAGCGACCATAGTTGGTCGAGCAGGGGCGACTTTCGCGGGTCCCCCTGCAGATCTCTCAATCGACACAGGACGCGCATGACGTTTCCGTCGAGCACGGGTTCGGGTAGGCCGAAGGCGATGCTAGCGATGGCCCCGGCCGTATACCGGCCAATGCCAGGAATCAACCGCAACTCATGGGCATTTTGGGGCAATTGACCCGCGTGACTCGCCATTACGTGGCGTGCGCCTTGTATCAAGTTGCGCGCCCTCGAGTAGTAGCCTAGGCCTTCCCATGACTTTAGAACTTCGTCTTCACGAGCCTTGGCCAACGCAGCAATACTCGGATAGTTCCGAATCCACCGTTCATAGTAGGGAATAACGGTTGCGACTTGAGTTTGCTGAAGCATGATTTCACTTACCCAGACAAGATAAGGATCGCGGTTTTTTCGCCACGGAAGATCCCGCTTATGATCTCCGAACCACTTGAGCAAAGAGTCTTGCACTCGACGGATCCCCGAACGATCGGTTGATCTTGTTGGGTTTTGGGGATGCCTTAGGCTTCTCATTTAGGTTCGATATTGTCAGCGATATCGTGAGATCCGACGATGCGAACGCCGTGATGCTCCGACAGGGCGATTAGGCGACGACGAGTAAAACTCGAACCGAATAGGCTAGCGTCCGCACCAAACCCCAATAGATCGGGCATTGTTCGGTGGGGGCGGACGGGACTGCGCGCGTCACCCGCGTGCAACCACCAACCTTGATCGGTGCGGACGGCCACGCCCGAATGGCCCAAATCGTGTCCCGGCAGCGGCACGAGCAATATTTCCTCCGGGAGTCCGACGATTCGTTGAACTCCGCGCATTCCAAACCACGGCATGTTGCCGTCTTGCCAAGGTTCCCACGCAGGTTTGTGAGCCCAGTGTTGCTTTCTATAACGCCAAGACGACTTGGTCTCGGATTGGACAATGGCGACGGCGCGCGAATTGATGTGCACGGTAGCATCAGGAAAATCGGAGAGTCCCCCCGTGTGTTCTGAATGCAAATGCGTGATGATGATGTGACGCACGTCGGAGTGCGCAAAACCAAGCTTTCTAACCTGCTCAGCTGCCGTAAATTCGGGATCGCGGGGCGTCTCGAACAAGGCCAACCACCTGGGGCCCAAACGACGCCAAGGCACCGCGATATCAATCAGCCCAATACCGGTGTCGACGAGAATGAGCCCGGCCTCTGTTTCGACGAGCCAACAACGACACGGAACGCCTTGCGTGGGCCACCAGGGACTCAGCCGATGTCGGATGGTCGTTAGTCTCGGTTGCAAATACCCGCAATTTAGCTTGTGAACTCGAAGAGCCACGGTGATCATGTGTAGCGCGGTGGTGTTCCCAAGCCAAAGCTCCACGCATGGCACGCGTGCCGTCGCCGAGCCGGGCGGGAGCTCTGGCCGACTGCGTTATCAGCCGGTCCCGTTTGGACGATTGAACATTAGAATGCCGCATTTGATGCCTTTCCTTCTGCCGACCCGACGCAATCCTTGGTTTCTGCGCGCGGCCCGTGTAAGGCTGTGACCAAGCGATGGTCGCGAGCCGCGTCTTCCCGCTCGAGTCGATTCGGACCGATGGCTGGTTCGAACGAATCGGCGAAGGGGTGGGCAGTTTCCAAACTTTATGTGAGGTCATTGGGCCCCGATTTTTCGCGTTTTCGATGATCGCTGGGGCGCGCATCGTAGCTCTGACGATTGACCGGAGAAACCCGGAGCAAACGTTAGTAGATTTCGTGGTGGTCGCTGATGACGTCACTGCCACCGACGCACCCACGCAGCGATTGTCTTTGCGTGACTTTCGTCGCCGACTGGTCAGTGCACTTGCGACCGAAGAGCCTCCAGGTCCAGCTCCAACCCGACCTACGGATGTCGAGTCGATCCAGCGACATATTGGGGTTCGGTATCTGCTGCTCGCCCCACTTTTTGGCTACAGCCTGACTTCGCTAAGCCACGATGTCTTCGGCTCGATGCTCCGAGCGCTACGCGATGGCATCGAGGAGCTCTATGAACTCGAGGAATTTCGAGCACGAATCCGCCTGCATGTGCGTGACGAACTTCAGCGTGCCGAGCGACCTGGAACTGGGCGTGGAGCCATCGATCTATCGCGGGTGCAAGAGGCGGAAGAGGCCTCCGCGAGGGGCGACGACGTACGAGTTCTGGAGCTGCTGGGCACGTGGCCAGCGCCATTGGCGATTTTCCTCAGGACCCCAGAAGGTCAAGCGCTCAGTGCGGACGCGCGAGGTCGCATTGCAACCGCGCTAGCGTTGCTCGGCAGCTCTTGTATTGCGTTGGGCGAAACCGAAAAGGGCGAGGAGATCCTGCGTCTGGGTATTCAATATGCAGGAGATACGTCGGTCGCTCCCGACCTCTATCATCGCTTAGGCCAGTCCATGATGCGTGCCGGGAGATACGGCGAAGCGATTGGACCGCTAAAACGCGCCGCTAACTTGGGCGCGACCGGTGACATTGTGTGGGTTGAGCTGGCCTCGGCCTTCATCGAGCGCAACCGCTGGTTGGCCGCCTTTAGCGCTGCGCTGGAGGCGCGCGATGCAGGTGCGACAGAAACCGAAGTAGGGGCGCTGATGCGCAGAATCGAGGAGCAATTGGGGGCGCCGCTGACGGGCTGGAGAAAACTAACAGGTATTTGACCGGCCATATGTGCGGCGACTGACACCCAACGACCCCACCCAAATTGAATGATTAATTACTGCACGGCCGTGTAAGACTTAGCGACTGAAATTTCGGCGAACCCCGTTGATTGACAGGTCCCGGGTCCGAGAACACGATTCAAGACTCACCATGATTTCGCTCTATCTCCCACTGCTCGTCACGTTCGTCATAGCGGCCGTCGTTGCGGCTGCCATGTTTTTGCTAGGTCACTTCGTCGGGCGAAGGAAGGCCAACGCGGAAAAGCAAATGCCCTTCGAGTGCGGCAACGATACGGAAGGCGCGAAAGGCTCACGCCCCAGCGTAAAATTCTATCTGACCGCGATATTGTTTATCGTGTTCGATATAGAGGTGGTGTTCATTTATCCCTGGGCGACGCTTTCACAGGGACTGGGATGGGTTGGATTTGGTTCCATGGGAGCGTTCATCGCGGCGCTGCTCGTTGCCCTCGTCTATTGCTGGAAAAAAGGAGCTCTCGAATGGGACAGCTGAACAGTCCGTCGGTTTCCACGGTGGAGCCTGCGGAACATGGCTATTTCACAACGCGTTTCGAATCCATTCTGTCTTGGGCTCAGAAATATTCGCTGTTCATGTATCCGTTCGTGACCGCCTGCTGCGGAATGGAGTTCATGGCCGTCTCGAGCCCGCGTTATGACTTTTCTCGATTTGGTTCTGAGGCACCCCGTTTCTCGCCCCGGCAAAGCGACTTGCTTTGGGTGGTTGGCACGATATCCCAACGCCAAGCGCCGATCTTGAAGCGAATATTCGAGCAAATGGCCGAACCGCGCTGGGTGTTGGCCTTTGGAACTTGCGCCTCGTCGGGCGGATTTTATGACAACTACGCCACGATCGCCGGCATCGACAAGATCATCCCTTGCGATATTTACGTGCCCGGTTGTCCGCCCAGGCCCGAAGCGGTTCTCGATGGTCTGATGCTATTGCAGGATAAGATTCAAAGCGGAGATCGCAGGCCCGCGATCGTAAAGCCGCGCAGCGATCCAGCAACCGATCAGAGTCTCGGGCTCGTGCAGCTGCGGCGCCCCTCTCAAGCCTAGTCCTAGTCGAGAATCCGAATCCAATGTCCAGACTGCTAATAGAATTGGTAAAGAAAGAATTTTCCGACGCCGTGATCTCGAGTTACTCGGAGCACGGAGACGAAACCGTCGTAATTAGGGCTGCCTCTTGGCTCAGCCTGGGGCAATTTCTNNGACCAAAATCCTCGATTCGAAGTCGTTGCGCACTTGGCTTCGCTGACGCGGGGGCATCGACTGCGGGTGAAGGCGAAGGTGGGTCAGCGTGACGCAAGTCGCGCGGAGATCGATTCTTGGAGTGGCCTCTGGGGCTCTGCCAATTGGGCCGAGCGTGAATGCTTCGATATGTTTGGCATCATCTTCAAGGGACATCCGGACTTGAGAAGAATCCTGCTCTACCCCGAATTTGTCGGACACCCCCTGCGCAGGGACTACCCAGCACAGAAGATTCAGCCCTTNNGAGGGAATGTCCTTCGGTCGCCAAACTCATGACCAATGGCAAAAGTTAAACCAGCCCGACGACGACTTGTGAACCTTTACTGAGGACGGCCGATGGAAGCTCTGGAAAGAGGTCTGGATACATCCGAGGTAGAATTGGATGCCGATCCGATGCTGCTCAACATCGGACCTGCGCATCCTGCCATGCATGGCACCGTGCGCATCGTAGTAGAACTCAGTGGTGAAACTATCGTACGAGCCGACGTGCAAGTAGGATATTTACACCGCGGCTTCGAGAAGATGTGCGAGCGAGGCACCTGGACTCAAGTTTTCCCCTATGTTGACCGGTGCAATTACGTCTCTCCCATGCTCAACAACATCGGCTTTGCGCTGGCTTGCGAGAAGCTGCTCGACGTAGAGGTGCCGGTGCGCTGCCAGTACTACAGAATGATGCTCGGGGAGCTAGCGCGCATTGCGGACCATGTTACGTGCGTGGGCGCAATGGCGATGGAACTTGGTGCTTTTACACCTTTTTTGTGGATGATGAAGGCACGGGAAATGCTCTGGGACATCTTCGAAGANNTTGTTGACGAATCGAATCTTCCTAGACCGCTTGGAAGACGTAGGCGTAATGGCGGCCAAGGACGCCATATCTCTCGGCTGGACCGGGCCGACGCTGCGCGCTTCCGGTATTGCCTACGATGTCCGAAAATCACACCCATACATGAAGTATGGGGAAGTAGAATTCGACGTGCCCGTCGGTACGAAGGGCGATAGTTTCGACCGCTTCGTCGTGCGACTCGAGGAAATTCGCCAGAGCATCCGCATCATTCGACAATGCGCCGAGAGGATGCCCAAGACCGGCCCCATCGACATCGATGACCCGCGCGTAGTGCTACCCCCAAAGAACCAAGTTTACAGCACGATTGAAGGCACCATTCAGCATTTCAAAATCATCATGGAAGGTCTGAAAATCCCTGCCGGAGAAGTCTACGGTTATACCGAAGGCGGCAACGGCGAGCTTGGTTTCTACCTGGTCAGTGACGGCAGCGGCACGCCCTACCGTGTGCGCATTCGCCCGCCGTGCTTCTACGTGACAAGTGGTCTAGAAAAACTCATAACCGGGCAAATGATGGCAGACTTAGTGCCCTGTTTTGGCTCGCTCAACATGATTGGTGGCGAGTGCGATCGCTGACGGAGTTCCAATGTCGACGTTTCAGCTAGATGAATGCGATATCCCGTTCGAGCCCGGTGACACAATCATCCGCGCGGCTCACCGCGCTGGCATTGACATCCCTCACTATTGTTGGCACCCGGGCTTGAGTGTGGCGGCCAATTGCCGAATGTGTCTGGTTGAGCTTTTGCCCCCTCCGGGCAGAAAAGCCTTGATGCTCGATGTGCTTCGTTGGGACCAAGCTTCGGGGCAATACGTCAAAGAACAGAAGCCCAAGCTGGTTCCCGCCTGCCAACAACCCGTGAGCGCGGGGATGCAGGTGCTCAGCCAGTCCAGCGATCACGTCGCGCGTGCGCGTGCCTCCGTACAGGAGATGCTACTGCTCAACCATCCCGTTGATTGCCCCATCTGCGACCAAGCAGGGGAATGCCGATTGCAGGACTATTGGCTTAGCCAGGGTGGCACCAAAAAGCGCATGCTCGATGAGCCCATACATAAGCCGAAGGCCGTAGTATTCGGGCCGCACATCGTTTACGACGCTGAACGGTGCATCGTGTGTACGCGTTGTGTCCGCGTCTGCGAGGAAGTAGCCAAAGATCCGGTACTGACAGTGGCCCAGCGCGGCAATCTCAATGAAATCGCGGTCGCACCGGGGCGCCAGCTCGATCACAATTACTCATTGATGACCGAGGTGGTCTGCCCGGTTGGCGCCTTGACCTCGAAGGAATTTCGCTTCAAGGCCAGGGTCTGGTTTCTGCGTAGTGTGCGTAGCGTGTGCGTCGGCTGCGCAACGGGCTGCAGTTCATTTACCGACTATGATCCGCGCGATTCGCACGTGCACCGCTATCGGCCGCGCGAGAATCCCCAGGTCAACAAGCACTGGATGTGTGATGCCGGCATGCTCGACTACAGCCGGATACACGAAGGTCGCGTTATGGAACCGCGCCTCGACGGCGAGCCCGTTCCCCGTCGCAGCGGTCTCGACAAGGCCGTCGAGCTGTTGCGCGAGGCGCGCCCCGGGCGGCTGGCAATCGTTCTCGGTGCGGAATACTCGCAAGAAGACAATGGGGCGCTGCTGGCACTCGGACGAAGCCTCAATTGCAATGCTTACTTCGAGTCAGGGCGCCCTTCCGGCGCCTCGGACGCAATCCTCATGCACGCGGACAAGAATCCCAATTCGGCCGGAGTGCGAAAGCTCCTGGGTGTCGAGCTGCAACCGATCGAAAAACTAATCTCCGGACTCACCGCGGGACAATTGACTCACGTGCTCGTGCTGGGCGCTTCGCTCAAAGAGCCGCAAATCGAGGGAAATTTGGGCCAGTTGCCGACCCATGTGCGGATAGTCCTTTCGACTCATGACGGCGCGCTCATCAGCGGCGCCCGCGTAGTGCTGCCGGTTTCGAGCTGGGCGGAAGCTGAAGGTACATTCGTCAATGCGGCGGGGCTGTCGCAGATCAGTGAACAGGCAATTATGCCGCAAGGGCTCTCTTTGCCCGGGTGGAAATGGGTATCGCATCTGGCCAGAGGGCTCGGATACGAACTCCAGCTCGGTTCAACGGACGACGCCCGCGCGCTCATTGAACAGAATTCGGGCACGGGGTCTACGGTTTACGCCGCACGC
This sequence comes from Myxococcales bacterium, assembly GCA_003154095.1. Lineage (GTDB taxonomy): Bacteria > Myxococcota_A > Polyangia > Polyangiales > Polyangiaceae > FEN-1139. The sequence goes on along the minus strand of PMCK01000360.1, from coordinate 4,531 downwards.
ACGGAATCGCAACCATGACATTACTGACAGAACTTCTCGTTACGGTGGGAAAGGTCGTCTTTCTCGCGCTTCTCTTTTGCATGCCCGTTGCCGTGCTACTCACCTGGGCCGACCGCCGACAGGGTGCCATGATCCAAGATCGCGTGGGCCCCAACCGCGCGGCCATATTCATGCCGGGAAAGCTCGCGGCAGTCCTAGTCGTGTTGCCCGCGCTGGCCTTGGCGGCCCTGGCGCTCGGTCTGGCCTGGCTTCGCAAGACCGAAGGGGACACGCCTATCGTACTTGGAATCATATCCAGCCAGATTGCCCTGGCGTCCGTCTGGCTCACGCTATTCGTAATCGCTGGGCGCATTCGAGTGCGCGGAGTCTGCAATACATTCGATGTGTGGGTCGCGGCGCTCGGCAATCCGCGTGCGATTCTTGGCGTAGGCCTGCTCATGAATGTAGCTGTATTGGTCTTGTTCGGGCTGCTTCAGGGCACTCCCGAGGTGGCGATGCTTTGCGACATCAGCGTGAGCTCGGGACCAGCGCTATTTGCCGCTGCTGTCGTCGGCGGGGCAACTTACTCGGCAGTAAACCTAGCCAGGTTGCCGAAAGTGGGCCTGCGCTTGGCGGGTACGCTGCATGCCGCCGCGGATGGCCTAAAGACGATATTCAAAGAAGACCTAGTGCCTCCGTCAGCGGACCAATTTATTCATGGCCTTGCGCCATTTATTGCGTTTTTCCCTGTATTGGTCGTGCTCGCGGTCGTTCCTTTCGGCGATTCGCTCTGTTTCAATTCAGCGTCGTTCCTTTCAGACATCATTCGTGCGGCTCCCCCAGTTTGCACCGCGACGACGGTCAAGCTCCAAGTGCTGGATATCGATGCCGGGCTGCTATTTTACTTTGCTATGGGCGGCACCGGAATTATCGGAGCGGCTCTGGCAGGCTGGGCTAGCAACAACAAGTACAGTCTGCTCGGCGGGCTCAGGGCTGCCAGTCAAATGGTGTCGTACGAAGTGACGATGGGCCTTACGCTGATTGGTGCCATTATGATTTACGGCACCTTGCGAATCGATACGATGATCGAATGGCAACAAAGCCACGCTTGGGGGATCTTCGTGCAGCCCCTGGCGTTCGTCCTGTTCTTCGCGGCCGCAGTGGCAGAATCCAAGCGGGTGCCTTTTGATCTGCCCGAGGGTGAAAGCGAAATAGTTGCTGGCTACTTTACCGAATACTCAGGCATGAAATTCGCCATGTTCTTCTTTGCGGAGTACGTGACAATCGTCACTGCGGCAGGTCTCATGGTCGCGCTTTTTCTCGGCGGGTGGCACCTACCCTTCATCGACCGGCAGGGCATTCGCATTGCCCTCGGCGGGACCGTTTACTGGCAACTTGCTTTGCCTCAAATCTTGGTAGTTCTGATCAGCCTTGGGGCATTTGTCGCAAAGACGTTGCTGCTTTGCTGGTTACAGCTACTGATTCGCTGGACGGTGCCGCGCTTCCGTTACGATCAACTCATGAAGCTTGGTTGGCGAATTCTACTACCGATCTCGATTCTGAATATCTTCCTAACGGGCCTGGTTCAACGACTGCTCTCTCTGGGTGGCGACAGCACGACCTCCGTGCTCAATCTCGCTGGTGAGCTGACGCAACTGCTGGTGGCCCTGGTGGGTGCTTGGGTGGCTATTGCCCTGGCACTGGAATTGCTCAAGCCCGCCCACCACAAGAAAATGCTCTTTACCAGCGCGGCCCGTTTCGCCGAGCAAATGGGCGGCACGCGCAGCCGCCGGATGGGAGCGTAACAATGACCATTGCCCCGCTTGGACCCCGCAAAGTACTCGGCAAGGCCGTCGCTCGACCCGAGCGATCCGGAGTCGTTCAGGCCTATGTGCCCGAAATTGCAAAGGGCCTCGCCTTAACGGCTCAGCATTTTCTACACAACACAAAAGAGTGGGCCCTTGGACAGCGGCCTGATCCAATCGTCGAATCGATTAACGAAGGCATTACGACAATCAGCTATCCGGAACAACGTCGCCCCTACCCGGAGCGTTTTCGTGGAATGCACCGGCTCACGCAGCGTGAAGATGGCTCGCCGCGCTGCGTGGCGTGCCTATGTTGTTCCACGGCCTGCCCAGCACAGTGCATCTACATAGAAGCCGGTGAGTACCCCGAAGGGGACCCCCGTCGGGGCTACGAGCGGCACCCGGTTCGCTTCGTGATCGATGAATTGCGCTGCGTTTTCTGCGGGTTTTGCGTAGAAGCCTGCCCATGTGACGCAATTCGAATGGACACCGGAATTCACGCTGCTCCCTACGATTCCCGCGAGCAATTCATCTTCGACCGCGAACAATTGCTCAGTTTCGTGGGTCGCGACGGCAGCTCCAAGACGGCCAACCCACGTCATGAACCCGGCGATCCCACCTATCCGGGAATCGATCGCGAGCATCATCACAGTTAGGCGAAGCACCAGTGCCACCCCGCTACGAAGTCGTCATCGGCCTTGAAGTACACGCGCAGCTTCTGACAGAGAGCAAGCTGTTTTGCAGCTGCTCGACTCGATTCGGCCAACAGCCGAATAGCAACGTCTGTCCGGTCTGCCTCGGTCTACCCGGTTCCCTGCCCGTGCTCAACGGGCAGGCCGTGCGCTTGGCTCTTCGTGCCGCCTTGGCTCTCGGGTGCACGATTCACGAGACTAGCATCTTTGCGCGAAAGAACTATTTTTATCCGGACCTTCCCAAGGGCTATCAAATTAGCCAATACGAAGAGCCGCTGGCGACCGACGGTTGGCTGGACATCGAAAGCGAATCGGGCACCAAGCGGATTCGTATTCACCGTATTCACATGGAAGAGGACGCCGGAAAAAATGTGCACGGCATGGGAGGCGACTCGCTAGTCGATCTCAACCGCGCTGGCACGCCGCTAGTCGAGATTGTCAGCGAACCGGACCTGCGCTCCAGCAGCGATGCTGCGGCTTACATGCGCGCGCTGCGCGACGTGTTGCTGTTTCTGCGCGCCAACGACGGCAACCTAGAGGAAGGAAGCCTGCGTTGCGACGCGAACGTTTCGATCCGTCCATTCGGGCAAGCCGAACTCGGGACGCGCTGCGAATTGAAGAATCTGAACAGCTTCAAATTCGTACAAAAGGCCATCGATTCGGAGGTGGCGCGCCAAACGGCCATTGTCGATGCTGGGGGTCGCATCATCCAGCAAACCCGTTCGTTCGATCCTGACACGGGCACCACTCACACGCTCAGGTCGAAGGAAGAGGCGCACGACTACCGCTATTTCCCCGAACCCGATTTACCGCCCTTGATCTTGCCCGAGAGCCTTGTCACCGAAGAGCGAAATCACCTTTTGCCCCTGCCGGCTGCACTGCGTCAGTCCTATGTCGACAGCTACGGTCTGTCGACCCAAGCCGCCGCCACGTTGACGCAACACCCCGAGTTCATTGCATACTTCGAAGCCGTTCGTTCGAGTTTCGACCAGCCTACGAAGGTAGCCAATTACATTCTTACCGAGGTCATGCGCGGGGCCTCCGTGCACGGCCTCTCCGCGAGTTTCAACGTTACTCCCTCGCAAGTGGCGGAAATCCTAGAGCTCGTCGACTCCGGCGTCATCAGTGGTAAACAGGCCAAAGAGGTACACCTCGCCATAGAGAATTCCGCGCGCATGCCCAGGGAGGTCGTACAAGAGCGCAACATGAAGGTAGTCAGCGACGCAGGCAGCCTCGAGCCCTTGTGTAGCGATGTGCTCGCCAAGAGCTCCGCACAAGTGCAGCAATACCGCTCGGGCAAGAAAGGTGTGCTTGGGTACCTCGTCGGGCAAGTCATGAAATCATCGGCGGGCTCAGCGGATCCAAAGCTCGTCAACGAGATTCTCGTTCGACTTCTCGAACAAAACTGAGCGCGCCGTAACGACATGATCACAGTCCCCCATCCCGACCCGATTAGCGGTGCGAGCTATTCGGCGGTCGAATTGATGCCCGAAAATGATTCGGTGGTGATGCTCGACCAGCGCCTCTTGCCGAATGATGTCGTCTATCACCAATTGCGCACGTTGGACGAATTGGCAATCTCCATCAAAGACATGTGGGTGCGCGGCGCGCCTGCGATTGGAATTGCCGCTGCTTACGGGATGGTTTTGGCGGCACGGAAAGCCGATTCGCTCTCGGAACTTCGCGCGTGCGCCGAGGCGCTCTGCGCCACGCGCCCCACGGCGGTCAATCTGCGCTGGGCCGTCGAGCGAATGCTCGAGCATGCCGAACGCAATTGGACTTCACGTGTCGCCAATCGAGTCGAGGTATTGGCGCAGAAGGCCCGCGAAATTCACACGGCAGACGTAAGTGCCAACCGCCACATGGGTCAGTTGGGGGCACAGTTCGTACCCGATGAAGCCGTCATTATGACACTCTGCAATGCCGGAGCACTCGCGACGGGAGGCTACGGCACCGCTCTCGGTGTCGTACGTGCCGCGCATGAAGCGGGCAAGCGAGTGCGCGTTCTGGCCAACGAAACGCGACCGCTCTTGCAAGGCGCGCGGCTGACCGCGT
>PMCK01000396.1 GCA_003154095.1 Myxococcales bacterium | reverse complement strand
ATGAAGGAAGGCCGAGCCATGACTGCAAATCTGATTCGCATTGGAGCATTGGTTAGCGCTATTTTGGTGCCCGCAGCCACGTTTGCGCAGGGAGCGTCGCCCGCGCCAGGCGGAGGCGGTGGTGAATTCGCCAAGGTGCGCGAAGCGTGCCGCAATGACATCGCCCGCTTCTGCGGAGACGTCAAGCCGGGCGGGGGTCGGGTTCGAGAGTGCCTCAAAGCGCACGCCGCTGAGCTGTCTGACGGATGCAAGGCCGCCATCAAGGAAGCTCGCGAGCATCGTCATCCTCAGGGCTAATACCTTTCAGGGGTTCCGATTGGTGAAGTTCGCGTCCGCGTGTTGGGCAATGTTTTCGTGACGACAAGGTTCAATGCTGGGACAGCAACGAGTTTGGCATGCTCGGCAACAGCGCCGCGATAGCCGATTTGACACCCGTGACGGTTACCGGGTTCTGAGTCATCGTTATCGGACAGATACGTACTGGACCATGCGGGGCAGCGAGCGCGCCTCAAACCACTTCTTACTCTATGCCTCGCTCCATACAGAACCGCTGAACCAAGTCGGCCTGCCTGCGATAGAACGGCGTAGCCTCCGGGGCACCCTTGAACGTGATTCACGCAATGAAACCCTAGGCCACTACGATAGAGCAAGCTCTTGCGCTCGATGGCCGCAAGTGGTGGACTCGCATCATGGGGCATTGGGCACAAACAATAATCGAGAACGTCGCGATTACCCGGAGAGAATGGGATTTCCAACAAATCCTTGGAGCTTGGCGGTGGGTGACCTGGAAACCAGTCGAACAATTGGGCACAATAGGTCCGAATCGAAGTCGCTGACTGATGCACCACTTGCGCTACTTTTTGTCAATCCTCTCGTTGTGCAGCGCCATCATCATGGTTGCGATGACGAGCGTCGCGGAATCGCCGTACCGTCTGAGAATCGGCGACCATGCACCGGACATTGAGCTTACCCGCCTTGAGGGAGGTCAATTACGGCTCAGCAGCGTGAATCGACAGTCGCTGGCCGTAACCTTTTACTCACCCTACTGCGAGCCCTGTCGGAGAGAGTTGCCCGTTCTTGCGCGAGTCGTTGCACGGGTTGCGCATGACACAGGTTCCGACNNGCTTGGACCCTCGGTGATTTGGCTTTTGGACGACCATGAAAAAGCCAAGGCTGCATTCGACCCCCGCACGCTCCCCTGTACGTTCATCTTTGGTGCCAACGATATCGTTCGCCACATCAACCGCGGATTTGGGCCCCAGTATGAGACCCGTGTTAAAGATTGGCTACGTCGGCTTGTTTCGAACAAGAAGCGATAGCCGGTGGGCGGACGAATCAATTGCGAAATCATTGTCCCGCTAAATTGCCCCAAAACGGTCGCGACCATATATAAGTCAGGGCTGTTCCAATTTGGCAGCGGGCAGCGGCTGGGTGAGTCAGGGCCAACTTCGGCGGTGATTGTATTGTGGGTTGGCAAGGTGATGGGATTTGGATCACCTAGGTGCAGCCAGGTGTCAAGACATCAATTGCAATGTCAAGTCGGAAAAATGACGGTGATGCGAACGGAGCTAGAGATTATCTCTTGGCCCGTCTTTGGTGGGCTTCACCGCGATTACCGCATTGCAGCGTGAGGCTGCGGATCGACAAAGGAGCCAGCCCAGGCCTTCAGATCAACAACCACAGCTGCATTGATCAACGTTGTAGGCCGCGTCATAGCCCGTGCGCGTTCCATTCGGGCAACTGCCTACGGGGCACGTTATCCCGACAACCTGGATGCCACCGCTTGTCGTGCAACAGGTTGCCGCCGCCGCGCAACTGCTGCCCCCGCCGGTGGAGCCGGACTGTGAGTAAGAGGGTATGTCCAAGTTGAAACCGATCCCACCCATCGACTGACCAACGTCTCCTCCTGCGCCGACAAGTGCCATCGTTCCGTCCGCGGTCGTCGTACCCGCCGGGGCTTCCTTCCAGCAGGTCATCGTTCCCAAACAGCCGGTCTCGCCAGGCGCCGCGTCTGCCTCAGCCATTGGGACGTCCAAGGTTCCGGTGTTGGACTCGTCTGCGGTCACGGGGAGCTCGTAGTAGCCATTGAACTGAGTAACCTCGAAGAGCAATGCCGTGACTGTGATGTTCACGTTCCAGTGCACGGTCCAATGCACCGTCGAACCCACCGTCATGCTATTGACCAATGGCGTGACCTGGGTAACTGGCGGGACAGTCGAGGCGCCCGAGGTCTTGGGCGCCGACCCATCGTGGAACGTCGATTTCGGGACGTAGAGGCTGACCTTGCTCTCACACATCAGAGCGTCGCCGCAGACGTCGCCAGAGCAGTTGGTGTTCGCCCCACAATACCGGCATTTACCCGCGTGCGAATTGCTGCTGGTGGCCACATCTTTGTCGCAATATCCGCAAGTTGTTTTGCCGGCCTCGTCGCCGCATGGGTTTCCGCAGCCTACAGACGATGCCGACACTACGCCCAAGAGGAGAAACGCGAGATAGCGCATAGAAAGCCTTCCAGTCGTACGTGAGATGACCAAACGCCCGTGCGGGCTGCCGAGCACTGCAACCCCCAAGTCTCCTCCGTATGTGAACTCCCGTCAACACCGCGTGCAAAACAAGCAGATGCCTAATTGCGTTTAGTTTTAAGATTCGTTCCGCGCCGACATTGACCTACCCTGCCCACTCAACCGCCTGCTGAACACAAGCCTCGGCTGTTGGGCTTCGACGCCTACGACGCTAGGCGAACATCCAAGGCGGCAATTATTCGGGGAGCTTCGAGTCCAGATGGGTCACGGACGGCAAACCGATGGCTGCTTGGTAACCCGTAGTGTCCGCAAACTCATCGCGAGTCCTCACGCCGCCTCTCGACGGTAGAAGTTGAGCAGCCCACCGAGACGCGATCGGCATTCTATCGGGCCAAGCATTGCGTTGTCGTTGCTCGATATTGTCTTGGGCATGATGATCTGACTGTCAATGCCCTGATGAAAACGTTCGGTTAGATAATGCTCGATAAACTGCTTGATCAGGTAACGCAGATGGCGCTCCCCGAAGATCACGAAGTGGTCCAGCCACTCATTTCGTATTGTTTTTACGAAGCGCTCCGCGTGGGGGTTGCAGTTGGGACTTTGTGCCGGAATGGGTACGCACTTGACTCCACTGGACTTGAGCAGCGCCGTCCATGCCTCCGTATACAACGGGTCTCGGTCGTGGATCAGGTGGCTCGTGTTGCGCAGGAATCCGTCCTCTGGATCGAGGAGCTTCCGGGCCATCTGCAGCATCCAGGGCCCGTCTGGTGCGATACGGATTCCAGCTACCTGCACTGCCCGTGACTTGACCTCAATGACGAAGAGCACCATGTAGCGGACAGTTCCGAATATGCCCAGGACCTCGACGCTGAAGAAGTCGCAAGCGTATAGCGTCTCCCAGTGGTTCTTGAGAAACTGTTTCCAGGTTCGCTTGCAGTTGCGTTCCGGCGCAGGCTCAATTCCCGCCTCGGCCAGGATGTTCGCCACTGTCGTGCGACCGATCTCGATCTTGAGTCCACGCAGCGCGTCACGGATCTTCGTGTAACCCCAACCGATGTTCTCGCTGGCAAGCCTGATAACGAGTTCGCGGATTTCGGTCGCCTTGCGAGGCCTGCCGGACTTGCTGCGTTGCGTCGAGCTATCGTACTTCTGGGCAGCGAGCTGTCGAAACCACGTCAGGATGGTGGAGGGGCGGACGATCTGGCAACAGGCCTCGCGTTCCTCGGGCGTCAACGCCTTGCCCTTGATCGCCAGCCGGCGACGTTGCTCGTCGGGAACGGAATGCGTTTCCGGCAGGTGGTCTCAGTGTAGACTTCCTGGAGTACGCGAACCTCCTCCAGCAAGTACTCGATCCTTCGCGCCAGCTGCTCGTTGATGGCATACGCCACCATCGCGATAATGAACTGGAACGTCACCGGAAGCATCGGGCGCAGACTGCCGCAGGTCGTAGCGCCTTTTCAAGCCTGCATTTTCATCGCGAAGCATGCGACAATCCGGCGCCATGAGTTTCTGGATACTACGGGTTCGCACGATACCTTGGCTCGCTACTGCGCACAGCGCAGGCACGAAGCTTTAGCCTAGATTGGCCGGTCCTTCTTCCCGTACGGCAACATGTGCCGGGGCACAGAGCACTCGAGCACGAATGGAAGGATGGAGACCCCTGGCGATCGGTAGCTGATACAAGTCTTGAACAACGACCATCACACTTCGACAACTCAGGCGTTGTGCTTCATCGCAGCGTCAATGGGGAAGTGCATTCTTCACCCTTGACCGCCATCATGGAAGGTACTTCAATAAGGCCGACATAGAGCTAGCGAAATATCGCCACCAAATATCTGGCAACTTCATCCAAAGAGCGAGGCTGCTCGACAGCTGCATTCAGATCGTCGAGGTCAGAGTTCTGCAAATGTTCGGGGTCTAACAGGCAAGTGTATCGTCCAACTAATTGCGCTACGAAGACTCGTGGATAACTAGGCTTGCCATTCCAGAGAGAGGCAACAGCAACCTGATGCCCGTCATACATCGAGTTTTCTACGGCCTTGCATTCAAGTACCAATTCAGCAACACCCAATAACCCTTTGAGTTCAGCTGCTAACGCCTGTGACGCGGTCTGTACAACACTTGTCATGTCCAGGAATTACGTTTGCCACGAGGCATTGTTAAGTACCGGCCCGCTGGAATACCCTATCCCGAAGTGGCTTCAATGTGGGTTTCCCATACTTATCGATGCCGGTGGCTGGGTTTCAATTTACCAACACCAGGAACCGGCTTTTTGTATCGAATTGCCGCGCAGGAAATCCTAAAGCCATCGTCTCGCCAGCACATGCGCTAATCACCGCCGAAGTTCACCGTCGCTCACCAGGACGTTACCTGGTGGCTAAATCGGAGTAGCCCTGGATTTGCTCAATGCACGCAGTCCGCGGGGTGTTACTCTGTCACTCGCTCAGGCCCCGAAAAGGCAACTACACGGACATGCCAACACCCCTCTGTGATTCTTGGAATGCAACGCTATACGCCGGCAATAGCGCGCATCATCGCGCTCAGGACGCAGCATTTCTCTCGACCTTCAAGCTGGCTCCTACGGACCACATTCTCGACTTGGGCTCAGGCACCGGTGAGTTTACCAATAAGCTAGCGGCCTTGGTCCCGCAGGGTTCCGTGCTCGGGGTTGACGCATCGCGCTCACAGATTGAGTATGCGCGCAGGTCGAAGGCAAACAATGTTGAATTCAGTTTGGGCCGCCTCGAGGCACTCGACGCACTGCTTGAGCACCGTAAATTCGACGCGGCGATATCGCGCGCCACGCTGCATTGGGTAAATGAAGACGACCACCCATTGCTACTGCGCACCGTCGCCGCGCATTTAAGACCAGGTGGGTTCATGCGTGCCGAATTCGGCGGGTACGGCCAGATGGCGAGCGTTATTACAATACTCGATGACGTCGCGACAAGCTTAGGCGGCCAGAAGATTCGCTGCTTCTTTCCCGAAGCCGAGCAGTACCGGGCCCTCTTGCAACAGGCGGGCTTCGACGTGATGCGTGGCTTCGTGCGCCTGGTAAATCAGACCCGGAGCATTCCGACGTTCGAAGCCTTGGTCGGTCTGCTACGGAGCCAACCTTACGTGGGATA
>PMCK01000425.1 GCA_003154095.1 Myxococcales bacterium | reverse complement strand
GACCCAGCGTCTTGCATTTGCCAGCGCTCACCAGCGAACGCCAACCGATCAAGCCAGCGCATAGCAATGGGGCGAGCGCCGCGTCGCCGCCGACCTCACCGAGCGGAAACGCAAAACGCGCATCGGCGATCGTTGTCGTAGCGAAGCCGCCATTCCTTGAATATCCGGTGAAAAGGGCATTATCGCAAAGATTCTCTTGATCTTGCTTGCAATAAGAGCAGCCACCGCAAGTTCGGCCCAGCCATGGTACGCCAACTCGCTCCCCCATACTGAGTCCCTCCACACCTGACCCGAGCCTATCGATTCGTCCTACGATTTCGTGGCCAGGAATTATGGGCACTTTAGGGTCAGGCAGCTCGCCATCAACGACATGCAGATCCGTGCGGCACACGCCACAGGCGGCCACCTTCACTCGAATCTCGCCCGGGCCAGGTTCTGGATCGGCAAGCTCAGTCCATTCAAGAGCAGCGCCGAGTTTCTTTAGCACCATCGCATACATAGCGTTCTCCGACTCTGACGAAGGTCCAATCGAGACCCTGGCTCCTGTCGCTTCCTAAGGTTACATTTGCTGGCGCATTTGGGTGTAAACTAGATGGACTCGGTGGTGGTCCCAGCATCATGGCGCTGATGCACCAGATCCGCTGCGCACGACTCTATTGCGCAAAGACCAGGGCCAAGACCAGGCGCTCGGTTGGCCCACAATGGGCGGATGCTCTTCGATCCATTGCGCGCGTATCTTGGCCGGTGACTTGCGGGAAGTGCGTGGCAAGAGTCTTGCCAGATCGATGCCGCTCGCTACGGCAAACGGTTCAATGTCTTTTCCGTGCGAGCGGAATAGCTCCTCCGGAGGACCCTGCGCGACGGCCTGTCCATTCGCGAGAAGAACCACGCGATCTGCGACATCATTGGCTGTGACCATATCGTGAGTAATAACAATTGACGTCACGCTGTGACTGACCCGCATGCGTTCGATCAGTTCGTCGATGACGCGTGAACCGACCGGGTCGATGCCAGAGGTCGGTTCGTCGTAAATGAGGATCTCGGGCTCAGTGACGACAGCGCGTGCGATCCCGACTCGCTTGGCCATCCCACCGGAGAGCTCACCTGGCAATTTTAACGCGGCGTCGTCGACGTTGAGCTCGCTCAGAGCGTGGTGCACACGTTGCTTGATTTCCCTCGCGCTCAGCTGTCTTGCTTCCCGCAGTGGGAACGCGACATTTTCGAACACGGACATCGAGTCGAGGAGCGCAGAACTCTGGAACACGACAGCAAACTTGCGCCGGACGCGCTCGAGATCGCCTTCACCGAGTCGGACGATGTTGAGCCCATCGACCCGAATTTCCCCGGCATCGGCGCGTTCTAGGCCCACGAGCAGGCGAGCAAACGTGCTCTTGCCTGAACCCGACCCGCCGATGATAACGCAAGTCTCGCCGCGCTCGACGGTGAGGTTGAAGCCATTCAGGACAAGCTTGTCGCCAAACCGCTTCACGAGGTTGCGTACAACAATGAGCGAAGTCGTTTCGGGAACTGAAAGGCTCATAATGCTACTTTCGCATCTGCAGAATTGGCTACCCACTGGAGGGAGCAGTGCCCCCACACAACCCAACGGATTTCGGTGGTCGTATAGAGGCGCACGCCACGCCGCGTGAGTCGACTTGATGCCCAAACGGAGCTGCCCAAGGTCTCGCCGGATGCAAGAAAGCAGCCAAACTATTCCGAGGGCGTTCCGAGGTGCACGCCCAATGGTGGGGCGAAGAATGCGAAACCAGTGTTGCCAAGAATCGGCCCCGTCGCTCACTTGCTTGACTCGGTTCACGACCTAATTCGCAGTAGAGTGAGGGTCATGTGGCTCGTCTCGCACCTGCTTTCGATTTTGAGCTTTGTTCTCGCACTGGTACTAATCGCGAGGATATTGAGGGAACGGCGCCCACCCGGGAGCACACTCGGTTGGCTTGTCACGATCGTGCTGGCGCCTTATGTGGGAGTCCCCTTGTACCTCATCTTTGGTGGGCGCAAGACCCGGCGGCTCGCGGCGCGCAAGAAAAACCTGCAACTCACTGCACCGACGACTTCTGTAGGCGAGGACGAAAACGCGGTTCAGCGCGTTCTTCGTGTGGCCGGGATGCCGGATGCGACTAGTGGAAACAGCATCGAGCTGCTTGCCACCGGAGAAGCCTCTTTCTCAGCGCTGATTGACCTGATTCGAACGGCGCAGGAGTCTATCCAAATCGCCACGTTCATTTTGGGCAGCGATGACACGGGCCGTTTGGTGCTCGACGAACTTGAAAAGAAAGCGGCGGGAGGCGTTCACGTTCAGCTCCTGCTGGACGGTTTGTTCGCGATACGAACGAGCCGATCCGGGCGGCGCGCACTCAAGAAAGCCGGCGGCGAGATCTGCTATTTCATGCCTATTCTTCACTTGCCTTTCCGCGGCCACTCTAACTTGCGCAATCACCGAAAAATCGTTGTGGCGGATGGGCATCGAGGAATGATAGGGGGGATGAATATTACGCAGCACGACATGGGAGCGACACCGTTTACGGGTCGCTGGCGTGACTTATCGATACGAGTGGAAGGAAGCGTTGTGCAACATATTGCGGCATTATTCCTCGCTGATTGGAACTTCGCGATGGG
>PMCK01000642.1:8086-8536 GCA_003154095.1 Myxococcales bacterium | reverse complement strand
CGTACGAACTGTCTGACGGCGGGCGACGCCGAAGGTAGCATTGCTTTTTGGCCGCGGGGAGGGGTATTCGGCTCTGCTTCCCATTTGTTGCCGATTCTCATTTTGGGGCTTGCATCCACGTGGCTTCGTGGGTCGGCAGGCCGAACATCGACCGTCGTGTTTCGCCGGAATTTGGCGACAACAGCGGCGCGGCAGGGCCTTTCGAGGGTTTCTCGGGCAGCCCCCCTGCGACGAAGTCGATGAAAAGCCGATTCTTGCCTTACACTCGAGTCTGATGCGGCGCCTTTGCCTGACCATTCTTCTTGTCGCGGGTTGTGGCCAGCGATCAGGGCCAGGCCCCCAGCCACTATCCAGGCCGTCGCCGAGAGTTGATAGCGTACAGGCTCATGAACCTGCCAAGCCCGATGAGGATGAGATCGACCGACTGAGCCAGCGCTTCGAGAGTACTCA
>PMCK01000642.1:0-8067 GCA_003154095.1 Myxococcales bacterium | reverse complement strand
AATGAATCGGTTGTAGTGAGAATCGTCGACCGCGGACCATTCGGAGGGAAGGGACGAATTATTGACTTATCGTACGGCGCCGCAAAGCGAATTGGGCTCGTGCGAGCTGGAGTTGCGGATGTTCGCGTCGACATATTACAATTGCCGATTCCTCGATAAATCGCGCCTGATTCAGCAGGGGTCGAGGCATGCCTCGACCCCTAACGTCAATCGAAGGCACCACGCGTCAAGGCGAAGCGCGCATTTCGCAGTCGAAAATCGTCCATTGGCGGGCGAAAGCAGGGCGCAAAGCGAGCAAAGGGGTCTGCATCAGCGGCTTCGGGCAGCGGCGGGCAGAGGGCAGTTGCGAGGCATGCCTCGCAACTGGCTGAATCCGGCGATTGTAGTCGATGAATCGGCGCGTTTCGATTTTCGAGCCAGCAAATGCCGTCGATGGAAAGTCGAGTCTTGGCTTATGCGACTGCAGCCTGCTTATCAGATTCGGCGCCCACTGCCTCTTCGGGCGGCGTCGAGTTGGCTTGCACGGCATTCGGGGCGCGCGATTCGCTGCGCGCGTTGGCTTGCTCGTTGACCTTCACACTGACGATTCGCGAAACACCGGGTTCGCCCATGGTGACGCCGTAAAGTACGTCCACGGACTGCATTGTCTTTCTGACGTGCGTGATCAGAATGAATTGCGAGCGATCCGTCATCGCGCGAATGGCGTCGTTGTATCGAGCAACATTGGCCTCATCGAGCGGCGCGTCGACTTCATCGAGGATGCAGAAGGGTGAGGGCTTGTATTGGAAGATCGCAAAGATGAGGGAGGTGGCGGTGAGGGCTTTTTCTCCACCGCTCATGAGTTCGATATTGCCGAGCTTCTTGCCAGGCGGTTGAGCAATGATGTCGACACCCGTACCGAGCATGTCTTCCGGATCGGTGAGGGCCAACTCAGCCCTGCCGCCCCGGAACATTCGAGTAAATGTCTTTTTGAACAGCTCGTTGATGACGTCGAAAGATTCCTTGAACCGCTTGCGCGATTCCTTGTTCATGAGCTTGATGGCCTTCTCGAGATCGTTTAGCGCATTGTCGAGATCGACCTTCTGTTTATTGAGATCGACGAATCGGGTTTCGGCGTCCGTGTACTCGACCTTCGCGTCCAGATTCACCGGACCCATTCGATCAATCAAGTTGGTGAGCTCGTCGATGCGCCGGCGATGGTCGGCATCCGGAAGTGGACGCCGATGGTAGTCGCCCACGACGGTTGCCAGGTGGAGGCCGCGGAATTTCTCGCGGATTGTCTGGAGCAAGTGTTCGTGCTCGATCTGAGCGCGCGTGAGAGCCATTTCGGCTTTGCGAGCCTGCGCATCATAGACATCGAGTTCTTCGCGAATCCCCCTGAGGCCGTGGTCACGCTCGGCCAGGGTCTGCCGCATGTTTTCCAGACTCGTGCGCGCGACTTCAAGGCTGTCGTGCATTTCACGGGCATGCAATTGCGCCGCGTCGCGGCCTTCGTGGGCGAGCAGTAGTCGAGCCGCTGTTTCGCCGTAGGCGGCTGCCGCTTCGTCACCTTCGTCGTGCAGCTTCTGACGTCGCATGTCGAGGTCGGCGAGCGACTGATTGATTCGATCGAGCGCCGCCCGAGCGCCTTCCATCTGTTCACGAACCTGTGCCAGGCGCACCTTGCGTTCGGTAACCATGGCGGATTGTGCAGTTACTCGCTCGCGCCATTCCGCGGCGAGTTGGTCCGCAGCGCTCAATTCATCCGACAGCTGCTTGCCGTTGGCGCGGAGCTCGTCCAGGTGCAGCGTGCACTCTTGAACGGCTTTGCCATTTTCCGCCAGGCGCCGGTCGAGTTCCTGCAGATNNTCCTGGCGCGCCCTATCTAGCGCCGCAGTGCTCTCGGCCAACCGCGCGCGCAACGCCGCGTGCCGCTCCGCCACTCCAGTGTAAGCGAGTTCGAGCCGGGCGACTTCTTCACCCAGAACGCGCAATTCGCGCTTCTGCTCCACCATGTGCGCGGCGACATCATCGCCGGTGCCACCGCTGATAACGCCTTCTGGCCGAACCACGGTGCCGTCGCGGGCAACCACCAATAATTCAGGACAGCTGCGCGATAGATCCAATGCCTCGGCAGCTGACTCCACCACCACCGCGTGACCTACTAGCGCATGCGCGAGGGCTTCGTCTTCGGAGGCAAAGCGCAGGTGATCGATGAGCAAGCCCACGACACCGGGCAGCGCGGGCAATTCCGGACGCCGCCCCGCCACGTAGGCCGGGGTAGCTGGAATGATATGAGCCCTGCCACGCTTCTCTGCGCGCAGACGAGTGAGCAGTTCCATGCCTCGCGATACATCGCGGACCACCACGTATTGAAGGCGTTCGCCGAGCAGGCCCGCCAAGGCCGCTTGCATATCGGCAGGTGCTTCGAGCCTGTCTGCAACGAGCCCAAGTACCGTGGGATCTCCGAAGGACAACANNTTTTCACTGTCGAGCAGGTGGCTTCGCAGGTCATGAACCTCGTGCTCAATCTGCTCCTTTTCCGATGCCGATAGCCGCTTGCCCTCGGCTAAGGCCGCGACGCTCAATTCTAGAGCTCCCCTGCGTGCGATGAGCTCACCGAGTTCCGCAATGACCGTGTCTTGCTCCGCGGTGAGTCGTTCGCGTCCCTGACGGGCATCATTACCGCGTGCAAGCATGCCATCACGGCGCGCTTCCGCAGCGGCGGCCTGACTACCGGCTTCGTGTTCGCGCTGGCGCAATGCACCCACTGCGTCCAAGGCATGCGATTCTTCGACTCGTAACGCTTCGAGGCTCTCGAGTTCCGCAAAGGCGTCCGCTTCACGTGCCTGCTGGTCGCGATCGAGCTCAGTGAGCCGCTGCGTGAACTCGTCTTGCTCGAGCGCCGAACGACGGATTCGCTCATTGATCTCCTGACCCTCGTTGTCGACGGCGGTCAGCTTGTCATTGAGGTGCGCAAGGCGGTCACGCGAGCGCTCCATGTCGGCTTGCAGAGTAGTTACGTCGTTGTCGGCTTCGAAGGCCGCGCGCGCCAATTCATCCGCGCTCGATTCCATTTCGGTTGCGCGAGAACGGTCTTCTTCGAGACCATCCTCCAACAGATCGAGCTTTGAACGGAGTTCAGTCGTAGTCGCGCAGGCCTTGCTGTAGTCCTCCTCATAAACCCTTGAAACTACTACGTATTCTAGATACTGATGCGACGCATCGTGCAGTACCAAATCTTCGAGCTCGCCGCGATATTCAACGAAACGTTCCGCTTTGGCGACTTGGCGCTTCAATGAATTTCGCGTGCGCTCCAGTTCCGAAACGATGTCCGTAACGCGGAGTAGGTTTTGTCGTGTTAGTTCGATTTTGCGCTCGGCTTGCTTGCGGCGCTGCTTGTACTTCGTAATGCCGGCCGCTTCTTCGATGAAGATGCGGCGGTCTTCGGGGCGTGCACTGACGATTTGCCCAATGCGACCTTGCTCGACGATCGAGTAGGCTTTGGTGCCGACGCCCGTGCCGAGGAATAGATCCGTCACGTCGCGTAGCCGGACCTGAGTCTTGTTCAGCAAGTACTCGCTGGTGCCGTCACGGAACAAGCGGCGTGTGACCGCAATTTCAGGAACATTCCGAAACTCATCTGGCAACTCAGCCGATTCAGCGGTCTCGGAGTTGTCGAAGACTATTGTTACTTCTGCAAAGCCGTGCGGACCTCGGCTTTCCGAACCATTAAAGATGACATCTTCCATGGCCCGCCCCCGCAGGTTCTTGGCGCTCTGCTCACCCATACACCAGCGGATCGCGTCAACGATATTCGACTTGCCGCAGCCATTCGGACCCACGATGCCCACGACATCGTGATCGAAGTGAATGATGGTTCGGTCTACGAACGACTTGAATCCGCAGATGTCGAGCGCCTTAATGTGCATCGAATTGTCCTTATTGACCCACTAACGTGTCCGGGTGGCCAGCTCATTCAGACATAAAGGCGAGGTTCCGGACCGGGGCTTCTCACTATGGTCACGACAAGTCGTGTATGGTCATGCCCCGTATTGCAACTTTACTTCTGATACGCTGTTCAGCGGGGCCAGACAAGCCTAAATCAGTGAGTCACCGGGCCGAAGTTAGAGTACTTCATTAAGAACTTCGAGAAGCATAGCCGCCACCCAGCCGATGAGCAACACAGGGGATTTGTGCGGGAAACAGCCACGGACAGCGGAGACAGGGCCGGTTCGGAAACAGGAACTACCGCAAAAGCCGTTGCGGGAATCGGACACTGAATCAGTAACAGCCCCTGAATTCAGGGACAGTCGCTGGATCCGGTTATTAGCGTTGCGTCGGGCCTAGCTATTCGGGGGCGCAACTTGACACCAAGCCATTTCGGATACATCTCGATAATAGCCGGAGAACTCTAGAGGCTTGCCATGACCTACGACTACGTTTGCACCACCTGCGCGCATGTTTGGGAAGCTGAGCAGCGAATTACGGCGGATCCACTCAAGGATTGCCCCCAGTGTCATCAGGCGACGGCCAAGCGACAGATTTCGGGCGGCCAGGGCTTCATTCTCAAGGGTGGCGGCTGGTATTCGGATCTGTACTCTTCGGCCAAGCCTTCGGCGTCTTCAGATTCGGCCAAAGAATCCACACCTGCCACTACCGGGTCGAAGTCAGAGACCAAGACTGAGTCCAAACCCGAGGCGAAGACGGAAAAAGCGGCCACCCCAGCCGCCAGCGCCAGCGGGACCTCGAATAGCCCATCCGCCAGCTCGGCGAGTTGACGGCAATAGTCGTCGAAAAAGAGCGAGCGTGAGACTGAACTCGACGCGATTCCTTCGGATCCCTAGCTAAATCAGTCGAGCAGCGACGGGCTGGGTCGGCCCCTGGCGTCCGAAAAGGGCAAGTTCGAGATAGAACGAGGTCGGCTCGCGAAGTTTAAATGAAGCCGGCCCGCGAATATTTGCTAGGGCGAGACGCGTGGCAGGATCTGCCGTTAGCCAAGCATTGAATGGTCGATATGAATCTCGTCATCCCGTCAATTGAACAAATGGCTCCGTATGAAGCCGGTAAGCCCCTGGCAACCTTGGAGCGCGAGCTTGGCGTGAGCAACGCCATCAAGCTTGCATCCAACGAGAATCCGCTGGGCCCAAGTCCTCGCGCATTGCAAGCGATGCTTAAAGCTATGCACGACTCGCATCGCTATCCGGATGCCGCCGCGTGGGCTTTGCGGGAGCGGTTGTCAGAGCGACTCGGGATGCCGATGAACGAGATCATACACGGCAATGGCTCTAGCGAGGTGTTGGAACTTGCGCTTCGCACATTCGTTGGGCAAGGCCAGCATGTAATCTTCGCCGAACCCTCGTTCGTCATGTATCGAATGATTTGCATGGCGGCTGGAGTTGCGTTCACAGCGGTTCCGCTGCGAGATCTGACGCATGATCTCGAGGCGATGACGGCTGCCATTACACCAAAAACGCGGATGATTTTCATCGCCAATCCAAATAACCCGACGGGGACTTACGTGGCGCGTGCAGCACTCGAACAGCTGCTGCGCAATGTTGACCCCGAGGTTGTCGTGGTCGTGGACGAGGCCTACACGGAATACGCCGAGGCGCCTGATTTTCCCAATGCGCTCTCATTGCGAGGCTTGCGCGAGCGGCTGATTGTTACTCGGACGTTCTCGAAGATTTACGGCCTGGCAGCGCAACGCATTGGCTATGCCGTCGGACCTGCACCAATGATCGACTACATGAATCGAGTGCGGCCCCCGTTCAATGTGGGCACGCTGGGACAAGTGGCGGCTTTGGCGGCCCTCGATGACGAAGAGCACGTCCGCGCGAGTCAGGAACTGAATCAGGACGAGCGCACTCGATTGCAAAACGCGCTGACGAGTCTCGGGCTTGCATGCGCACCCAGCCAGGCAAACTTCGTGTACGTTGACTGCAAACGCCCAGCGCGCCCCATCTACGAGTCGCTGCTGCGAAAAGGCGTGATTGTTCGACCGGTACCTGCTGCTACAGCGCTGCGAATTACCGTGGGCCTGCCTGCAGAGAATTATCGGTTACTCGCCGCTTTGTCAGAGGTGCTAAACGCATGAAGACTTGGTTATCGCTCGTGGCTTTGATGACAATGCTCGGCTGCGCCAAGCACGAAACAATCGTCACTCCTGTATCGGCGGCGCACCCCATGATGCCCACGGAAATCGACGCCGATCCACTTGCCATCATGCCTTCGGGGTTCATTGGCCTCTTGCGCGTCGAGGTGCCAGCCGTATCTAGGTCTGTCCTGGGGCCCGCGTTGATCGCACTTGCGAACAAGCTGGCACCACTGCCACAGGGCTCTGGCTTCGTACCCGAGCGCGATCTCGATCGTCTCATCATCGGTCTTTATTCGATGCAAGGCGCAGATGCTGTGGGGATAGCAACGGGTCGATTCAATCCAGACGCCATCAGGAACGCAGCTTCGGCGACATCGGCTACACCGACCGGTGTCTTGGTCCAAAGTCCGTACGCAGGGTACACGCTATACACGGTGCATAACGTAGGCTTTTGCGTGCTTACGTCGCGTACCGTGCTTGTCGGTAATGAGACGGGCATTCGCCGCTCGCTCGATCGTATTCACGATGGTCGAGCCGTGCATCAATTGCCCGAGTGGACGAATGCACTCCTGGACACATCGCGTGCGCCGCTCGCCTTTGGCGCCAATCTGAAGTCCACTTCGCTGCCCGCTGGATTGACACAACAAGTGCCGTTTCTGGCGGGCTTGAACGCCATGCGAGTCCTCGGCAATTTCGAGGCCCCCGGGGTCAATCTGGCAGGCTCGCTCGGCTATGAGACGCCCGAGCGTGCAACGCAGGCTGCCAGCGAGATGCTGTCCAGCCGTGATCTGCTCAAGTCATTCAGCTTCATTATGGGGATCATGGGTGTAACTCAGCCGATACAGCGCCTCGAGGCACAGGCCGCCGATCGTGAGGTTTCTTACGTCGCGGCGCTCGATGGCGCAGCCCTCGCCAAGATCGTAAACCTGGCTACGCCCGCGCTTGTATCAGCAGCAAGCAGCGCAAAATGACGAGAAATCGACGATGACGAGCCTTCGCGTATACCCCGCAGACAAGCCACTCTCGGGGCGAGTGGAGATCCCCAGTGACAAAAGTATCAGTCACCGTGCGCTGATTACGGCGGCGCTCGGCAATGGTCCCTCACGCCTTCGGCGTTTTTCATACGGCGAAGACAACGTCAAGACGCTCGGCGTGCTTCGCGCACTCGGTGTGCAAGTCGAAGACGACAATCAGGGCACGATTGTAGTCGAGGGCGTATGCCTCGACGGGCTCAAAGAAGCAACAATCGATTTGGATTGTGGCAACAGTGGCACCACGATGCGGCTGATGTGCGGAGTCCTTAGCGCTCAGCCCTTTCACTCGCGGATGATTGGCGATGCTTCATTGAGCGCACGCCCGATGAAGCGAGTCGCAGAGCCCTTGGGAATGCGCGGCGCGTTCATTCGGGGTCGCCATCACCCGACCAAGGATGGCGACATCACGGCACCCCTCGATGTTGGGCCCTTGCCCCTAGGCAAACGCTTGAACGAACTTGAATACAGGTTGCCGATTGCAAGCGCGCAGGTGAAAAGCGCACTCTTGCTTTCCGGCCTATTTGCGTCGGGTCCCACCGTTCTCTTCGAGCCGTTGCTGTCGAGGGATCATACCGAGCGCATGCTTCAAGCTATTGGTGTGTCGCTTCAGACGGTCGGAACATCCGTGCGCCTCGACCCACCCGAAAGCCCCTCGGCGCTCAACGCGTTCGACATCGAGTTGCCGGGCGACCTCTCGGCTGCTGCATTTCCCCTGGTTGCGGCCGCGCTCGTCGAGAGCAGTAACGTGACGACGTTGCATACGGGCACGAACCCATCGCGCACGGGCTTGATTGACATACTCAAATCCTTGGGTGCTCATTATGTCCTCGCGCCTCGCGGCAGCGTACTCAATGAACCGCTCGGCGAAATCATGGTCAAGCAGCAACCCCTGCGAGCGTGCTTGATTGGCGGCGAGATGGCTACGCGCGCAATTGACGAAATTCCAATTGTTTGTGC
>PMCK01000558.1 GCA_003154095.1 Myxococcales bacterium | reverse complement strand
TTGACCTGGTGTCGGCAAGAAAACCCGGCCACAACGACATTTTCGTCCCGAGATGCAGCTAGATCAAGTCGAGGTTTCCAGCTCAGTTCGTAAATCCCTCGAGATTCATCGACATGCGCTTGCTCATGCCCGTAGACTCCACACATTCCGCAACACCCGAGATCGGCCAGTTCAAGCGTTAGCCCAAAAGTCGAGAATACCTCTTGCCAAACCTTCTGTGACAGGGGGGCGGCTGTCTTCTCGGTGCAGTGACCAAGCAAGGTGTACAGCTTTTTCGAAGGGGTCGGCGAGGCCGGCGCAGGGAGTTTACCCCTAATGTCCTCGAGCCTTCGAGCAAGCCAAGACTGAATCGGCTGCACTTCAAATGGCAATTGAGCAACTCCTAGAGCGCGCGGATATTCGTCTCGATACGTGAGCGTCGTAGCCGGCTCTAGTCCGATTAGACTGATGCCAAGAGAGGCGATTTTTTGCAACCTAGCCACGTTCCTGCTAGCGAGAGCGGCAAACGTTCGAAGGAATCCCTTTACGTGGAGTGCTTTGCCATTCGGAAAAAATGGAACGAGCACGGGCCTATAACCCAATAGCAACAGCAAATCCGTGACTCCCAATACGACGTGTGGTTCAAAAAATGTCGTAAAGGAATCCTGCACGATTAGTACTGTCCTCGATTTTTCCTCAGCAGAAAGGCGGCTCAGGTCTTCATAGTTGAATCGACCGAGGTTGCGAGCTCTGTAGCCCGCATTCACGGTCGTGAGCCCAAGACTTGGAATGTCCACGAGTCCTGCCAGTCGTTTCAATAGCCAACGTGTGATACGTCCATGCATGATGGTGTTGAACACACGAGGCAGTAGCGAGAATACCTGAATCACCCACTCCAGCGAGGCGAGCAAATAGTCAGCCAACGGTCGTGGGTAGCGCTCGTGATACACGGACAAGAACTCCGACTTCATCCGCGGAATGTCGACCTCAATCGGGCATTGCGTGGCGCAAGCTTTGCAGCTCAAACAGCCGTCCAATCCTTCGTAAACTTCGTGCGAATAGTCGTACGCGGAGTGGCGGTTGCGGCCCCTATCCCAACGTTCAACGATCTGAATTGGCGCAAAATCGGCGGGGTATTGGCGCTTCTCAAGACTGTTCGCAACGACGTCGCCCTGGTTGCCCAATTGGCGTAACCAGTGCCGAATCAGCGTTGCTCTCCCCTTGGGTGAGTGAATTCGATCGCGTGTAACTTTCGACGACGGGCACATAACCACGTTCGGATTGGAACTGAAACATTGTCCGTTCCCATTGCAGAAGAGGGCCTCGGAAAAATGCTCCTGTGCTACTGGCGCCACGGCACGGTCCAATGCCCCGCGATGATTATTGTCAATTGATACCAATTGATGTCCATGATTGGGGACAAGAGCTATCTTGCCTCGGTTGAGTTTTCCGTGCGGATCAAATGCGCCCTTGATTCGGCATAGTGCAGCGAATAAGCGCGGGCCAAAATATTCACGAGAATACTCACTTCGAAAACCGGTGCCGTGCTCGCCCCACAGCACCCCGCCGTAGCTCTTCGCCAATCCTGCAATCTTATCGCTGATGCGACGCAAACGAAGCGCGTCCTCGGGATCTCGCAGATCGAGTGCTGGCCTAACGTGTAAACACCCGACATCGACGTGTCCAAACATTCCATATTTCACACCCTCCGCATCGAGGATGGCTCTGAATTCTCTTACATAGGTAGCAAGCCTTGCGGGCGGAACCGCTGTATCCTCCACAAAGGGTATTGGTCGCCGATTCCCCTTCATTTTCCCCAATAGGCCGACGCCCTTTTTCCTCAATTCCCATAGCGCGGCGACATCAGCTGTTGCTTGTGGCGCTAAGTAATCGATTGGGGCCGAATCACAGGACCCAGCCGAAGGCAATTTACTGATTAGCCGATGAAGATTGGCGTTCAATTCGGCAGGGTCGTTGCCAGCAAACTCGACTAGATTAATGGCTCGGGTCTTGTGGTCCTCCACGAAGAGGTGACTGAGTCGATGCCAGAGCGGGTCGCTTCGCACGAGCTGCAAAATATGTTCGTCGATAGTCTCAATTGCAGACGGGTTTGCTAGGACCAGGTCTTCTGCCGACGCGAGTGCGTCATTGAATTGTGCATACCGAAGCACGAGTAGTCGCTTGCACTTGGGGATCGGCGTTAACCTGAGTTTTGCACCAACCACAATACCGAGGGTG
The DNA here is from genome assembly GCA_003154095.1 of Myxococcales bacterium. Lineage (GTDB taxonomy): Bacteria > Myxococcota_A > Polyangia > Polyangiales > Polyangiaceae > FEN-1139. The sequence goes on along the minus strand of PMCK01000558.1, from coordinate 1,434 downwards.
CCTTCGGATCCACAGATTAGAGGGATCAGACTAAAGCGAGACCCATTGCGCGAAAGTACTTGTCGCATGTTGTATCCGCCGGGCGTTCGCGGCATTCGGGGCCAGAACTCCTCAATCGCGGCGGATTCCGACGTAATCGTGTCGAGCACATTTCGGTAAATGCTGCCCAGTAGATCGGGACGATTTGCAGCCCGGTGGGCCTCGGCCGTATCATGTTCTCTTAGCGTTGCGATTGTCCCATCAACCAGAACAATCTCCAGCTCCTCCAAGTGATCGACCGTCCTACCATAAATTCGAGAGCCCTTGCCGCACGCGTTAGTGCCAATCATTCCACCCAGAGTCGCGCGATCGCTTGGCGATAGAGTAGGGCCAAAAAAGTACCCCTGCAATTCGACGGCGCTATTGAGTTCATCTAGGACTACGCCCGGTTCGACATATACCGTGCCGCTCTTGATATCGAGTTGGCCAATTCCCCGCATATGCCGCGAAAGATCCACCACGACGCCTGGGGTCAGTGACTGCCCGTTGGTGCCAGTTCCACCCCCTCTGGGTACAATCTGGATTTCTCGTGTCTCCGGCGTGTCCAATGTTCGAACAATTGCGACAACGTCAGCAGTCGTCTTAGGAAATACAACGACCTGCGGCAATATCTCGTAGACGCTATTGTCGGTCGCGACGGCCAGGCGAGCCGCGAGACTTGTATCAATATCGCCACCGAATTGTGTCTTTTGAAGTTGGCTCAACCAATGCAAAACTCGGTGATCAAGTCCAGGAATGTCGGAAAGACGAGGAATCATCGTAGGCTCACTAACTACTTGAGCGTTATCAGTAAAGGACGCGAGTGCGAATACTCGTCGATAACTTTGCCACCTTTGTTCGCACTTCATCGGAAACATCGCGATTGAGGTCCATGACGAGGTAGCCAATGTTCGAATCGGTGGAAAGAATCTGGCTTTCGATGTTGGCCTGGACTTCCGACACGATTCGATTGATGTTGCTCAGTACGCCGGGCACATTTTTGTGGACGTTGAGAATACGATGCCGATCCTTCAATTGGGGGGGGTCAATTTGAGGGAAATTAACGCTGCCTGTAGTAGCGCCCGAATTCACGAATTTTATGAGGGCGCTCGTCACCTCTCTGCCTATCGATTCTTGTGCTTCCTCAGTTGAGCCTCCAACGTGGGGTGACAAGATGACATTCGTCTTGTTTTGGAGCGCGGAGACAAATGTGTCCGTATTCGATTCCGGTTCCTCGGGAAAAACGTCGAGCGCGGCGCCCGCAAGGTGCCCGTTTTCGATCGCGTTGGCAAGAGCGACTTCGTCCACGACGGAACCTCGACTCAAGTTGAGCAAGTAGCTGCCTCTCCGCATCATGCCAAGTTCGACGTCTCCTATGAGCCCCCGCGTCTGTTGCGTTTCCGGAACATGCAATGT
>PMCK01000127.1 GCA_003154095.1 Myxococcales bacterium | reverse complement strand
CCCAAACGCGGCCCGACGGAGCGTCGCCGACCACTCGAAGTTTCTCAAACCACGTTCGCTCAGCGGCTTGGACCACTGCGAGCGCTCCAATCCACCACCCTCCTGTACGATTTTGAACAGCGAGCGATTTATCGCACGGACACCCTGCTATAAAAATATCATCGAGCCCGGAAAATCGCCGAGGCCCCGCCAATTTCCGACGATCAACCCCGAAAAATTACGACGCCGTTGCGTTTTCGAGCACTCGCAGTTTCCAAAAGCACGAAGCGGTCGCGTTTTCGGGCGCTCGCAACTTTCCAGCGCGCGGAACGGTCGTGCTTTCGAGCGCTCGCAGCTTTCCGGCGCGCGGAGCGGTCGCGTTTTGGAGCGTTCGCAACTTTCTAGCGCACGGAGCGGCCGCGTTTAAGAGCGCTCGCGGCGTTTCTGGCGCACAGAGCGGTCGCGTTTTGGAGCGCTCGCAGCTTTCCGGCGCACGCAGGCGTCGCGCACTCAACCACTCCGAGTGATACAGCGGACATGAGGTACGTGACGCTGAGCACTCGCAGTGTTTTTTGAGAGCGCAGCGGCTTCGTTCAATGCAAATTACGCGATTCTTCCCCTCGAGTGCGACTGAGCGAGATAGCCGGCACCCAATTGAAAATAGTAAGCAACTGGGAGGATGGAGCTGCCGATGGACGTTCTAAATGCCCGGTGCATCTCTGAACTTCTCGTTGTCCAACGACCACGGATCGCCGGCCAACCTCCAGGCGGACGACCCTGAATTCGGCCAGCGGCAACTGGACCCGGGTGCCTGCGTAGCGGCGCCCTTCGGAATCCACAGGAGTTCGCATTGGCCCGAGGTCGTCAAAGAGCACCTCGCCCGACAGCCCACTTGTGTTTGCTGCAAACCAAGCCAGCCAGGGCGAATACCCGTCCAGGTCCACCACATTTTCCCCTTCCATTATTGTGTAGCTCTCGGAAGGGCCGACCTCGAACTCGACGAGCGAAACCTCATCACACTCTGCGGCAAGTCACACAACGGGATCGGCGAGAACCACCACCTATGGGTGGGACATCTGGACAACTTCCAGTCGTCGAATCTCTATGTCGTGCGCGACGCGGAAAAGGTGTTCGTCGGGATGGCGGCGGGGGACATCAAGATTGACAAGCGGTGGTTACGGCATTGGCGGATGCGGTTGAAGCCGCTTGAGGCGATGAGCGATCGTGAAAGGGAGGCGTTGTTGGAGGTTATGAACAGAAGGATGGGGCGGAGTTAGGCTCGGGCAAGGTTCAACTGCGCCAGGAGCAAGAGCGTCGCTCGAATTGCTACCTGAGTCAGTGAATTGGCAATTTGACAAAGTCTACGGCAAATCCTCGAGTTCCTCACTACGCGACATCAATTCATTATTTCGAAACTCCACGGACCAAAGCTCAAATTCCGCAGGATACCGAATTACATATGCCACCCTCATATCCAGGGTACCTTGCAGGTGCACGATGGCTAATGGGGGAAGCGCGAGACGACCTTGAGAGTCAATAGTCACCCGAAGGTAGCGATCTTCAACACTTCTGAGTAAATCGGCCGTATCGACATTTGAATCGGCTAACAAATCGCGCCGGCGTTCGATTACCTTCTCGCCGTGTGGCACCCAAGGCAATAGCCGGGCTCGCCCTGGCCGAGTCAACGCGAGCAAGCACTCTGCTCCTTGGCCAGTTTGAAACCAGTCTAATCGGTCCAGCAGTCTCCCTGGAATCGTCAATCTTCCGCGTTCGTCAACCCGGCGAACATCCATGCAGGCGGGACCCGGGTAGTCCGAATCCAACGTCCAAGCCGGCGGCCGTCCCTTTTTCATGGGATATATTGGGAATAAATATACTCAAGTATAAGCGAAGTTACCTCTGCCAACGACAGACGGAGCGAGAATTAAATACTAGTAATTTCAGTATATTATACGAGTTAGTGCAGCTATCTGAACGGATTGACAGGTAAGGTTATTAGGACTACTATTGGGATTAAGTGAACCGCTGTCTAGTAGTGACACTTGCGAGCGTTGCCTGTAGGAGATCTGCAGCCTCGGTTCATTTCGTGATCGTTAGAGGATTTAGGAGGCGGCCATGAGGGAATTTACAGCTAGCGATTTCTGTAAGGCATTTCTGTCGCAGCTTGTGCTCGTGGGAGATCGCGTTCTGGAACCCAAGAGCTTAGAGAATCGAAGAGGGTTTCAAAATTTAATTAATGTACTAGACGTTGAAGCCAATCGCGCTGAGGGAGGCGCGGATCGCAATTGGTATAAGCAAATAGTACGTCTTCGCAATGCGTTACAGGCAAGCAACAATGGTGCGTTTGAATCTTTCGAGACGAAGCTGCGAGATTTGCAAACAAGCTCGGTAATGCATCCGAATCCGAAGTATGAACATCTAACGATTGAGATATCACCATCATTTGCCACCGCGATACTCGATCGACTTGACGAGCGTGCGCGTCGATTGGTNNGGGGTGGAAGATGCAACCAATGCGTTTGAAGATGGAAAGCGCAATCCTAAGCGCGTAGTGGCTGCCTAGTTGGCTTGACAACATGGCATTGGCGGCCATTCAGGAGCTGTCGGAGGCCTGGTCGGCTGGGCCGAAGTCGATCGAATCAGCTCTAAATGAAGCTTTCGATCGAATAGGATTCACTGACAAGTATGTGGATGATCGGACCGCTGACGCGTGCAGTGGGCGATTGCACGAAGGTTGGGTGATCAAAGACAATATCTGGGGAATGATCACCGTTGATTCACTCTCTGCCAGCATCTTCGATTGCACAATTATGCAGCGCCTGCGATGGATCCATCAATTGGGATTCAGCTATTTGGTGTACCCGTCGGCGGAGCACAGTCGCTTTCCGCATAGTCTGGGCGTGTATCATGTTGTTAGCAGATTCATTAACTCTATCGAGGAGCTGGCCAACAACAGGTCTGATCAAACCGGCCGAAAACTTGCGAAGCATTTGGAGATCAAAGCACCAGAATCCCACGAAAAAATGGATCTGCTCCATGCGGCAATTCTACATGACGTAGGTCACTTACCCTTCTCGCACGTTGTTGAGAAAATCCTTCAGAGCGACAAAGAGCGATTTACGTCGGCGTCTCAATCGGTCGACGAATTCTTGTTTCTGCCGGCCGAAAAGCTCAAAA
>PMCK01000697.1 GCA_003154095.1 Myxococcales bacterium | reverse complement strand
GGCACCGTCACGGACGCGGGCCACACGATTGATGGCGTTCCCGGTTGTTGGGACGTGTGGACCGGAACAAACGGTGGCCGCCCCGTCATATCTTACAAACGCCAAGGTCCCGTGCAATCCCTCGGGTTTGACCTCAATCTATTTATCAAGGATGCCCTGGCACACTATCCCAATTACATGAAGAGCAACTGGTACCTAACGAATATTTTCAGCGGATTCGAAATTTGGAGCGGAGGCGTCAACCTGCAGTCAACGAGCTTCTGCGCCGAGGTCAATTGATTTGATCCTTGGAGCCCCCAGCCAATTTTTCAGCGAATGCCCTTCATTTAGGTGCACCCTCGAGGAGTTTTGACAATGATTTTGCGACATATTTCTTGTAGTTCTTTTTCCCGCTTAGCGGTGCTGGCAGCATTGACCTCCGGCTGTGGCGCAACTGGCGCCTCCACGCCGGCGCAAGGGGGGCAAAGCAGCGGTAACGGCGGGAGCGGCAATAGCGGTAACGTTGGCGGCGGAAATACTAGCGGATCCACCAATGTCTCCGACGTAGGCGGCGGCGTGAACACCGGAGGTTCGCCGGGCGCAGGAGGTGGCGTCCAGCCGACGGGGGGTGTCCCCGCGACGGGTGGCGCGCCACCCACGGGTGGTATGCCGGCAACCGGCGGCACCACGTGCACACCGGGTACGCAGATTGGATCGACTTACAGCACGAACTACTTCGTGATGGCGTTTCCGCAACTGTCGCCCTTTTACATTTTCAACAACGGCTGGAGTGCTCCTTCTTCCACCAAGGAACTAACTGCCACGGGTACACTTGAAAATATATCGGCGTATGACACATGTACGGCGGGCACCATTTCCTGGAGTACAACATACAACTGGTCAGGTGCCAACGATACCGTCAAAGGCTACCCGGCCGCGATTCTCGGTTGGCAAAACACTAAAGGGTTCCAGGTCAATCCCGCGGTAAGCGGCATGCCAAGAACAATCTCATCGCTGTCCGGCGCGAAGTGTTCTTGGGCTTTCACGGTCACGGGTGGTGCCCGGCAGAATATTTCCTTCGACATCTGGGTACACAATACGACGTGTAGTTCGACTGCGATCACTACCACGACTGTACCCAGCGACGAAGTCATGATTTGGCTCTACAACAATAGCGTGAACCCCATTGGCTACGGTGGCGGCACATCCCAAGTAAACATCGGTGGTACCGCTTGGACCCTCTACACGGGGACCACCTCGGTGAACGGTACCTCAGTCGCAGTGCATTCGTTCGTGCGCTCCAGCAGCACTGCAGCCATCCAAAACCTGGATATCCTAGCATTCCTCAACAATCTAAACATGGGCAGCAAATGCCTGAGCAGTATCGAGGCAGGCACCGAGGTCTTCACGGGCGCTGGCACTCTCAAGACGGATTCCTTCTCCTGCACGCTGCAGTAAAATCCCTGTCGGCATCGGCATCGGCATCGGCATCGAGGAGCCAAGAGCACAAAACACAAGAGCCCGCACTTTTCATGCGGGCTCGTTGAGCTAGGCGTAAGGCCTACTGCGAATCTCGAATCTACTGGAAGCTAACGCCAGCGAGACAGATCGCAAAGGGACGATCGTCCGCGCCAGAACTCGGAATCGTAATGTGAACGGCCTGAATCGCGGCGCCTGCCGCTAGATACGTGCCGGAGTTATCCCAGCAAGCGGTATTGAAGCTGGTGATTGGAATCGCGGTTCCACTGGTCCACTTGCCGGCGTCGACGCACCAGCTGGTGACGCTGCCAGCATCGGTAATTTGGACGCGAGCGGCCGCGTTACCGGTGCCGGAGCCACTCAAAGAGGTCGTCACGACGATGTTGGCCGGAGCGGAAACGGTACCGTTCGTAGCGCCAGCGCTATCCTGATTTAGATTGAAGCCGATACCCACGACGGTGTTGTATGCTGTGTCCGCCGTAACGGTGCCGGCCGCGCAGAGGGCCGTGCTACCAAACGCTGGCGTGCAACCAGTCGTGTTGCAAGTAGGCGTGATGCACGTGGTGGAATTGTTCTTCGTGCCGGCCCAAGTGAAGCCGTACCCCTTGAGCGTCCCGGTTGTGACGTAACCGCCAGTCACGCTCAAAGTTCCAGTTCCCGTGGGCACGGTAGCTGTACCGCAAGTGGACGTAGTATTGCCGCCGCCTCCTACGCCTGTGGGCGGTGTGCCACCGGTGCCGGTATTAACATGGGCGCCGCCCGTGCCGGTCGTAATAATTGCGCCGCCGGTGCCTGTAGAGACGCCGCCGCCTCCACCCTGACCTGTACCCGTGCCGGTGCCAGTGCCGGTGCCCGTGGGTGCCGTAGTGGTGCCCCCGCTGTCACACGCGCCTGCGATGGCGAGCAGCACTACTGAACCGAGCATTGTAATGCCGAGCCCGCTATTTCGATTCCTTGCCATAACCATAACCTTCCCAGAAAGAGTTAGACTGCCTCGCCGCATCTTAGGCTCGGCCAAACGCAGTCTAGCTTGAGCATGCAAGGCGGCAAGAATCGCGAAGATGTTTTTTTCCTGAAAAATGGGAGCAGTCCTTACGAGCGCCTTCAACGCGAGCAATTGGCGCAAAAAATGCCAGGTCCAGGCAAAAGACCTACCGGTTTTCGCTCTCGATGGAAAATATGCCCTGCGGATGGATGGGTTTTCTACTGGATCGAAATCAATTAAGACCGCTCAAGCAGTATCGATTCCGTGGGTCGATCGCAGACGCTAGCAGGCCCAAAGTACTGGATGGGACCTGGATAAAGGAATTCGTCCTCCGTGGCCCACGACGCGCGTTTTTGGGCAAAGGCCTGGAAAGGCTTGCCGTCCAGCTCGACGAGAGCCTTCTTGATGACAGCCTTTTCCTGACCGTGGCGGCGCTCGATATTCATCATCATGGTGAGCGGAATGCCGCCCGCAACCCATTGGTCTGCGGGTTTCGTCAGATTGCGAACACTCGAAAGATAGCCCGATTTGCCCGCGCCGAGCAGCGCTGCGGCAGTAAAGCCGAGGCTATAACAATAATCGGCATCGAAATTCGAGGGAGCCGCACAACGCCCTTCGTAGCCGAAGAAGTGATTTTGCCCACTGAACTTTCCGGCATATTGGCCCTTGGCCTTCCACTCACTCAATAGATCGCCGACAAGGTCGATGAGCAATTTTTCGGTTTCGATGCGAGACACCTGCACGTTGCCATGTGGGTCGCGATCCATCATCAATTGACGCTGAATGCCCGCCGGCAGCGTGTTGAAGGCCTGAGCCGATGCGGCACAGAGTTTCTTCGTTAGGAACTGATGCTTGTCGTCGTCATCCTTTAGACCGTTGAAATAGGGATCTGCCATCAAGTCGTTTAACTCGGCAATCATCGTCTTCATCTCCGGGATGAACTCGATGAGTCCTTCTGGTACGAGCGCGATGCCGAAATCCTTCTTGACCTCGGAGCGCTTCTTTACGACGATTGCAATTTCCTCGACAATCTCACGCAGCGTCTTCTTCTTGGCTTCGACCTCTTCGCTGATAAGAGCAATATTGGGATGCGTTTGCAGCGCGCATTCGAGCGCAATATGCGAGGCGCTGCGGCCCATTAGTTTGATGAAGTGCCAGTATTTCTTGGCACTATTAGCGTCGCGCTCGATGTTCCCAATCAATTCGGAATACACCTTGCTCGCGGTATCAAAACCAAAAGAAGCCTCAATCCATTCGTTCTTCAGGTCGCCATCAATCGTTTTTGGGCAACCGATGACCTTGATACCGGTTTGATTCTTTGCGCAATATTCGGCCAGCATGCAGGCATTGGTATTGCTGTCGTCGCCGCCAATGACTACGAGGCCCGTAATACCTAGGGTTCGGCAATTCTCGACTACCGTGGCGAACTGCTCTTCCTTTTCGAGCTTGGTACGGCCCGACCCTATAATGTCGAAGCCGCCCGTGTTGCGGTAGGCGTCGATGAATGCGTCGTCGAACTTGACGTACTTATTGTCAGTGAGCCCGCTGGGTCCCCCGAGGAAGCCGTACAGGGCGCTCGCCGAATTCAGCTTCTTCAAGCCGTCGTAGAGCCCGGCGATGACGTTATGTCCACCGGGTGCCTGCCCGCCGGAAAGAATTACTCCCACCGATAGTGCTGCTTGCGCCTGGCCGGCGCCGGATTCAAAAGTCACGATCGGCAGGCCGTAGCTGTTGGGGAAATGCCGCTGGATGGCTTCGCTGTCTGCTACCGAAGTCGTGGGACCCCCGAGCGAGGCACGGACATTGGTTCCTTGCTCGGCGAGCACTTTGGGAAGTTTGGGCTGATATGCGGCACGAGCTGTCTGAAGGGGTGATGCGGGAATTGTCATGGCTGCTTGATTCCTTCGGGGCCAGGGCATAGCCCCCAATTGGCCGATTGCAAGTGCGGAACGTCAATTGACGGCGAAGGCAAGGGATTTGACGATTGGTGGTTGGTGGTTGCTGGTTGCTGGTTAGTCAACCAACGGCGGTCGACGATTTTGCCAGTCAAGCGCACGCCGGTGGCCCTGAACAGTCACTTTTGCCGGAGGTTCGAGCGATTGCACTCCTGCGACCAGCAACCAAAAACCACCGATTCGTGTGACCAATCTTCAAGCGGATAGCTGATGACCGACTCAAGTCTTGGGTAGCGCTGCGGCGACAATGCCACCCGACAGAACTCCCTTGGTTCCTAGGAGTTTCTCGGATACTTCCCTGAGCTGCCGCGCTCGGCCGCGACACGCAATGACCTCCATGCAGTGATGGTGATCAAGGTGCACGTGCAACGTCGAAACAATTGCATCGCCGAAGTCATGCTGCAACTCATTGAGCCGCTCGGTCAATTCGCGAACGTGATGATCATAGACCAGAGTAATGGTAGCGCAAACGTGTTTGCCCGCGTCCCAGGCTTCTTGGTCGAGTGCGCGCCTAATCAAATCGCGCAAAGCCTCGGACCGATTTTCGAACCCGCGACGTTCAATCAGCCCGTCGAATCGGTCCAGAAGACTTCGTTCCATGGCTATCCCGAAACGAACGAGATTTGTCATCGTCAAGTTCCCGACGGGTTGGTCTTTTTCTCACGGCTTGAAAGCACAGACTCCCGGTCCGCGAGCGCTCGCTTCTTTCGATCGGGATCGACGACGAACGCGAGAATCCGCTCGGTTTGCTCCAGCTTGTTTCGGTAGGCAATCGCCTCAATTTTGGCCTTAAATGGCCCAATTCGGACCCTTTGCCAGAGCCCGCGGTCAGGCACGTAGGCGGGTTGCCTAAACGCGTGGTGTCCCTTGTGCCTGAGGTCGCGCACGAGCGCATCGGCATCTTCAATAGTTCGAAAACTCGCCACTTGAATCTGGACACCCCCTTCATGGCCTTCGCTCGCAAGTTCGGCGTCGTCCGCGACCTGCGATGCCGCAGTAGCCATCTTGGCCAACTGATCCTTCGGTTGCATGGCCGTTGAGTTTGCGTTGAGCAGATCCGCCGCCGGCAACGGGCTACCCGGAATCTTGTCTGAACCTGGCGGCAAATCAGGTTGTGCGGAGGCCACCGGTTCCGACGCGAGTAGCCTGCCCTGTTCGTCCCGGACCGCGGCGAGAGCAGTAGTGGGTTTGTCCGAATCGCTCAGCACGTTTGGAAAACTGACATTCTGGCTGTCGATGCGTGCCACCGGGCCTGATTGTATTCGTTGTCGCGAGGCGAGCTGGGCCAGCGCGTCGCTATGTGAAACGGGCGGAGCATTTCCACGGCCAGAACTAAACATTACTGCAGCAACGACCCCAGCGCCGCCGAGCGAAGCCAAAAGCCATGTGCCCAACCTTGACCGGATCCTACGCGAATCTTGCTCTCGAATTTGCTCCAAGTTTCGGACGTGCACCGCATCCATGGGCGTACTATCGCCTGTTGCGAAAATTCTCGCGACTATTCGGCAAATACTAATGACCCGGGGGCGAATCATTCATCGCAGTAATGCGAATATAGGCCCGGGAGTCCGCCTAAATAGCCCAGTTATCGCCACTATCCCCTGGAGCCGAACCAGCAGCAGTAAGCGAATCATAGTCCGGAGTCTTGTTAGTCGAAATATTCATTATTTGTGAGGACTTCCAGTAGGTTTCTTCAACTTCTTGTTCAGGTATGCTGTCTGCCACAATTCCTCCGCCCGCAAAGTAATGCCCCGCATCCCGATTGCTGGCGACAAGCGTACGAATGGCCATGGCCAGTCGCAATGACCCATCATGACCCAACCAGCCGTAGGCCCCAGTATATAGGCCTCGCCGTTCGGATTCGAGCAAGGCAATCAGTTCCATGGCTCTCACTTTGGGAGCACCCGTGACGCTGCCGCTTGGCAAGAACGCTTTCAATAAGTCGGCTCGAGAGGTCTCGGGCTTTAAATGGGCGCTCAGAGTGGCTACACGATGGTGAACCGGGCCATAGGACTCTACTCGCCCTGGGTGCAGAACCGAGACTGAACCCAATTCTGCGACGCGCCCCAAGTCGTTTCGTTCCAAGTCAATAACCATCGAAAGCTCAGCTATCTCTTTAGGGTTAGATGCAAGGGTTTGGGCGATTTCTTGATCCTGCTCGGCGGTAATACCGCGGGGTCTTGTCCCCTTGATGGGGCGCGTCAACAACTTGCCTTCCGGTTCAAGTGACAAGCAAAGTTCCGGAGATGTGCCGGCAATGCGCAAATCATTCGATTGAAGAGCGAAACAGAATGGTGATGGGGCGTTTGAACCCAAAATTCGAAGCCAATCCAACGCTTGGCCTTGAACGTGAAAATCGAATCGCCTGGCGATATTGATCTGATACACGTCACCCGCCTCGATGTGCCTGAGCGCGGCGCGAATTCGGCTTTCGTGGTTTAGCCCGTCGTTTCTATGCTCCCGAATTTGGAAATGTCCGGCGAACTCTTCCGACACGTCCTTTGACAGTCGCTGCACGAGGGCTTTGACCTGCCCTGGATCATCCCCGACAACCTTCACGCTCCCCGCAATTACCGCAACGGCTCCGTACCTCCACCAACAAGGCCTAAGGTTCGGCGGCTCCTCGCGTGTCTCAGCGGGCTGCGTGGTGTTGACGCGCTCCAACCCACGAAACGACTCGTATGGCAGCAATCCAATCCAGCGAGGGTATGATAGAGCTCGGCCAGAACTCGGATTGAGAACGAGCTGCGGCTCGGGGTCCAATCGCTCCGCGCAATCGATAGGATCACAAGNNGGCTCTTAGCACTGCACGTCCGGCTCGAGCACCGCCGTGTTGGCTACTACACGGCCACGAATCGGCTCCTATTCCCCAGGGATGGAAACGACTACTCCACGCGTGGTAACGATCACATCAGAGCGAGGAGTGTCCAAGTGGGCCTTCGGCCAAATAATAGCTCGGCGCAGCACACCGGAGCCATCGATGCGGGCTCCCTGCCCCACAATCGCGTTCTGCAGGTGCACTTGATCCGCAATTTTCGCACTCGAATTTGCCCAATTGTCTAATAAATTTTCGTGAAGCCAGTCAAAGTTCGCGCGGGCATAAGAGCGCAGGCTTCCCACGTCCACCCAAGTTGAAGGTTCGTCGACCGAACGCACTTCGAAGCCTGATCGCAGTAGGGGCAAAATGAAATCGCCGACCAAGCATCCTTGCTCCGGCAACTGCCGGGCGACCCCTGCGCCAATCGCTGCGACCCCCGTGTAGTCACCTCCACGAGTTTCGGCTCCAAAGGTCTGACCACGAATTCGAACGATGTTGCCGTGCTCGCCGATTCCGACGGTGCCCTGGCCCTTCGGTCGTGGCGCTATACTCAATGCGAGTCCTCCAGACTCGGCAATATTCATTAGATTTGGATAGTTGGGACGTGAGAATACATCCACATTCACAACTAGTAGAGGCTCATATCCCAGTAAGTTTGTGGCACCGCGAGCGCCCCCTGCGGTCCCGAGTAGCTCAAGTTCCACAATCACTTTAATGGTTGGATCGTAACCAACTATAAAATCAGTAATTTGCTCGGAAAAATGGTGCGCGTTCACGACAATCGTCGCATCCCCTAGGCGAGCGCGGAGCCGTTCGATCTGATGTGCGAGCAGTGGACGATCGCCGATCGGGACCAAGGCCTTGGGACATTCCTCGGTCAACGGCTTTAAACGAGTCCCATAGCCGGCTCCCAAAAGCATTACGGCGGTCATCTCAGGTAATCTCTAGACAAACTCGCGCTCCGCAACAAATTTGTGCTAGCCGAAGGCTGATGTCGCGAGCTTGTCCCTATGCACTTGGCCGACTGTTGATGTCGCTGATCGCGCTCGGTCTTTCGGCCTGTGACACCGGTGCGGTCGGCGTCGAGTCCTGTCGCCAAATAGAATACGCCCGATGTAGCGCGGCCTCTCATTGTCCCAGCACGTTCAAGGTAACCAGCCCCGCAGCCTGTAGGCGATTCTATCGCGACCACTGTTTACACGGCCTGGCGATCTCGACCGACCCAGGTCCCGCTTCGGTGAATACCTGTGTAAACGCGATCAAAGCTATTGGGGCTTGTGCGTCACGTGAAGGCGAGTCGACTTCCGTGCAAAACCCGACGGGAAGGTGCTCGGGCTCGCCGATTTCGCCGTGCTGCACAATGCCCGAACTCGGAAAATACAGCAAAGCCACGACCGTTTGCGCCCTACTCGCGGACCTAGAAGACATTAACGGATGCACATTTTTGAATCCGGTAACTCCGGAGGTCATCTCTGACGCTGGCAGCGACTCGGGCAGCTAGCCCGGGCATGCGGCCGTCGGCTGCCTGATCAACGTGTCGGAATTACCGGCGATTGGGTAGAACCAACCCGCTGCCCTGGCGCTCAACGCCTTTGATGCGCTAAACCGCCTCCGTCCACATGCCCCAGAGTCGCATTAGTCTTTTCGCAATTCCACTTGTATTAACCTTAGGCTGCTCTTCGAGCAATTCGGATACCACTGAGCCCGAGGCTCAGACATTAATTGGTGTCAACCCGGCGGACTTCATGGCTGCTGGCTCATGCGGCACTACGGTTCAGCGTTACGTCGCCACGCTACGCGACGTTACCGGCTCGGACAAGATCAGCGAAACAGACACGAGCGCAGCACCGTTCGTGGTTGGAAGCTCACCCCCCACCCCTTGCAAAACGCCAACGGTCTTTAGCAACGTGATTGAGTATCACGCTTACGATGTCGATTTAGACGGTTATGACCGTTCCGATATTGGTCCAGGTAATTCCGGCCCAGCGGTAATGTTTGCCGGCTCACAATACGTGGCTCCTCGCTGGACAGCGGTTTGCCACGGTTGGACGGACGCCGACGGAGGCATCCAGCCAGGTCTCGCATATCCCAATATGACGGTCACATTGAGAGACTGCACCGAGCTTGGCGTACAGAACCGCTAACATCCGACTGCAAGGATCTCAAACAAATGCGGCAACGAGACTTTGGCAATGCAGGTCCTTCGATTCAACGTCCCAGCCGGGCCCTCGGTTCCGTATTGCTGGGCCTCGTGGCGCTGTGGCTGGCATTTGCGGTAGCCGTCAATTGGGCCTCGTCTTCTCTAGACCTGTTTCTGCTTCTAGTGGGCAACACGAATCACGTCGCAAAGGGAGAGATTTGGCGACTATTTACGGCGCCCATCATGCACAGCCCGGACGGAATGGCGGGCATGAACCACATACTCTCCACGGTTATCGGCCTTTTCTTTTTGGCGCCCGCCCTCGAAACCGAATGGGGAACACCGCGCCTTCTTCGATTTCTCGCCGTCAGTAGCGTGTTTTCGTACACGGTGCAGTGGATTATTGCCCTCGCGTTCCCATTTACGGTCACGCAGGGTTTGGTGCCACCCTACTGGTTTGGAGCAATGCCGGCGCTCGAAGCGGTTGCCATAGCGTTTGCGCTGAGTATGCGTTCACGCAGTGTCCTGCTTTTCTTCGTCTTGCCCATTGGAAGTCGTGGGCTAATCATTGCAACCGTCGGCATAAGTGTGGCGCTGGTAGTTGTCCGTGCGATTGGCCCCTCCGGAGCGATTGCCCCGTTCGCCGGCATGCTTGCCGGGTGGCTATTTGGCGGAGGAACTCCATCGCCGGCACGGCGCTGGTGGCTGCGCTTTAAACTCAAACGATTGGAATCCGAGACAATTGCCGAGCGCGAGCGTAGGCGCAAAGAAGCGAAGCGACGCTTCGAGGTGTTGCCAGGTGGCCTCAAGGACAACGGCAAAGGCCGGCAATTGCACTAGATATGCGTCGCGCGATAATATCAGGGGCCAGTCGCGGCATTGGGGCCGCCATCGCGAAATCGCTTGGGGCGCACGGCTTTCGTATCGTGATTGGATACCGTCACCACAAGGATGCCGCAGCGGCGGTAGTGCAAACCATTCTCGACTGCGGCGGAGAAGCGTTAGCAATAAAGATCGACGTTGCTGACGCCAGCGCCGTAGCCAATGCACTCATCGAACTCGATTATCAAAAGGACCCGTTTGACGTTGTAGTGAATAACGCGGCTATCGTTCGAGATTCACTTTTAGCCAACATGTCGTACGGGGAC
The DNA here is from genome assembly GCA_003154095.1 of Myxococcales bacterium. Classification (GTDB taxonomy): domain Bacteria; phylum Myxococcota_A; class Polyangia; order Polyangiales; family Polyangiaceae; genus FEN-1139. The sequence goes on along the minus strand of PMCK01000697.1, from coordinate 21,172 downwards.
TGGCGGTTGGTACTGGATACAACGTTGGATGGCTTCTTCAATCTCACTCAACCCCTAGTTTTGCCAATGGTAAGACGGCGCTGGGGTCGAATCGTAAATATCGTTTCGCACTCCGGAATTTCGGGCAATCGAGGTCAAGTCAATTATTCCGCGGCCAAGGGCGGGCTCGTCGCGGCCACCAAAGCGTTGGCCAAAGAAGTTGCCGCACGGGGAGTTACCGTAAATGCCGTTTGTCCTGGGCTCATCGACACCGACATGCTGGCGGCAGCCAACACCACTCAACTTCAAACGTCGATCGCACTTGGCCGAATTGGCCGTGCAGATGAGGTTGCAGAGGCCGTACGTTTTCTCGTGTCGGAAGATTCTGGCTATATCACCGGACATGTCTTGCATGTCGATGGCGGACTATCAGTTTAGCGACCAAGCCTTCATTACATCGCCATTCCGCCGTCGACTCTCAGGACTTCACCAGTAACGTAGGAGGCTAGGTCACTCGCGAGAAACAACGCGGCATTCGCGACGTCTTCGGGTCGACCTAATGACTTGGCAGGAATGAGTTCAAGTAGCGTATTTTTGGCCTTTTCATCCAATTTGTCGGTCATTGCAGTTTGAATATACCCAGGAGCAATTGCGTTGACCCGAATATTTCTGGAAGCCAATTCCTTGGCGGCACTCTTAGTGGCACCAATCACGCCAGCTTTGCTCGATGCATAGTTGAACTGGCCGCCGTTTCCAATCAAGCCCACAACGCTCGAAATATTGACTATGGAACCCGCCTTTTGCCTAATCATGGGGCGGGCGATTGCCTTAATGAAATTGAATACACTTTTGAGATTGACGGCTATCACCGAATCCCAATCTTTTTCGGACATAGTCATAATCAGCCCGTCGCGCGTGATGCCTGCGTTATTTACGAGTATGTCCACTCTACCGAAGCGTTTTACAACCTGGGTTACTAGTTCCTTGACGGCGTCGGTATTCGACACGTCCACCACGTACGCAGCCGCCTGAGCGCCCTTTAGTGATATCGCTTGGGCGTGCGCTTCTGCCGATTCCTGGTCGATGTCGACCAGCACGACTTGGGCGCCCTCCTCAGTGAATCGCTCCGCAATCTTTGCCCCAATTCCGCGGGCACCACCGGTGACAATCGCAATCTTATTGTCTAACAGTCCCATGCTCTTCTCCAAATCGGCTCAGGCGCCGTTCAAACTCGGCACATCGGCCGCGGAGCATACGCACCTCGGGGAAGTCGTCAAGTGTCGATATTTTCAGCGAGTTCCGCGTTTTCCTGAAGTTCCGCGTTTCTCGCTCGGTGGGCGTGCAGCAGCAAGGCCCTGCTCACCGCTAAAACACGCGTTCACTCACATAGACGACGTCGCCAGCTTGGAGGGGTATGTCTGGGGAGCGTCCATCAGTAATTGAGTCCACGCTCAAAACCACCATTTTGCTGCCTGATTTCGTCTTGCGAGTCAAATTGACGCGATCGGTCTTGGCGATCGACGTAAAGCCACCAGACACGGACACGGCCTGCAGCAACGTCATACCTGAAGCAAACGGAAAACTACCTGGCTTTTGCACTTGTCCTAAGACAGTGATTTTCTTGCTTCGGTATTCCTTGATCGTAACGATAACGCTTGGGTCTTTCAGTATCTGATCGGCAACCAATTTTTCACGAACCAGCTTGGCCAGTTCCTGCGGTTCAAGTCCGCCCGCCTGGACTCGATGAATATAAGGGAGATCCACGCTGCCGTCGGATGAGACTTGGTACTCTTCCGGCAGGTCTTTCTCACCAACGATTTGCATCTTGAATACATCATCGGGGCCAATCGTCGAACTCTCGATGGGCGGCGGTAATGCGACGCGGGCATTGTCCACGCGAGGCGCACAACCAAAAAATGTAAACACGATGAGCAGCCAAGCAACACGAACGGCCAACGAAGCCAACCTCAACACCCTTCCTTGTGCGATTCTCACATGAACCAGCGCACGCCCAGCCATGCTTGGAATCGAGAGAAGGCAAGGTTATCCGCATAGGGTTGAGCAGTACCTACGGGCAAGTATCTCAAAGTGACGTTAGTGAGGCTTGCGTCGTATCGAAGCGTTGCGTTGAGCCCCAATGAATCGCTGGTCCTATATTCCGTGAAGAGCTGGGCGTCCACGCGATCTTCGGCGGCTCCGCCGAAAGCTTGATTTCTTGAGGTAAATGCCGGATGCGTGATGCGCGAATAGCCGCCCTGAAGATCGATGAGGAACCGACCGCCGACGAAGTACGACACCTTCGCGTAGCCTCGGTCACGTCGGTAGTAGTCGGCAAGGTAACTCACCGACACGTCTCGTACATATCCAAGCCCGATCACGGACAAACCCACTGTTGCATCGCCCGGCTGCAATTTGGGTTGTGGGAGCACGTACCAATCGAGTTCCGCCTGACCCACCAACGAATCGTAATTGGCTCGAACAGGCGTGACAGTCGGTACGAAGAACGTTTCGGCCCAGCCAAACAGTGCCAACATCGAAAACCGATTCGTGACTAGCCCGTTGACACCCAATCGCGCCTGAACGATGTCGCCATCGTTTCTGATGGCATTACCAGCAGAATAGCGAATGAAAGACGCGTTTCCGTCGTAGATCAGGGCAGTACGCGGGAGGAACTTGAAGCGCCCCCGCGTCCCAATAGTGTGATTTGCATTGGTGAGGTTTCGATACGTGTCCGCCTCGAAGTACGTGTACCGCAAATCGTAGCCGAGCCGCCAATCGAACATGCCGCCGCCGGGACGCCAGGTTACGCCAGCACCAACGCCCAGCATGTCTCGGTTCCAAGAGTTTATGATCGCGGGGTCGTTCGATGGCGCTACGGAACGCGTGTAGCTGCCATTGCCGTCGAAGCTGAATGGGCGCTCCGGCAGCACTTCGAAAGCTAGCGACGCTCCGCCGTCGACGTGACGCTGATTCGAGAAGTCGTAGCTATTACCTGCAGCGAAAAGCTCATTATACGAAGCGAACAAGGTTGATCGAAACGTGAACTGAGGAGCCACCGCCGATTGAGTGTCGCCGGTTCGGCGCTGGGGGCCAATTGTCGACAACGTTAGTGATGGCGTAATCCTCAGGCGGTAGGCAGCAAGAACTGGTTGATCAGCTCCCTGGTAACCAGCCGGTGGAGCCGTTCCTGCGCGCTGAAAGTAGTTCGAGTCGTATCCAAGTTCGCCAGCTATGCCTGGATGCAGTTCGAATTCTCCGGTACGAATACCCATACCCTCGCCGATGGCTCGATCAGCGATCCAAGGGCGAGATTGGGCTGCAGCTGCTCGGGGCAACAGGGACAGAAAAAGGATAGATAGCCAAGCGGATTGCGTTTTCATCGGATACTTTTGCGGTCCCTTCCCTGGCATCGCCCGTTCACGCAAACCGCTCGATTGACTCCATGCGTTACAACAAATAATTACTTAGTATTACTCAACACAGCCGGAGGCACGAATATCACAGTCGTGTCCGAGGGAAACAGAGTTTGATCATTTGATGGAATCCCTGGGTCAATGCTCACGATGACTTTGGACTCGCCGACGAAACCGGCTTCTTCTCCGATACATTGATTGGACTCCTGCACCAGTGTGCGAACACGATCACGCAGGACCTGCAAGACGGCAAACTCGTGCCTGGAGTTCTCGGCGTCATTCTTATCGAGCGCAACCGTTAGCACGGGCATTCGATCGCGAGCGGCCCGAATTGCAACGTCAATTTGATTCAGCTTGTCGTTGAGACAAAGCACCTTGACCACATCGCGAGACTCACGCGACTGTTCGAGTTGGCGCCTAACAGTCTGCGCTGACTGATCCATTTGAGGTAGAAACGTTTGGGATTGAGCGCGCATCTGCTGTGGAGTGACAGCGTCAGTCCCATTGTTCGTTGGTACGGTTGCATCAGCAGCAACTTTGGCAGTAGTCGTTTGAGCAAAGGCAACGCTCAACCCGCCTAACGACAGAAACAACAAAGCTGCGGGTATGAGTTTATTCTTCGACGGTTTGGTCATCGATTTTGGCCTCCCTCGGAATAGCCAAGTACTTGTGGACTATAGAAAGTAGAAAAATGCCTGTCAATGCCGGATATTGGCCGCCCTGCGCAAACCCCTGACAATGTGACAAAACGCTCAATTGGCATCGTGGATTCCGTTGCTCGACGAATGGGCAGTATTCACCATTGGTTCGTCCGCTGGGAACGTATTTGGCCCCTATTGCTTCACGAATGTTACGGGGACCCTTATGACTGCACTGCCACCCGAGGGCGGATCGAACTGAGCACTCCGCGCGCGTGCTTTGACGCATTCGACTGCTGAACCAAGGCTCCCAGAAGCCGCAGCGGAAACACTCTGAACCTCGCCCCCCGGGCCGACCTTGATGCTAAGGTCTATTTTGCCCTGTGCGTCGGGATTTTGGGCTAATTCGCGATTGAAGCAATTGCGGAATCCAGCGCGCATGCCGGCAACGACACGGCTCGCGTTGGCGACCTCCCCGCCGCTTACGGCCGCGCCGCCGACGTTGGCGTTACCTTTTGGCCCGGACACTTTCTGAGCGGCACCCTGTCCCGTAGTTCCCTCGGAACGTCCGCTCGCGCCCAAGGCACCCAGTCCGCCGCCAGCAGCCCCCGGCCGGATTGCGCCGCCACCCCCGCCGAGACGTAGATCACCCATTCCAGAGGATACACCGGCACCGGTCTTTGCAGCCTCATCGAGGGCGCTCGTGGCGACCTCACCCCCGGCAAGTACGCCGGCCGTGGCAGGGCCCTGTGCACTCAGCGCACCGATAGTTGCCATTTCTAACGAGTCCAACTCTTTGGTCAGCGCGGCGACCTTTTGTGCCGACATTTTTCCACCTGCGGCAGGTCCCGCAGCTTTTTGTGCTCCCGTTGACTTTTGACTGTCTTGCTTTTCTTCGGACTCTTTGGCGGACTTATCGTGATCGGTCTGCTGCTGCTCGACGACAGGTGGCGGCGGCAAGCTTCTTACCGAGTCGACCAAACTGGCAAGATTGGCTTCTTCATTGATTACCGGATCGAGCCAATCCGAGTAAAGCGAGCCAATTCCCAAGAAATGCAACAAGAACGAAAAGGCGGCGATCATGGTCGTGGCCCAATCAATCGACGTCGCGCCTCGCATCACTGCCACCGGCAGTTGCGGCTTGGGCTGCATCGGTGGCGGGGCTACGAATTGGAAAAGGAAAGTGGTATCCCCAATCACCAATTTACCGCGAGAATCCTCGCTAAGCTTCAACTGAAATGCGCCCTGAGGGGTACGTTTGGCCTGACCTTTCAGCATCGAAAGGTCGGAAATTCCCGTGGGTAGCGCGACTCGCCCGGACATTCCGTCTACAAAATTCAAGTGGTAATCAGCGTCAACCAATTCAAACAAGCGAAAGCTCGGAGGAATCGCCGTTGAAGCGATTACGAACATGCTTTTTTCGTTTGGACCTACCGTTACGTGAGTCCGCTGTTTGATGATTCTCTCTTCGACGACGCGCCCGCTCTGTACAACACCGATTCGCAATACCTTAGGCCCTGTGGCAGCCACGGCGCGCATTACCGCAGTCATTTGTCCAGGACGTGACGTCTGGGATTGCGAAAAGGGCTGTTGAGTCATCGAATTGAATCCTGCACGGTTACGTTGGTTCTCTGCAAGGGAAACCTACTAACGCACTGTTGCTCAATCGTAATGAACATTGCTTAATTCCAGTCTTCACGAATTGTGCAGAGGCCTAACCCCATCCGGCGACTCGCGTTTGTCGCCCAACACGCTTATTTCGGACCGGGAGAATTGCGAGTTAAGTAGCCACTGCACGAACTCGTCCCACAAGCGACGTCGACGGGTAGAACCGCGTGTGGCCCGACGGCCAATTACAGTGCAGGTGAGCATTCCAATTAGCCCGCAGGACAGAGCCGCCAGCCCCCAGTAAGTCGCTCGAAGCGCCGAGGACTGAATATTGAAAGCTAGCTCTGCACAAGCACCAGCGACTCCGGCGGCCAACGACGCTCTTGCGAATACCTTTGAAGCTCGTAGACCGCCCCGCGTCTGTGCATCCACTTCGCCTAATGCGTCGTTGAGTGTGGCAATCGCAAGATCAGGATATTCCCCAATTGCCCTAAGTTCAGTCATGAGCATTCCGGGCCTCGAATGAAGAAACGTCTCCATTTGATGGTCACCCCGGCCGGCCAAATATATCTCAAGCAGTCGACACTCGTTGGGTTCGGAAAGACTAAGGTAGCTGCGCCAACTAATTGCAGAAACGAGCAATGACGTGCCAAACCCCAGTAATAGACCCAACATGGCGCTCAAAATGGCGACTCCTGAATGGCCTTTTCAATTCGATCGATAAACGGCTGCTTCTTCGCTCCGAGCGTCAATTTGGGTTGAATTCGACTGACGTCAACAGCAGCAATTGGCTTTTGCACGCGCCCCACGATTGTCACTTCGCTAATAGTGACGACGCGTTGCTTCGTCTGAGCATGACTCAGCGAAGTTACAAAAACCAGGCATGTTACTATGCCCCAATTCCCGTATATCATGCGGATCATTGTTGGCCTCCGTTGGGCGTGCCGGTGGGCTTTGTTTCACTGGGACCACCATCTGCGCCTGTCCCCTTTGAGTCCCCAGCCGTGGCGGGTTTTTCAGCCGGCTTTGGAGCATTAGCTTGTGCCTTCGCGGTAGCGGCTTCCTCCTCCTGCGACTCGATTACCGCTTTCTTCGACTTGGCTGCGGTAATGAGTTCATCAGAATCATCGGATTGGCCCGCAGTAGAACGCGGTTTCAACCGCTTGTACTCCTCGAAGGATGCAATGGCCTTGCCCGCCGCATCTTTCGGCGAAACGCCCGGGATCGAATCGCTGAACAAATAGAGCAATCCCAGTGAGTACTGAACTTGCGGCAGTTTTGGATCCTTTGCGGCAACCCATTCAAGTTGTTGCTTAGCTTCGCTGGTCTTGCCTAGTAATCGGTAGGCATCGCCCAAGTTCAGTCGCGCCAGAATGTTGTCGCGGTCGAAACGCAACGCCCACTCCAATTGCGGGGCTGCTTCCACCGCGTTTCCGGATTCGAGCAGGTATCCTGCGAGATGCACACGAGCTTCCACAAGATCGGGACGCAGTTCTAACGCACGACGAAAATCATCCATCGCGGCGGCACGTTCATTTCGCTCCTTGTGAATTAGGGCGCGAAGCAACAATGCCTCCGGATTGCTCTTGTCTCTGGGAGGATTCTCGGGTCCGTACCCCTCCAGAATCCCTTGTAAGGCGTAGAGCGCCAAATCTAGCCTACGATTCCGATAATGATCGCGTGCCAGGACAATCATTGCAGGTCGATAATCGGGATTTATCTTCAGTGCTTCTTGCGCAAGTTTCTGTGCTGCGCCGGATTCGCCCCGAAGCGACTTAACCTCGGCCATTGCCGTCGTTACGGCAGCGCTCTTGTCCATTTTCGCGAGGCGGCCATTTAAGTATTGCTCGGCTTCGTCGGCATTGCCGTCAACGGCCGTGAGAACACCGTACGCGACGATTGCCGGCTCGTAGTCGGGCACTATTGCAATCGCTTTTGCATATGCGGATAGTGCGCCCGCGCTGTTGCCCTTTCTCTCACGAACTACACCTAGCGAGTAGTAAGCCTGATAGGCCTTCGAATCTGCCTCTGTCGCTTTTTCGAATAGACCCTCTGCGACGTCCAGCGTACCGGCCTGAAATGCTTGCATTCCAGCCATGTACTGTTGGGCAGCTTGCGCATTGAGCTTAGGTCGCGAACTGCCCTGCCCTCCCGATGGCGCGTCGGATATTCCCATGGGCGCTGAAGCACTAGAGGCCGCCGAAACTTTCGGCATATTGGAATTGGCTGCCCCTGCGCCCCCCGGCGCCTTGGCCGCGGGTGTTTCCGCACATGCTGCGCAAGTAACGAGAATGGCGATAGTGCAACTTATCAAGCGTGCCATCATGCCCTCCTCATTGTACGAGCACTGGCAATGGTTTTGGCATGCCAACCGGTTTTGGAGTCGTCACTAACCCCGGACGCATTCGCTGGAACATTCCAGCCTGGTAATTTAGATCCGCGACCTTCGAAGCGTGAGCCTGCATTTTCGCTTCTCCGATGACATCCGTTACGTATGCCAATCGGCGAATCGCTCGAGTAATTGCCGGATTCGACACGTTGTAACGCTTTGCCAACACTGTGGACGAAGCATAACGGTCGACAAGGATTGTATCCGCACTATCCAGCTCCTTGTCGCGGGCGTCACGCCAAGCCTGTTGAATTGACGTGCGCATTGCGTCCGCTCGTTCTTGCAGTTCCGGCACATCGCTTCGTTCGGCCTGTTTGAGAGCGTCCTCCTGCTTCTTGGTGTACATCTGCAATGCGGGTGGACGCGTATTGTATAGTCCGGTTCTCAACGAATCGTACAATGATCCCTGCCTCGCCATTGCCACGGTGGTCCACTCCGGTGACAGGTAATTGTCTACGACCGTCTGCAGCTTGTCGAACCACGATTTCGCTTGAGTCGCGTCCTTGCGGTACGACGCTACTACTTCCGTTGGCGTACCTTTGTAGCGATGGAAGCCCGCGTCGTAATCGAATTTCTTAGCCAAGTCCTGGTCGATAAGCGTGAATTCGGCTTCAGCGGCCATACCCGCCTCACGCGATCCAAGTGCCGTGTTCTTGCCGTCCTTCTGCGGCGCAGATCTCTTATATCGAGCGAACGAATTGATCGTGTTTTTCCACCAATCGACCGCGTCGTAGGCACCCGAAGCAACTTTCGTCTTGGCCACCCAATAAGATGCTTGAACTACGTATTGCGCAGACACATCACGGTTCTTCTCTGCGTCGTAGTAGTCTGACATAGCCTTTTGCGCGCGGCGTCGGGCATCCTGATTGGCACCGTCGTCGGGACTGAACTCATCCCATCGCTTCAAATCCGAGGTTGCTACGATAAAATCAGCTTCCGCAATTTCCTTTGGAGAGGCCCCCAAGGCTTTGAATCGAGTGCGTTCGCGATCCATGCCACCCCGATCGCCAAGACTTGCATACAGCGACAATGCTTGACGAGCAGCATCCCGACGTGCGGCGGGTTCAAAATGACCTGTCGAGGCGATTTTCTCAAACGTGTCGGCCGCTCGAGGGTAGTTGAAGAAGAGTACGTAGGAAGCCGCCAAGGCATCATAAGCGTTCTTCAGGAACTTCACGCGCTCTTCGTATCGCTTTGGGTCGGCTGCAACAGGTGGAGTCGCCTTCGGGTCGCCGTCGTGAAGCTTAGTCAGCTTTGCCTCATTTCCGTAACGAGAAATGAAGAGCTCATACATTTCAATTGCCTTATCGTATTCACCGACCTGCTTGAACGCGTACGCGCCGTTCATGACGGCTTCTGGTGCTTCATCGCGATCCGGACCTGCGTCGAGGGCGACTTTGTACGCCGCAGCGGCTTCACGCCATTTCTTGTCCCGCTCCGGTCCCGGTTGCATCTTTTCAGCTTCTTCGAATATTTTCCGCGCGTCTACGTACGCAACACCCTGAATCACTGGCTTGCGCAATGCTTCTTCGGCCTTGCGGCTTTGAGTATCGAACGCACAACTCTTGCCTTCGGCCAGTTTGCGGGCGCCCTCCACGTCTCCCTGCTTGGCGCTCATGCTAATCAGCTTCTCCCAAGCCTTGTAGCCCCACTCGTTCTTGCCACAATATTGCTCGAAAATCGGCTGGTAACGCGCGCGTGCATCCTTGAACTGACCGTACACAAAGTAGTAGTCAGCCGATTGAAATGCGTACAATAACCCATTCTTTTGAGGATCTCGATCCAGCGGAATCCTAGCGTTGTACTCATCCCGTGCATGAATGCCGCTCAGGATTTGTTCGGGAACCTCGACTTGCTTGACGCGCGCCGAGTCGCCTTCACCTTCCATTTCAAGTTCGGTGCGTTTCGCGATTCCATGGGCGCCGCCAGTCTTTTCGTATTGTCGGTAGGCATCTTCCAGCATTTTTTCGGCGATCGCGACGACGTAGTACGCGGCAGGCTGAAGGAACTTGTCATCTTCGTTGGAATCACGCACGGCCACCGCCGCCTCGCGCGCCTGAGCAACCTCAATTGTAGACGGGGTGCGCTCCAAAACCACCTGAAGTACGACCACCCAATACCGTGAATCGGCTAACCAAAAGCGGGTCTCATAAGCATCAATTGCCGTGGGTTCTTGCTCTAAATACGCATTCCAGCCCTGTTCGGCGAGGCGGTATTCGGCGATCGACTTATCGATGAGCTCGCGTTGCTCGTTCGCGTCATTGAGCTCCAGGGCTCGGTCATAATACGCCCGCGCAAAATTCGTGTGATCCGCAGCCGCCCGTTTTAGTCCAGAACGAACGAGCTGTTCAGCCTGTTGCAAAGCTTCCGGATCATCCTTGTTGGCATCGGTCCAAGGCGTAGTTCCGACATAAGCCACCAAGTGGCTTCTCGCCTCCAAAGCCTTTGCCGAATTCTCACTGCGCGCGGCCGACCCCTCGGGCGCCAGGCGCGAAAGCTGGTCGTAGAGTTCTGCGATCTTGTGCTGAATTAGCGGCGCGTCCCGATCCAAGGGGAATTTTCTCAGGGTCAATTCCATGGTCGCGATTGCGTTGCGACTCTGAGAGATGTCGGTAAATTCTTGGGCCAAAGCCTTGTAGATTTCTACCGACCATTTCTTGTCTTGCGGAATTAGTTTTGGGTCTTGAACGCGTTCAATGGCAATTGCCATTTTTTGCTCGGCCTTGACAGGGTCCGTCTCGACGTCCAGTACGTCATTTCTTGGAACATACGGATCAGAGGGGGGCGGCCCAGTGAAGTCGACGTAAGTAAGCGAACCTGCGATGTACGTGTACGCTTCCGCCCGGAAATCAGCTCCGGGATCACCCGTTTTGGCCTCCATGTCGTCGGTGTATGCTAGGAGCCGTACGAACCACTCAGTGGCTGTATGATACCGCTGTTGCTTAAAATAGGTCCAAGCCTGCTTATACAGCGTCACACCATAAAGGGGCGGTTTCCTGAACCTTAGCCCCAGATCGTACGCGCTTACAGCCCGATTTAGGTTATACGGACCGGCCTTGGAATCGATTTGATCGAAATGGTAGTTGCCGATTTGCCACCAAATTTCAGCAATGTACCGCGGCTCATCACCATCCTCCACATGCTGAGCCAGCGCAGAGCAATCAAGATAGGGATCGACGTAAACAGTCTCTTCTTCTTTATCCGCGCTACGCGCTGGTGCTGCTCCCTTTTTCCCGCCGGCTTGATCTAGAGGTATCGGATTCTTGTTGTACCAACGATCCCAAAATTTCTGATCGTGGTCCTGCTTATTCGATTGGACCTGAATCTTGTCCGGGTCATTCGGATCGTCAATAATTTGGAACTTATTAGAACAAACCAATGTGCGCCACGCTTGTTGCCCTTCATCAATACGACCTGCATCGGTCAACGCGTGTCCCAGATAGTAGTGAACCGCTGCAATTTCCTCGTACGCCGGATACTCTTTGGAGATTTTTCGATAAAGTGCGATCGCCGGCTTCAGCAATTGCGCCACATCCCCTTCAGAACCGGTACGCGCGCGCTCTTCGTACAAGGCAGCCAAACGGAACATAGCGTCCGGCGTCGCTGAAGGGTCGGCATTCTCACCACTATAGTGCTGGACGAATGCCTCCAGACGACGAATGGCGTTATCCCGAGCTTGGGTCAGACTTTTCTGTTCGGCGCCAATTTCTTGATCGAGAATTGAAAGCACCCGTCGACGATGCTCTTCATAATGATGTCTCACTATCATCGTCAGTGAGCGCCTAAAACTCTGCGCGCCTTCGGAATAGACCTTGGCCTCCTGGGACAGCTTGTCGAATGCCTGAACTTGCTGAGCGCTTGGTGCCCTCGGTTTGGGTGCATCACGGCGTGGCGCCGCCGTACCATAGAGAATTGCAGTCGCCGCCGGCTGAGCCATTACCCCCGCGTCCGACACTGGAACTGCTGCAGCGGAGCTGCTTGCTGAAGCGGCTTGTGGCAATGAAAGCGCCGATTCGGCTCCAGCGGACTTGGCGGCCCGAGCAGAACCGATCTGCATTCCGATTCCAATTATCAGAACGGCACAAGCCAGGAATTTCCGCCAACTACACACCGGAAGGGATTTCACAGCGCCCCCTCCGCGTCATCAAGAACCTCGCGAAGTTCGTCGTTGAGGTTTTGTTCCTCGCGCGCGCGTTCGCGCTGTAAATTCACGACACGAGTACGCTGTTCCTCCCGAACTTCCCAAGCCTGCTGGACAATGCCGACGTCGGCACGCAGCACAACGCCCTTGAGCCGGCCACCGACCTGGGCGAAATTGCGCATGGCCACTACGCCAACGAGCAAGCGCGCCTGTTGATCGAGATCCTCAAGCTGGCGTGCATTCTGCTCAATCGATTCGCTCTCCTTGACGACCGTTACCTGCAACTGTTGCGCACGCTTGACCGTCTCAGTCTCAATGCCATGCAGTATACTTTCCAATTGGTCGTCTACCCCCGCCGCCCGTGCCAAAACTGGTTGCGCTGATCTTGCGAATGCCACCGCGTCACTCGAGTCACCGCCCCTTGCGACGAGATTCATTTCTTCCGTGATAAGTTCGCGAAATCGGGCTCTGGCTCGGGCGTCATCGATATATTGAACATCGCCCAACCCATTCTGAACGCGGCCCATATCCACGGCGTCCCGGTACCCACCGATTCGCTCGCGATACCCCGCAAGATCTTGTTCATTCGCCTGAATTTCAGCCAGAAAACGCTGACGGCTGGCTGGATCGACTTGAACTCCGTGCTGATCGGTCTCTTTCATTACGCGACTTAAGCCATTGATGATTGCCTGTAGCCGATCGACTTCCAAAGTCAGTCTTTGAAGCTGCTGAGAGAGCAAATTCCACTTGGTTTCGCTCGCGGCGGTGCGACGCATGAAGTCCGCGGGAAGCACCGGCAATTGTGCGATATGCTTCATGAGCGCGCGGCGCTCTTTTCGAATTCGACCTAGATCTGCCTGGACGTTGTCCTGAGCGACTTGGTCAAGACCGCTCGCTAGCAGCATTCGCGCTCCCGATATTCGATTTGTCGCTACCAAAGCGGATTCAATTGCCGATTTGAGCTCGGGAAATGCATTCGCTCGCGTGGCCGATGTTAGCAATGCCGTCAATTGAGAGACGAGGCGGCGCGACCGTTTCACCAGATCTCGTGAACGAGCTACATCGTCGATAACGCTCAAAGTGCGATTACTTTCTGCTTCCTCCCTAACCCATGTAATTACTAGCGGTGACAACTTTGAATTGCGGGTCTGCCCAATCTCTGGGACGTCTGCCACCAGCTGGTCGTAATAAGTTGCGGCATCGGAATTTGACTTGACGAACTGATCGACCTCTTCGCGCATGGGCTCAAACCGCTCTTTAACGCCCTGGTAAAGAGCCAACGCCTTATCGAATTGACCTGAGCGAAGCATCAGGTCCGCTCTCAACAGCGACCCATCCGACAAATCCAGCTTTTGCGGGTCAGTAATTGATAGTACTTCTAGCGCCCGCTGGGCCCGCTGATAGTCACCCAATTGCGCATATACCCACGCTAGCTCGTAAAGCATGGTCGAAAATTCGGGCGAAGTTCGTCCAATATGCGAATACGCGTCAACCGAATCGAGCATGTTGCCGGACTCGTATTGAAGGCGCCCAATGGCCATCCAAGCCAGGTCCACAACGTGGCTTCGTTCCGCCGTATCGGCAGGCAGTCGAGTCACTGCACGAAATTGTTCGATTGCGGCTGAATATCCGCCCGGCACTCGCGAGACGGTGGAATCCGCCCTAGTGTTGGAGGTCGGCGAGTCTTTGGATTCGGGCGACGTCAAGGCTTTTGCCTCTTTAGTCATGACGACGCCGAGCAAATATTTGGCCTGGTGCAAATAATTCGAATTGGTTGGAACCTGGGCTACAGCTTCCTTCGTTTTTGCGTAATTGGCCTTTGCAAAGTAAAATTTCGCCCTTGCGTACTGCATTGAACCGGAGCCATCAGTGCTCGCCAACCCGGGGAGAAGCGCGTCGATGGCATCCAAACCACCGGGCATGTTCGTACGGAGTGAGATGTCCACGAGTCGCGATAACGAGCGTCCCACATAGGCGTCGTACGGTGAGCGCGAACCGTTATGGGCAATACTCAGGAATTCGCGGCGTGCAGAAAGATGCTGTCCTGACCTCAAATAGGCTTCGCCGAGCATGAACTCGGCGTCCACATTGGCGGGTTCGGCCGCCTTTCCCTGGGAGTATAGTTCCTTTACCTGGCAGAAAGTCTGAATCGCACGTTCCCAATCGCGATTGCGCAATAAAATTTCGCCTGCAGCAATTCGCTCCTCAGCTGAAGCAGTCGGAGTGGCAACGACTACGGAGTGTTTTTGAATATCACCGACCGTGGCTTGAACTTGGTCTATCACTCGCTCGGCGTCAGCGCGTGGCTCGCTTGCGAGTGCGGTGTTGGGGTCACCCAACGACGCAAGGCCAAGTGACAAGGCCAGCGTTCCGGACGCTAACCATCGATACATCACTCACTCCCCACACCTACGGATACATTGCCAGACGCGGCCTTGTCCGTCTTGCCTGGCGCGGTCATTGGACCCTTGTCGCCTTGAACACTCGTTCTAACGCGCTCAAAGTACCTCATCGCGGGGCGTTGTTCCAATGGTACCGTCACTCCGCCCTTTTCATACGCGATTGCGCGAACTTCGATGGTCTTGCCTTCTGTAACTGTAAATGAATGGCTCGAACGAATCTCGAATCGGTACCCCTGCAAGTATGAGAACACTCCAAAGCCATGGCCCCTAAGCTGCACCAAAACTTGAAGCGTGTGGTCGCCGGGTGGAATTGAGCCACTGAATACTGGGATTTCCTTTTGTTCCGCAAGGGCACCCGTTTCGTCCTGTTTGTTGTTTTGAACTGCGCCATCCAGCAGGAATAGCGCTCGAGTTAGCTGAAAGACGTTTGACATGTCGTTAATGAACGTGATCTCCGCACGTGCACCACCCACACCGCCGGTCAGAATCGTGTCGCTCAACAGGCTCAATCGGGTATGACTTCGCCTAATTTGCTCCTTTAGTTCATCCACTCGCTGCTCAAGATCGCGAAGCCGGACCAAGTAAGTCGCACCATCGACGACCCCTGCGGCAGCGTCACTTGACGCCGATCGACTTGGACCAGAACTCGACATGCTCGGCGCCGCCGGAGCCGTAGTCGCGCCCGCGGCGTCACCCTTCGTTCCAGTTGCCGACTTATTTTTTCCGTCCGCGTCAGACTTGGAAGGCGCCGCCACATCGGTGGTACTTGCGACTGACGGCGATGATTGCTTACCTCCGTCGGGCGCGGCAGCGGTAGCCGGAGCTACGGAGCCGGTCGACTTCGGCTGCGCAAGCGCCGAGGCACTGAACACGAACCCTAAAGACAACCCCAAGAACAAGACGTTCCAAAATCGCATCTTTGACCCTCTGGAGCTTGCTGAACGCACTGCACGTAAGACACTAGAGCACGGCGCCCAGCAATTCGCCTCGAGCAAACTCCAATCACCAGGAAATCGCAAGGACTTTTGAGCCCAGTCGAAGAGCCTACATAGTCGAATTTTCGCAAAAGCTGAGCTATTGGCCAACCGCTCCGTGTTCATAAATTCCGTCTTCAGCGGATGAAATTGATTCGTTTCACCTGCGAGACGAGAATCACCCGAAGACTGATGGGGGCGCGACAGAGCGCGACCAACACTCGTGGCGGCTCGTGTTCGGGTCGAGTGGCGATCATTCAATGTCCGCTCCATCCAGACGAAGCCACTAATTGGGCTTCGCGAAGGCACAGTCCCTCTGTGTCGAATGGTAGGTTTAGAAGCTCGGCCGCTTGCAGACGCTCCCTATGCGGCCGATCGGCAGGCCATTAGGTAATGCGACCGTGGTCCGCTCGAGTTGCTGTCGCAACTATTGAAGTGGCAATCCTCGACTGAGACGGTCCAAATTCGAACACGTGCCGTGTCTGCGGTGCAGCGGTACGATTCGGCCGAATTAGCGACCAGGATTAAATGACTCGACATTCCGAGGACCAGAAAGAAGCTACCGACGAAATGTTGATGGTGCGATATCAGCGCGGACACCGGGATGCTTTTGCATCGCTCGTAACTCGTCATGCTACAACGATTTTCTCGGTTAGTTTCTATCTACTCGGAAATGAGGTCCAGGCAGACAAACTGGCGCAAGACACATTTGTCGAAGTAGTGAGAGAAGCTGCTACTTTTCACCTCGAAGCGCAATTCCGCACTTGGGTATTTGGCTTATTCCACAAAATCTCTAGCAAATATTACGCCGAATTTCCGGACAAGGGTGACGACACGCGGAATGCAAGCCGTGTCAATTCCACAGACGCTCTTGATACGGAATCAGCGCCACCTGCCTCATCTCGTTCGTTTCGCTCCCAAATACTGGCGCGCCGGGTAGCAAATCGTGTTGCAACTTTGCCAATTCCAATGCGCGAGGTGTTCCTATACAAACAAGCAGGGCAATTGAGCCTACAAAACATTGCAACGGCAACTGGCGCTGACGTAGATACAGTTCGTCATCTGTTGCGCGCGGCGTTCGACCGTATCCAAGATTGTGTCGCGGATACCGAAGAGTATGCCCGAGCACTGAGGTAGGCGGCGCGCTTCATGGATTGCGAAACCTTCGAGCGAATTGTACTTGATCGGGTGTATCTCGAGTTGGACGAATTGACTATGGGGGCGGCGCAGCGTCATGTAGCTCATTGTTCGCGTTGTCGATCCATAGAAGTGGGCCTGCGCGCCACTCGCGACGTGTGCCGATTACCGCAAATGGCCCCCATGGAAGGATTTACAGAGGGAGTGGTCGCCGCTGAAAAGCAAATTCATTCTGTACTTCCGTTCCGACAACGCGCCAATCGTGCCCTGTCCGTTCTCGCTGCGTATGCAATGCGACCACAACCGACGATGGCGGCATTGCTGCTGCTGATGATTGGCGCCAGCTTGTTTCTGGTTCGGGCTCGCCCTGCCGAACGCGATTTGGTTCAAATCACGGAGCGAGGTGTACCTGAAGGTGAAATCGAGCAATCGGATAACAAGGGCAACAATTTCGCGAATACCTATGTCGGCGCAAACCCGGCAGGCGCTCTATCTTCGGATCCCGCCTCGGGGGCGTCAACCACTCCGCAATCAACTTCGAACGCGCATGGGAACAAGTGCATTGCCCATTGTGAGTTCGGGAGCAATTGTGAACTGGACTCGGGGACTTTGGGGGGCCAGTCGCCCAAAGCGGACAACCCCTGCGAGGAGGCGAATCCTTCCAATCAATCCGAGCCGCAATTGGCAACGCATGAGCTCGATGCTGCGCGTGCAATTCGGAAGGTGTCAGGTTGCGCCGCAGCGATTCAACCATTTGAGGTGATACGACAGAAATACCCATCATCGGAAATCGGACAGTCCGCCACCTGGGACGCGGCCGAATGCTACGCGAAGACAAATCGAAGGCAGATTGCACGGTCCCTACTCGAGTCTCTAACCTCATCGCCCAAATACGCGAAGCGAGCAAAATCGCAGCTTGATTCAATGGACTCGCACTAAGTATCAATTATCTCTGGAATCTGAACATAAATATCATGTCCCGAGCTAACCCTCCACAACCGCTGGAGTCATTCACAATTCGGAGCGTCGAGCCTACTCGGGAATAGTTTCGGCTAACAGAACTAGTTGCTCGTGGAATACGGGACGTAAGCTATCGTGTGAATGGCTTCTATGATGCGCTCGCGATCTTCGTGAGTCAAATCGACAAACCTTACCCCCATTCCAGGGTTCGGGCAAACCGCGAGCGCACGAACCGCGTTGACCCACTGGACGATACCTCTTAAGACAAATGCCGGATGCCCGGGAGGCGCGAAACGCATCGTCAAGATCGTACCTACTTCGAGCGGCTCACGAGTCATTACGAATATCCCCAATTCGGATATGTTCGCAATCGATGCGTATAGAAACGTGTCGTCAGTCTCACAATCCACGGACCACGTTACATCAATCCGCTCGGCACTTCGCCGTTCGACGCCATTGTCGGCCTCGGAGCCATCCTTCCCTCGGTCATTTGCGCTCACCCAATCGCCATAGCCCCGAACGGACTGGATGTCACTACCTTGTGTGTTCCCTACCGTATTGCCGGGACGAAACGGCCCGGTTCGTCGCCGACCGGTTGCCGCGTAGGCTCGACAAAACTATTCATCATAGGGTGGTTCGACGCCACTCCAAGCTAAACCGGGACCCAGCTGGACTCGCGCGGTTAGCGAACACGAATTGTGCCGGCGTTTAGGCGATTTTCATCCTGACGGCCGCGTCGAACTTCGAGTCGCCGACTCCCCTTGAAAAAGCCAAAGTACAGTTCGTAGTTCCCATGTGAAAAGCTCGGGTCCAGCTGGATTATCTGCTTGTCAACCAAAAGATCGCCCGTCCTCCAGCTCGACATTGGATATCGGCCTTGGGTCGTTTCGTGATCACCGTTGTAGCGACGTCCAAAGCCGTCGATATGCACGAAAGTTTCCCAATCGATAGTCGGCCTACCCAAGACTCGATAAAATAGTCTGAGTTCGTATCTGCGGCCCACTGTCAATTCAGCAATGGCGACTCCATTTTCCTTAACCAATTCCCAGCCTAGAACTTCGACTTGTCCTCCGAAGTCCGCACTCAGTTTCTGTTGAGGTTGAGGAACGCTGTCCAAAAGAATGTCATCGAGGGGATTCTCATTAGGAACGCCCACAATCCGGTGATTCGATATCAGTAGTATATCACTAGAATGACCATCGATTACAGGTATGTTCTGCAAACACCGACAACGTTCGCGGTAGGCCGCATTGAGCCGAGGTAGTTGGTCTCCCTTTGCGATCATCCATCGCGTCTTGCCCTTCTCATAAAGTAGCCAATCGGCAGCCTCATCGGGGTCAAGTAGGACTTCCGGCTTTTGCTTCGAATAGTACTGCGTAATTTGTGGACGAACACCCAATAGTCCCAATGACTCGCCGCGGCCTGCCAACCCTTCATAGCGCGCCAACGCACGGCGTGGCGACAAATGTTCCCCGAGTCTCGTGGCCCAGCCTAGACTAAATGTCGAAGCCACCAACCACATGCTGGCGGCGCACACGGCGCCTCTTTCCAAAGTAATCGTTTGAAGACCCGGAAATCTTCTCAGTAACTGGGTTCCCGCACCTCCGAGCTTACCCCCAGACTTGGCAANNTAGCGATAGCGAGTGCCGGAATTGCAAGCCACGACCAAGACAGCATTTCCCGCTGCGGAGATGACAACTCCCTAAGACGTCGAAATGGGAGTCCCATACGAGTCGCCAACAACAGTACGGCGCCGGTCAACAGCGCAGTCTCAACCAGCAAAAGGAAGAATCCCACGTGTCCCTGCCAAAGCTTCTTGGTACGCGAGACTGCACTCCTGATTTCTGCTCTGCTCAAAATGTGTCTTGAACCTTCGCCGAATCCAAACCCGACAGCAATTAGTGCTCCAAAGATAACAGCACAGCAGACTTGTGCCCACAGCAGGCTCTCCTTGCGAAAGCTTGCGGGAAGGTGAGCATCAACGTTGGCCGTCGCAACGAGCACCTTGTCCGGCAGGTTCTCGAAGTCCGCCACCACGATCACAAGTATTGCCATGATTCCAATTGATATGGCACGCAGGTTGGACTTTCGGGTGGATATCGAATCTAACCAGATTCCCAAAATGGCGGCCAGGGCTGCACTCGCTGCAAAAGGTAGCACCACCCCGAATGAACCTAGTATTGTCTGAGCCGCCGCCGTAAGTATGATGAGTAAGACTATCGCCGCACTAGCGTAGGGGTTTGATTCCTGCGAAGGTCGAGCTTGCATGTTCGTCACAACTGTCGCCATGGCAAAAATGAGAGCGCCGCTCCAAGGAAATGTAGAGTGACCAAGTTGTGAAACAATTGAATCAAATGAAAATGGGTGAAAATCGCGTTGTAGATTCGAACCTTGAATGATCAACACAATCCCTTGCGGCGAGACATTGCCGAATGCACACCACAGCCAAAAGACAGAAGCCAAAACTCCAACAGTTAGAACGCTGATAGCCAACGTACGTTTGATTCGCGTTTCACGGTGTTCGCCTGACTCGCGCTGGACCATCAGAAGTGCAGCCAGTCCCGTTGCGACATATGGCACGCCTACCGCGAGAAGTAATCCGCGCGAAATTACCCCCAATACCGAGACCGCCATCCCGACCGCCAGCCAGCGCGCGCGAAATGCACCCGTCATTGGCGCGCGTCCAGGGGGACTAATGCAGGCAAAGCACAGTGCGACAAATGTCGCTGTGAGCGTTCCGATTGTCGTTGCATCACCCAACATGAATCGGGCCTGGAAGAAAATGAGTGGAATAGTTGGGAATGCAAGAGCGGTCCAAACTGCCGCACGTTGGTTCATGTAGCGATGGACCCACGCGACAATGGCCATCAGTCCCACAATGACCCAAAGAGCAAGCGGGATCCTGCCCGCCCAATCATGAAGGCCGAACATTTTAAATCCGATTGCAATCGATGTGTACGGTAATTCTCCTCGACCTAATTCGCCCAAAGTTGGCAACGCATTGGAGGGGCCACGGACGACGTCAGGAAGACTTGCGTGGAACAGCGTTTCGGCGACGCGGGATGCCATGTCCGCCACCCGCAGTTCGATGGGATCCCAAATTCCGCTCATGGTCACGGGCGCCAATAGGAGAACCACGGCCACGAACACGCCCAGCAACGTCCGCCACGAGCTGGGCAAGCCCCCGAATTGCTGGCGGAGGCGTACGCGTGGCAGGCCTGTGGAATGGACGAGCGGAGCTGCACGATCGGGGGTAGTGGAGGTTAGATGGGTCGCTTGGGGCTTTTGAAATGCCATGGACGCCACCGGTGCTAACCCGGTTTGCCAATAGCCGCAATGTCGCGGTCGATTTGGGCTGCAAGCTAGACAAAGGTGTCTATCTTTGCCCCAGTATGAATCGGACTGGAAATGTGGCTTTGATTGGCCGTGCGAATGTCGGCAAGTCGACCTTCTTGAACATGGCCCTTGGGGAACCACTGGCAATAGTGTCCTCGCGTCCGCAAACTACGCGTGAAACCCTGTTGGGAATAG
>PMCK01000263.1 GCA_003154095.1 Myxococcales bacterium | reverse complement strand
GCCTGGTTATCGGCCTGCTAGCAACTGGAATGATGGACATTTTCTTCGTCGTCTCGATCGGTTGTCGGTTTCGCAAGTGGAGTTGGTGCTTGCATTGTATCGCGACAACGAGCTAGTAAAGGTACTGCTCAATGGTCTGAGAATTAACGACACCGTGAAGCGTGTTGCCATTTCGATCGATGATCCGGTGCGTGGCCCTTTCATCATCGTGACTCGTGATGGGAACTTCGTTACGTGTCTCGCGCAAGGGATGCTCGTAAGTGATACGCCGGTCGTCACCAAGGAGCAATTCCAGCGGGTGGCTCGCGGTGTTCAGCGCGCACGCGACACGATCGACGAGATTGCCCGGCATCCTAGCCGTGAAGTCGCGCGTGTTTTGGAGCGTTTGATGAAGAGTGGCCGNNCGCGCGAGTTTCTTCTAGCTTTTGCCAGGGTCAACGATCGGCTCGAGCTGACTTATCGTGAGCTCGCAAGTCGTCAGAATCGGCTCAAGCGCAGGGATGAGGACGCGCTTCATCGCTATTGGACTGACGCATGGGCCCTCGCTCATCTTACGATGCTGCTGGGCGTCGATGGCGGTCATTTCTTGCGCGGCGCTTCTGACTTGCCGGAATTCGAGTGCGTCGGCAGATCGCTATCGTGGGCAACCGTGCGGTTGAATGTAACCTCTCATGGTTTCAGGGGCGCGTGGTTGGCGGCCAAGGTCGGCAAGCCGCTGGTCCCTCTGCTGAAGCAAGCGTACCAGGCCCCTGGTTCGCCTCTGGAGGTAATCGATGCAGGCGTCGCACTTTCAGCCATCGGTTATACCCACCGAAAGCTCCAGTCGGAGATCGGTAAATTGCTTGGGCAGAGTGAGCGCGTTCCCGAAGGTGTCTGCGGCGAATTCGTTCGTAACGTGCACAAGCACTTCGCTGCACACTATCAGGAGTTTTACGACCAACCGGAACAGTGTGAAGCGAATATGAACCAGGTCGTCGATCGATTAGGCGCAAGATTCCTGTTCAAAGTTGACCCCGCTCGAGGCAATGGCCACCAACGCTCTGCCCCATTGAGCGATGTTCTGCGCGAGCTTGGCACGACTCTGTTGTTGCAGACCCCAATTTCCATCATTGACGAGAATTACCGGTCGCTTCCCAAGGTCTTGCTCTGGTTGCCCTTTATCGTGCGGGCCAGGGCCGAGGAATTCTATGCGCCGCGCCAGTGCATGTCGCGCTCCGCCAACACTTGGAAAATGGAAGACTCGATCGCCCTGCTCGAACCTCGGCGACGGTACGATAAGTACACTCGACCAGTCCCTCAGGTCGCTGTGCAAAGAAACGCGAAGCTGCCCGGACGCAATGATCCCTGTTGTTGCGGCAGCCAGAAGAAGTATAAGCACTGCTGCGCCGGGCTCCAGAGGTCGTGACGGTTCCAGCACCAGTTCCCGAACCAGAACCTGTTCCTGAACCGTAGCAAATCACTTTGCCCGCACCACAAAGGGGACGCATTGCAGAGATTCTTACAGTGTCACTCCGCTCTTGAAGATCGCGATTTCGCGATAGCCGTTGGTTTCCGACTGCGTCTCGGTGTGCCCACTGGCTAACGCGAGGACCCGAGCGAACAATTGCTCTGCCAGTGTGTCCATCGGCGTACCCGAAAGCAATTGGCCAGCGTCGAAGTCAATCCACGATTTCTTGCGCGTGGCAAGATCGGTGTTGGTAGCGATCTTCACGGTGGGAACTGGCGCGCCGAGCGGCGTGCCGCGGCCGGTCGTAAAGAGAATCAAGTGGGCGCCGGACGCCGCTAGCGCCGTGCACGCTACGATGTCATTGCCTGGGCCATTGAGTAGGTTTAGTCCCGGCTTCTTCAGCTGCCCGCCGTAATCCAGTACGTCTACGACGCGGCCACTGCCGCCCTTTTGCGTGCAGCCGAGCGACTTTTCCTCGAGTGTCGATATGCCGCCGTCTTTGTTTCCAGGAGACGGATTCTCGTACACAACCTGGTTGTGCCGCATGAAGTATTCCTTGAAACCGTTTATCATCTTCACCGTTGCTTCGAAGGTTTCCTGCTGAGTGCAACGATTCATCAAGATGGTTTCTGCGCCGAACATTTCTGGCACTTCCGTAAGTACCGTGGTGCCGCCGCGGGCAATCAGGCGGTCTGAAAATGCACCAACGAGTGGGTTCGCGGTGATGCCGGAAAGGCCGTCCGAGCCGCCACATTTAAGGCCCACACGTAGTTTGGCTACGGGCAATGTTTGCCGCTGGTCTCGTGAAGCCACCGCGGCAAGCTCTGCCAGCAGCTGCATGCCCTGGTCGAGCTCATTTTCCACTTCCTGCAAGATGAGGAAGCGGAACCGAGCCGAATCCAAATCGCCGAGCAGCGTCTTGAAGCTCGACATGGTGTTGTTTTCGCACCCAAGTCCAATGACGAGCACACCCCCAGCATTCGGATGCCGCGCCAAGGCGGCGAGAATTTTCCGCGTGTTTTCGTGATCTTCGCCGAGTTGCGAACAGCCGTAGGGATGCGTGAACGCATATACGCCCGTTGCGGTGCCAGCGGGCAGCTTGGCACCAAACTTCTGCGCTAGCGTCTGTGCCGTGTGGTTCACGCAACCCACGGTCGGTAGTATCCAGAGCTCGTTGCGAATTCCGATGTCTCCGTTCGCGCGGACGAACCCGTCGAACGTCTGCGCATCCGGGGGCACTGAGATTCGGTCGGGCTCGGGTTGATACGTGTAAGATTCCGTGCCTCCTAGGTTAGTCTCGAGGTTGTGGACGTGAACCCAGTCACCCGAGGCAATCCCACGTGTGGCATGGCCAATAGGATAGCCGTATTTGACGATATTCTCGCCCGCTTCGATGGCATGCAGGGCGATCTTGTGGCCCCGTGCAATGTCACCTGCGGCGACAATAGTCAGCCCGGCAATTTCTAAGCTGCTTTTGGCAGCGATGGTGTCCAGTGCAACAGCGACGTTATCGCGCGGGTCAATTTGGAGTAACAGTTGCGAGACCATGGGACTACGCGCCTTCTAGTTTGGCTGCACGTTACCTTGAACCAAGCGCTGCAAGTGCGCTTCGAGGCGGCGAGGCCTCATTTTGCGTCACGGCCCTCAACGCCGGCCGAAAGTTCGAAGGCTTCGTGAATCGCAGAGCCGTTCAGCTGCTTTCGGGGCGAAAGGGGGGACATTCCGCTAAGACGTTGGCGCGGCACGAATTAAGCTCACCGAAAGCGAGAGCGCGCGCAAAAGCGGCCGAATTTGAGTCCGGCGTCTATCTCGAAGGCAGCGTTTTTTGGTGCTCGGACTATTTGGGGGGAAGTATCTCAAGTAGGTCGTCGTATTATGCCTACATGAAATTATCGCTACTGGCAGTGAGTGTGGTGCTCTTGTGGGGTTGTTCGGGAAACGACAACGGGCAAGGCTCGTCGAAGTCGTCACTCGAACTTACTACGATGTTCTATGAGGGAAGCTACGAACTCTCGGGCAAAGTGACATTCAGCTCGGCCGTCCCGCAAGGAACGGGACTGCAAATGATTCTCACCAAGGCCTCGGACATCCGATCGGGCGGGCTCAATATGGGCAACGAGATCGTCAACGGCCACATGGCAACCACCGGCACCGAAGTCGACTGGGCCGTTCATGCCATAGCAGCAGGCGAGTATTGGGTTTCAGTCGCCGCAGATACGAGTGGCAATAACGAAATCGGCGAGGGCGACCTTGGGGGTTACTACGCGGGTACCATCGCGCAGGCGGTGCAATTCCAAGCAGATGCAACGACCATCAGCGTGACGAACGCATCGCTGACATCCCTGGATTTCGGCGCGGGCGCCATCAAGTGCCTCGCAAACTGGGGCGATGCGTGCACCACCAACGCCGATTGTCGCGGTGCTTCATGTGTGTACCCTTCTTCGTTACGTACGACAGCGGTCAGCGGCAGTTGTACGGGTAATGTCTGCGCGACTCCGGTGTACACATGCACGGCGATGTCAGGCTCCGCGGGCACACTCCAGCCTTCGCAGTGCTTTGGCGACCCCTAGGCGACGGTGGTGACTGCCGTCGCCCCATGGGCGCGCGTCACCGGGCGTTCGCGTCGCCATTGCCTGGGTTATGTGTCGGAATCTGCAGCGGCCGAATTCGAAAGCGTGATATAGCCTTGGCACCCAGAAAAGGCTAAGTCACTCAAACTCGTCAATGCGGCCCGGTTCAACTTTCAGACTATTTTGTCGATATTGCGGCACGGTTGCGCGGTGGATGTTCCCGCTATGCTTGATATGCCAGCCGAATCCAGCCCGCGCGACGCAGACAGAGACTTTCGTGCGCCTTCACTGGTTGCGCAGCAGCGAGGCTTCCCAATGTCCCGGGCAAGCTGAAGTTCAGCGGTTGGTGCAAATGCGCCTCGGGCGCGACCCTTTTGCCGCGAACGCACCGCGGACCATCGACGCGAGCATTGATGTCAAAGGCGGACTTTGGCACGTGGAGTTGAGCGTTCGCGATACAGAGGGGCCCGTGGAAGGTCGCCGCGTGTTCGACGTGCGCGCTGATTCCTGCACCCAGGTCGTCGAGGCCGTGAGTCTTGCGGTCGCATTGGCAATCGATCCGAATGCCAGTTTCACGATAGATCCTGCCGTACCCGGGCTTTCCGTGCCGAGCCAAACCAATACGAATCCAAGCACTCAAAGCGACACGAACGTACCGGCATCCGCGAGCAAACCTGAAGCACCTGTGCATTATCGCTATGCGCAAATCTTCGTGCCGATTGAGACGCCCCACGCGCCCTCGACGCCGGTGGACCTCAGTTTGCGCGGCATTGCTGCCGCAGGGCTGCTGCCGAAAATTGCGCCTGGCTTTGCAGTGGCTGGCTCGGTTGGATACCAAAATTCACACGCGGTCCTGGGCATTTCTTATTTTGCTGAATCGTCACTGAATCAGCGATATGCTTTTGGACTGACGACGCTCGACCTCGGCTATCTTCATGACATCGTCAGGTCGAATTCTATGGCAGTGAGTTTGTCCGCCGAGGTGCACGTCGGGGCCATGCACTCGGTAGTCACCCAGTTAGAGTCAAAACACCCCGGCGACCGGTTCTTTGGCGCAGCAAGCCTGGGGCCGAGGTTGGTTTGGCGAGCTTGGGCTCCGCTTTTCATCGAAGGCGGCGTGTCGGCCTGGATGCCGTTCGCAAAGCCAGTATTCTGGACAACAGACGAGAATTCGCCGGTCTTTCAGAGCAAACTGCCTAGCGGGGTCGGGTACCTGGGTGCCGGCTGGGAAACGAATTAAGGCGCTTACCTTGAAGTTTAAGTGGCCCAGCAGACATTCACCTTCTGTGACACAAGCGTGGTTACCCAGCCGTTCGGCTGAGTCGGACATCACACTCGATGTTGCGCAGTTGCACGACGAGTACGCCGAATTCGTGTGGCGGAACCTGCAGCGGCTCGGGGTGCGCCCGAGCGAACTCGAAGACGCGCTGCAAGATGTGTTCATGGTCGTGCACCGGCGGCTCGATTCCTTCGACGGGTCGTCCAAGCTTTCGACTTGGCTATTTGGCATTAGTTTGCGTGTAGCCTCGAGTTACCGCAAGCGCGCCTTCCTCAAGCACGAGCAAGGTAACCTGGAGTTCTACGAGACCATGGATGAAAATCCAATGTCCGATCCTGAAGAGCAAGCGCAGCGGCGCGAAGCGGAACGTCAGCTGCAAGAGAGCCTTGAATCGATGGTTCTCGAGCGGCGCGCAGTCTTCGTGATGTTCGAACTCGAAGGCTTACCCACGAGTGCCATTGCAGACATCCTGGGAATCCCACAGGGCACGGTGCATTCGCGACTGCACAAGGCGCGCCTCGAGTTTACCGAATCGATAGCTCGCCAGGATACGACTCGCAAAGTTGGAGGCGTCCCATGACGGACATGCAACGCTGGCTCGATTCCGAGCAAGTGCAAGAAGACGTGCTTAGGCGGCTCAAAGCGGCGCGCCCGCTGCTGCCACTCGATCCAATTACCAAGGCCCGTTCGCGGCGTCGTCTTGTAGTTATGACGGCGGTTCCGGTAGCCGCCAGTTTGATGTTTTGGATCAAGAGCGTGGCGCTCGGTGCCGTGCTCGGCAGCGCGGTTACCGTGGCTATCGTGGTGCCGAAGTGGCAACAGCTACTAGGGCCGCGTCTGCCGGCTCATCCTGTCGCGACTGCTTCGGGTTCAAAAGCTTCGCCGCAAAATGTTCCCGCTCCGGCATTGATTACGCCCGAAGAGTCCCCTGTCGAGCCGCAAACAGCGCCGTCGATTGCGGGCCAGGCCGCGGCGAATGCACCCAAGTCTGCACCCGCTGCGCCCGCCAATTCCGCGGATCCTCTCGGACGCGAGATTCAGCTGCTCGAGCGCGCGCGCCGGCTCATTTCGGTCGATCCGAGTCGCGCGCTCGACACTTTGCACGAGCATCAGCGCGAATTTGGCAACGGCACTCTCGTCCTTGAACGGCAATTTCTCGAGGTCGAGGCTTTATTGCGCCTCGGCCGGCGTGATGAGGCGCGCGCGCGCGCGGCGATTCTCAAGCAAAATGCGCCGGGCAGCCTGTATGAACGCCGCCTCCGTCAGTTGCTCGACGGGGCCAGCGAGTAATTCATGTCACCGGATCTTCCGTGCCGCAGAGGCCAGAAAATGCGGAAATGGGCTGAGTTTGCCGAATATTCAGCCGATTGTTGCCTTGTTGCAAATATATTTGTCGGTCACCGTGAAGCATTCCGAAACCCTAGCCATTAATCGAATTATGACCCCCTTGAAGCTTGATACTCGAAGCAAACTCACGCTTGGCTTTCTCTTCGCCGTTGGCTGCTCATCGCATGTGCAGATCGCAAACGATGCAATTGGAGGCCAATCGGCACAGTACACCGGTGGTTCTTCCGCTATTGGTGGCGCGACGGGTGGTGGGCCCGGCGTTGGGTCCGGCGGCATGCAAGTGGTCGGTGGCTACCAAGGG
>PMCK01000076.1 GCA_003154095.1 Myxococcales bacterium | reverse complement strand
TGCTTCGAGCTCGATACCGTGCTCGACATCGCCCGCGGCTCTTGCATCGCGCGCCCGATTGAGCGCCGCGCGTGCCGAATCGAGCGGCTGCTTAAGCAGCGCCGCTTGATTGGCAGGCTTTTCCAAGATCGCAATCTGCCCGAGCAACTCGTCCCCATTCGGAGCAGTCTGAGCGAGCGTCACGGGCCCCGCCGTTAGCAAGGCCAGCGCCAGACCCAAGGGTATTGAATTCGCACCAAACCGAGTCTTCACGCTCGGGAGGTAGCCACGACACCGCCAGGCGGTCAAGTGTCCCAAACGGGGTATCTGCAACGCGTGGCTCCGAAGGCTTCCGACACCGCGGGAATCCCGCGGCCTAGTCGAAGCATGGGCGCAGACGTGCCGGCCCTGAGCGCGCTTCACGGGATGAATAGTTCTGATTTTTGGGGTCACGACGGCACATGGACTTGGTCCACGCTGAGCGAGACGCCGTGACGTGTTTCACAGGAAGGGCGATCTTCCTGTGCCATCATCCAACGGTTCCGGGGACATTTGCGACTCAGGTGGTGCGGGTGGGTTCCGCCGCTCCGGCCTGCTATGATTACGCTGAGCACATGAACTCGCCGCCGCGGGCGTAGGTACTCGCTGACAGACGAGTGCTCTGTTCCATGGACGTGGTGGAGGTCAATCCGATGTTCGACGTTCGCAACGGAACCGCCGTCACGGCGGTCGACTTGGTAATCTCGGCGCTCGGGCAGTCGATCTTGTAGGAGGGGCTCGGCATCATGAACGCTCCCGCCAATGCTAGCGGCGGGTCGGCGTCAGCCGTGATAAGTGGGCAGGCATGCGGCAGTGTCGTTTCGGTCTGTTCGTCTGGCTTTCGCTTGTCGCGACCTCTGCCCTGGGGCAAGAGCCTCCGGTTAGCGGCGTTCGGTTGTCGTTCGTGCGCACGGAGAATGCGACGAGCTGCATCGCAGCGCCAGCTCTGCAGCGAGAGATTGCGCGACGCATGGGACACGACCCCTTCGAAGGCACTGCTCGACAGTGGATTGAAGGCACCATCGAGAGGCAGGCGGATTATTTCGAGGTGCAGCTCTTCGAGCGCGACGCCGACGGCAACACGCTGGGAAGCCGTCGCTTGCGAGAACAGACGGCAGATTGTCACAAGCTCGACGATGCGATAGTGCTCGCGATTGCGCTTATCATCGATCCGACAGCTCAATTGGCTCCACCGTCCGCGAGCAGAACGGAACCCAGGGCTGCGCCGGAAACAACGAGCGTTGCTCCGAGAATTCCTGTGACCAGTCCCACCCCGCAGCTGCGCGTCGCGCCGCAGGCTAACTCGGTGCCTGGCATCCTGCCCGAGCCTCCGCGATTTGTACGTGCCGAAACGACCCCAGAAAAAGCCGTCAGCGGCCTGGGAAGAGCTTTCGTGGCTGTGGATGCAACGATGCTTTACGGTGTACTCCCCGGCGTCGCATTCGGCGCGGAGTTGCTCATGCGTGTGGCGCTTGACGCCAACGGCCGCTTCGCGTTGCGGCTCTCAGCGTTGGTTTTGCCCGAGGAACAGCAGAGCACGCGAGCAGGCGACTTGGGATACAGCGTGACGGCGATGGAAGCCGGCGGGTGCTACCAAAGCCGATGGCGCGACGTGTTGGGCTTCGGCTGCGTCGGGTTTGGTTTGGGCTCCGTGCATTCGGTGGTGCACAATCCCGAGCCGCTCAAGCCGGATGACAGGCTTTGGGCGGCGTTTCGGTTCGAAGCGGGTGCGGCCGTGCGAATCGCGGGGCCGGTGTGGTTGGAGGCGCGGCTGTTCGACTTGGTCGCACCTCGACTTTGGGAGTTTCGTGTCGTTGTCAATCATGCGACAGGTCCAGAGAACGTACCGGCTTTCAAGCAGAATAAGCTGATGCCAGGTGCTGCATTGGGTTTGGGTCTGCATTTTGATTGAAGCGCGCCTTGCCGGGCGGCCATCCATGGGTTGTTGTTGCGATTGGTGACGCGCGATCCTAAGCCCGACGAATCCAAACGCATCGAAAGGCAGCTCGATGTGGCGGCGATTTACTCAGAGCACGCCCAATTCCTCTGGAAAAGCCTGTACCGAATGGGCGTGCCCGAGGCCGATCTTCCGGACGCGCTACAAGAGGTGCTGTGCGTCGTACACCGACGCCTGGCTTCATTCGACGGGCACAGCAAGCTCACGACTTGGCTTTTTGGAATTTGCCTGCGCGTTGCAGCCACGCTGCGGCGAGGCCAGCGCCGGCGCCGCGAGCAACCGCTCGAATCGCATACCGAGCCGAGTGCGCTCGTCGAGACCCATCATCCCGAAAGGCAAGCACTGGTCACCGATGCACGCCGTCAGCTTTACCTCGCCCTCGAGGCACTGGATCCGGAAAAGCGGGCCGTGTTCGTCATGTTCGAGCTCGAAGGGATCGGGTGCTCCGAGATAGCAACATTGCTCGGCGTGCCCAAGGGCACGGTTTTTTCGCGGCTCTCGCACGCGCGTCACGAATTCTTAGAACAACTCAATCGCTTAGAACGGCGCGAAGGAAAACCCCTATTGAAGTTGGGAGCGGAATCATGACAGAGCCGACTCGATGGCTTGAAGATCCGCGTACGGAATCAAGTCTGCGCGATGTTCTCGGCGCCGCCAGCGACGTGCCGCCGATGCCCGCTCAGGCGCATGCGCAAATGACGGTGTTTGCGGCGGGTTTGGCTGCAAAAGGGGTTGCAGCTCAGGCCGCGTTCGGCGGCTCCACGCTAAAATCGCTTGGGACATTTTTGGGGATTCACGGCACGGGAAAGGCCCTTGTTGTCGTGTCGACGATGAGCGCGCTCGGCGTGGGTAGCTATTGGGGCGTGAAGCAATATGTGACACACAGGGCCCTTGCGACGCACGCCGGGTTGGCGAGCCTGCCCTCCCGCGCACCCAGCCCCGGATTGCAGCCGCCCGTTTTGCCGACAGTGGGAGATCTGCCCGCCGTTGCCGACCGGCCCGCTGCGGCTGAAGTACCCGCCTCCAGCGAATCGCGGAGTGCCGCGACGCAGGCGTCACCCGCTCGCACTGCTGAACATTCGGAACCCGCCGCACGCTCGAATTCGGGTCAAAGCGGCGCAGGTGCATTCGAGGAACTCAGCATCGCCGATGAGGCTCGCTTGCTCGAGAACGCGCGCGCCGCGCTCTCGACCGACCCCAATCGGGCACTCGAAATTGCCAACGCGCATCAACAGCT
>PMCK01000238.1 GCA_003154095.1 Myxococcales bacterium | reverse complement strand
CATCCGTACTAATGTCGATATTGAAATCGCGCGTATTCAATGCTGTGCGCTCGCCCCCCGCCTGTGCGTGATAGATTACAAATTGATTGACGAGGAATTGACCTCCGAGATCAACCTCGAGGATTCGACCTGGCTCGGCGGAACACCATTTCGTACTCAGGCTTCCGTCAGTCGCCTTGTCAGATGCAGCATTGGGCTTGCAACCCGGCGTGACTCGCGCCAAGGCCGATGCAATGGGGGCGTCACCTATGAGCTCCAGTTCCGCGATTTGAGTTGTGCTCGCCCCATGATTTGCGCCGATGTCCAATCGGTAGCATGGGTACGGCCTAGTATTTTCCGCCCGAAAGACTTTTGTCTGAAGGCGCAGTGAAAAGTCCTCGTTGACTCGCTTGTCGAGTGTTACCCAGTTCGCGCAATCGTTAGAGGCCTTCAGCGTCCAGTCTTTGGGGTCGCGTTCCGGTGAGTCTCCCGCGGATGTCACCGTGTAGAGCCCAACGGCGTAGCTTCTTCCGCTCGGAAATTGATATTGAATACTCGAGTTTGCCTCGAGCGCCTGCCACTTGGTGAGCGAATCGTCGTCAAATGCACGCGAGCGATCGGCATGTTCGGCCGAGTTCTCCGAACTTACCAGTATCGTCCCCCCATTGGCCTTGTCTTGACGGGGTACGGGGGACTTGGTGCTCGAGATGGGGGTAATCGATGTCGGCAAATCGCTCACTGCCGTGCCCCAATTTGACGGGGAAGCGCCCATCTCGAACTCAATCATTCCCCCGCTCGCAATGTCAGCATGCCGCAAGTAGGTTTTTGTATACGGGACTCCGTTCAGCCTCGCGCTTTGAATATACCGATTGGTATAACTGTTGTTCTTCGCCGCCACGATGAATTGCTTGCCATTTTCGAGATGAATCGCGACCCTTTCGAACAGTGGTGAACCAATTGCGTATTCTGGATGCCCTGGCGATGCAGGGTAGAACCCCATAGCACTGAAAATATACCAGGCGGACATCTGACCGTTGTCTTCATCTCCCGGGTAGCCGTCACCAGAACCTACTCCCGAGCTGTAGAGTCGGTTCAACACCTCACGCGTACGGAATTGGGCTTTGGAGGGCGCGTTCGCGTAATCGTACATGTACAAAATGGAATGAACGGGTTCGTTCGAATGGGCATATTGGCCCATATTGGTGGCAAGAGCCTCGCGCATCTCATGAATCACTTGCCCATAGCTTCCGAAATGAACCCTTCGCGGCGCGCGAAATATCGAGTCTATCTTCTCTGAGAGTGCCGCACGACCTCCGAATAGGTTAGCCATGCCCTGTGGGTCAGTGGTTGCAGCGAGCCTATAGTTCCAAGGCGGCCCCTCGGCAAACTCGTACCCCCACGCGTTGGGGGAGAACCCTGAGTCCGGTGTCCGCCAAGCCCCGTTCGCGCGTCTGCCACGAAAGAAGCCAACCGACGGTGAAAAGAGGTACGCGTATCGCAGTGAGCGATTGAGGAAATACTCATGATAGACGCGATCCCCCAATTCTCCTGCAATTTCAGCAATACCGAAGTCGTTGATAGCGTCCTCCAGCGTCCATGAAGCGGATTCGCGAAGCATATCACTCGGTACATAGCCCAGGAAAATGGACCTCGAGTTGCCCTTGCGACCTTTTGCCGGATCGCTCGAGTAGGACAAGGCGTCCTTCAA
Organism: Myxococcales bacterium; assembly: GCA_003154095.1. GTDB lineage: Bacteria > Myxococcota_A > Polyangia > Polyangiales > Polyangiaceae > FEN-1139. The sequence goes on along the minus strand of PMCK01000238.1, from coordinate 37,980 downwards.
CATCGACTCATAAGCGGTTCGAATGTCGAAGTCCGTTACCCCGCGCAAATAGGAATCTGCAAACACGATATCCGAGTGCGAGCCCACCATACAATCGATGTAACCAGGGCCCGACCAGCGCGGTACCCAACCTCCGTCCTTGTACGCATTGACGAAACCATCGAGCATTTCCGAAGTTTTTGCCGGTATTAGCAGGCTAAACAAGGGCCAAACGGCACGATACGTATCCCAGAATCCATTATTTACGTACAGCTTACCAGTCTGTTCCCTGAGCGTAAATGGGCTAAAATACTTGAACTGCTGATTGACCCTTTCCCACATCGAATTGGGGTACAAAAATACGCGATACAAGTTGGAGTAAAATGTAACCCTTTGATCTGAAGAAGCGCCGGAGATTTCGAACTTGCCCAGTGCCGCATCCCAGACGGACTGAGCCTCGTTCTTGATTTGGTCAAATGTTCTCGTCCCCACTTCAGCGTCCAAGTTCGCGCGCGCCTGCTCGATACTGATGAACGATGTCGCCATGGACATATTGACTACATCGTGACTTTGGGTTTTCAATTGAATCCAGCCATTTGCGCCGCTATGCGGACTGGAGCCTTGGGACACGATATCCTTATCTACGCGGGCAAGGAAGTACAGCTTGGGCCCATTTTGGTCTACATAGCCACTTATCGTACGCGCTGCTTGATCGATTGAAACACTACCCGTGACGGAGTCAATTGAATCAAACAGCAAGTACGCTTTATTCGGATTGGAGAAGGTAAAACGCCAGGCGCTTGCATGGTCCGTTGGCGTAATCTCCGTCGTGATTCCGTAGGAATCCAACGTTACTTTGTAGTAGTGGGGTCTGGCAATTTCCTGGGTGTGGCGGAAAAGCGAAGCCCTCGCCTTCGGGGCAACGCGCAGTTTCCCAGTCATCGGCATCACTTGCAGCGAGCCGTGGTCGCCGATCCACGGAGAGGGCTCGTGGCTCACTGCAAATCCCTGAATGCTTGGCGCGTTATACCGGTAAAGCCATCGCGCCGAATTACCTTCCGTGACCGGTGTCCAAAAATTGAATCCGAACGGGAGCGCAACGGCGGGAAATGTGTTTCCGCGTGAATAGTCGCGATTGGAATTGGTTCCACGCAACGTATTTACAGAATCGGACAAATGTTGCGTTTGGGAGCGTGCTTTTCCTGCAGCGAGTAATACAAAAATGCCCGCCAATATTTGTTGACTCAGGCTCTTGAACGCGTACATCCGAAGCGGCAGGCATATCCCTTCGCAAGCCTCGACAAGCAAGTCGGCTACGCGCGCAATTGAAGGACTAAGTCTGCTGCTCGGTCTCAGAGGCCGGAGGTTAGCAGAACTGCAAGGAACGACAATTGCGGATGCCGGCACTCCGGGGATTCCTGCTCAAACCGCTTGTTTAGCAAGACAATACCGCGCTAAACATCGCTGTGATGCACTACCAAGTAAACGAATCTCGCCATGACGCTATGCAGTGCAAACGCTGCGGACGCAGTGGGCTGCTGCTACCGCTCATTGCGCTTGGACCGAAAAGAGACTGAGCCAGATTCGAGCGCTCGATTTGCTGGCTAAGTCCCGTGGACAGACCTTGGCACAACTCGCGCTTGCATGGGTGTTGCGGCAACCCGCGGTAACATCGGCAATCATAGGTGCGAGCCAGTTGAGCCAGGTTGCTGACTGCGTACTTGCGCTGAAGAACCTTGACATTGGCGATGAGGAATTGAATCGCATCGATGCAATAGCAGCGGCTTGACGGCAGTATCAATCGGGGAAGGGGTTATGGCTCGTTACCGCGGATCGTTTAGCGTTCGAAGCACGACGAACTTCAAATATCGCCCTTCGGGGTGGCCAATGCCTATAGGATGATCAACGGCGTGACCTGAGTCATGAACAATTTGTGCACTGCGCCCCGCGCGCTGTGCCGCATCAGACAGAACTTGACGAAACTGCTCCGGTGAAACCTGTGCCGTACAACTGGCTGCGGCATAATAGCCACCCGCGCGCACCAATTGGAGGCCGAGCGCATTTATATGCAGGTAAGCCTTCAGTGCATGGTCCAACTGGGCTCGATTCCTAGCCAAACTCGGTGGGTCACAAACAATCGAGTCGAAAATCTCTCGAGAGCGAACCGCAGCCTTCAGGTAATCGTAGCAATCCATTGCGGTGAATCGATGTTTGCTCGGATCGAGCTCATTTAGAATGAAATTGTCTCGGGCACGTGCTAACGCGTGCTCTGAAATATCGATGTTCGTCGTCCTCCCTGCTCCCGTGCGCCCCGCGACAACAGAGAATCCTCCCGTGTATGAGAATAAATTGAGCACTGAACCAGACTTGGCGAACTTAGCGAAAGTAAGACGGTTGTCACGCTGGTCCAAGTACAATCCAGTCTTATGACCCCGCGCCAAATCCGCATAATAACGGGCTTCTCCCTCCGACACGACCAGATCATCGGGTGGAGGTTGGCCGAACAAGACCTCGATCTCCGCGTGCTCCCCCGGTTCGCTAGTCGCTTGTTTGTGAATAATGCCACGAGGTGTTACCGAGCGAGCGAGGGCATCCAGTAGCTGAGGTAGTAGTACCCTGCAGGCTGCACAATAGGTTGCGACCACGGCATATTCCCCATAGATATCCACGACAATTCCCGGAAGACCATCCCCTTCGCCGTTGATTAGTCGGTATGCTGTGGCTCGCGCTGGCGTAAGGGCTCGTCGCAATTCAAACGCCGATTGAACTCGCTCGAAGATCAATTCGGGCGATGGTCGGCCATTTCGTGAAAATACGCGCAGAGCTATTTGAGATTCATTGTCCCAAAGCGCCCAAACCTTGGTACGACCTGCCACGGCGCAGACCCAGCTCCCGGTGGCCGCTTCGAATTGAGCGGGGACATGATTTCGATATACCCAGGGGTGGCCGGCGGCCAATTCAGATTCGAGAAAATCCGGTAACTTTAGCGGGCTCGGCTCAATCTGCGCCATTGAGAAGACCGCGCAATTGATCGTAGTCGGAATCCTCGATGGCGCCTCCAATGGTGCACCGGACATGACCGCTAGGATCGAGCAGGAGTTGAACGGGCAATTCACTATCGGGCTTTACTCCAACAGCTTTCAGCCAATCCGTGCGCTTGATGCCATCTGCCAACCAATAGGTGCGGCGCAATCCGGTAGGTGGCTGTTTATCGAGGAAGCTCGTCAGCTGGCGTTCATCGTCGTCCAACGACAAGAATACGACCTTGAATGCAACCCCGCTATCGCTGAGCTTCTTTTCCCAAGCGAGTAACCTTGGAATTTCCTCTTTACACGGAGCGCACCAAGCAGCCCAAAAATTTATCCAAGTGTAGTGTCCCCGACTTTGAATCTGCTCCGGCAAATCACGCTCGCCAGCCGCACTGCGTCGAGCGGGCGACTCAGAGGGCAGCTCGGGTCCGGATTTGCTCAGATGGCCGCCGCACAATTGCCGAGGTTTTTTAGGGACCGTGGCTGTTGCGGCAGCGACTGGTAACGCTGTGATGGTCGGGCCAGCCGCACTCGGCGAACCGAGGATCGCCTGACTGCGCTCGTTCGTTACGGTGACTTTAGGCTTGGTATCGTCGCAGCCAACCGTAGCGGCGGCTACAAGGCACACTAATCCAATCAAAGCCGACAATCGACCCATGATACGAATGCGCTCCTGTTGATGGCTTCGTCGTTGCACTTTGTATCTTGCCGCGAATTGTTCCATCCGCAGTATTCTTTCGAAAGTTGAGCAAATTCATTACCCAGCCAAAGTAGTCCAACAATCTTCTCAATCTCGGGATCCTTGGACACGTCTTTGAGGTGAAACATGACGGAATTGGCGCGTCGATGCGAAAGGGCTCGATTCTTGTCTACCGTTCCCGTTTTGGAGGCGCGCGCAACCACGAAGAAGTACCGAGCGCCCTTACGCTCGAACCACATATCTTCCAGAACTTTCTTGGCCCTTTCATCCAGATCGTCTTTGCCCTCATCGTACATGATGACAGCGCCCCGATCTTTTAGAGGAGTAAATAGCTCGTTGAAGTCGGAATCGCTGATCGACGCAAACGTCTTTACGTCAGCGGGTTGACACCCGCGACGCCCGCCCTCACCCGACACGAGTCCGCACGAGTGCAACACTCGCTCGAGAACTTCCTTGAATCGCGGAGTACAATAGGCAACCTCCGATTGGTCGGCGACTGCAATTGCTGGCTTGTTTGTATCGGGCGTAATCAAACGCAACTTTGCGTCGGCTACTGCTCCGTGAACGCGAACGAGTATTCCAACAGTGAGCAAGGCACCCGTAGCTACTGCAACCGCTACGGGCCCGAACTTGGGCGTTCGACTTTCTGTCATTGGAGAACCTCCGGCGCTAATTGCTTGAGCGTAAAGCGCAATCCCAGATCCGTATCTTCGTCGCACAGCCGCTGTTTGCCCAAAAACACCTGAGGTGTCGAAACAGGTACGTTGTTTTCCGCCGCAAAGTGCAGGTGCTTGTTGAGCGTAGCTTTGGCGTCGCGACTATCGGTACAGTCCACCAGGGCTTTCCCCCAGCGCTGCTGGATGCGCGCCTTTAGCACCGCCTCCCCGCTCTTGCCTGCTGCGGTAAGGGATGTTTGCTCCGCAAACGCCCATTCGAGCATCTGCAATTCCTGCCCCTTTGCACAAATTACGGCACGCGCCACCACGCACGCGCCCGGGTGCAAACTTTGGTCAGACAACATCCAATTGCAGGTATTGTCCAATGGAAATAGAGAGAGCGTCACATCCAGCCGGTCGAGTACTCCTTCCCCGATGAGTCGTTCGTGCAAGGCTTTGCACGTTGGACACAATGGATCCTCGAATAGCAAAGCGGGTTGGACCGCGCGTGCCCCACGGAATTTGACAAGAGCCCCTGAAGGCTCTTCGGGCTTTTTCAGTTCACCGCACTTACCCAAGTACGGGCGCTGATCGGGTGCCGATGCGGCATATACGAGTGTCGGCAGCAACGTAAGCACCGCCAGTGCCACCAACCAGAATACTGCCACCATCGGCTGACCGCTGGGACGCTGGGCGCCGTCGCTCGACGAATTGAGCGTTCGCAGACTCATCAAGCCACCCGCCGCCAGCAGTGCCGATGATATATACGTCCCAACGCAGGTCTTGCACAGCGTGCCAAGCTTGGTCACGGAGATCGTGAACATGACGATTGACACCAGTAGCGGAGTTACGCTGACTGCCGCAAACATCATGACATTCGCCCGGGAGGCCTTCTCCTTTGCCAGCAGGAGATAGATCGAAAAACCGGCAAAGAATGCGAATGCGCCCAGAGCGAATACGGATATTGGAATTCCGCCCCAGAGCGTGTCGCGCATTATTGCCGAATAGGGACTGTACATTGCAGCTCTGCAGGCTTCAGCCTCGGATGTCGGGGGCGCGCCAGGAATGAAACTGCAGTGGACATCGTGTAGGCGCCGATCTAAGTGTGCTGCATAGTCGACGGTGGAGCTGTAGGAGAACACCAACCCCAGTAGCGAGCCAATTAGCGCTACCAGTGCAGGGCCCTTTGATTGGGGTTCGGACATCGGGGCGAAGCGTGGACCCAAGCGAGGTCCCGTTGCAAGTGTTCAGCACACCTATTTGGGAATATTTCGAAATTCCTAGCCCCTTGGGCATGATTCAGGCTCGTGCAGTTTAGTGTGCGTGAAATTCAAGCATAAATCTGTGCTGGCGATAAGCGCCTCGGAGCTAAGGCGCCCCGAACACATAGCATTCAATACCTAGCGGGACTGCTCCCAACCGGTGGCGTCCACCTCTTCGTCGCGGCGTTCTTATTGTGTAGCGTTTGGTGCTCCGGCTCCAAACGTGCCTTCCCAAAAGTTGACTCAAGATCGAAGAGTTTGCGCCCCAAGAAAACTAGAATGCATTCTCGCGTACGCGGCGACCGAATACCGTCATCCACAGGATTTTCACATCCAAACCGAGGTGCCAATTCTGAATGTAGTACAAATCATGTTCGACGCGCTTTTGCATCTTTTCGGTGGTATCGGTCTCACCACGCCAGCCGTTTACCTGTGCCCAGCCGGTTATGCCCGGTTTTACCTTATGCCGGAGCATGTAATTGTGGACTAGGCTTCTGTATTGTTCATTGTGTGCTACGGCATGGGGCCTGGGCCCAACCAAGGACATACTGCCGTCAATTACGTTGAATAGTTGCGGGAGTTCATCCAAGGAGGTCCGTCGCAAGAAGGCGCCGACAGCGGTAATCCGTCGATCACCCTTGGTAGCCTGGCGGATCTTTGCACCGTCTTCCGTCACGGTCATCGTGCGAAACTTATAGATGTAGATTTCGCGCCCGCTCAGTCCGTAGCGGCGCTGACGAAAAAGGACTGGGCCAGAGGAGTTCACCTTTACCGCAATTGCAACGGCTATCATAGGAAGGCAGGCCACAATCAAGGCGACAATGCCCAGGGCAATATCTTCCGCGCGCTTGACCCAACCATCGACGCCGTGAAATGGGCTATCAAAAACGCTGATAACGGGTACGTCGCCAACGGTGGTCATCCGCGCATGCAGTAAGTCGAAAACGAAGAAGTCTGGCACGAAGTAGACCGTGGCGGTCGTATCAGCCAGCCGATGTAGAATATCTGTTACCCGGGCCTCGGCGCGTAGCGGAATGGCCAAGTAGACGTGATCGATCTTCCCGGCACGGGCATCGGCAACCAATTGTTCGACGTTTCCGAGCAGCTCTGCTGCGAGGTCAGGTTGACGACCCTGCCGCGGTTGGACTCGATCATCATATACGCCGACGACGTTAAGTCCCAGGGTTGGATCATTGGATATGACATTGATCAATCGCTCTGCCAATGGCGTACACCCGACGATGGCCGCCCGTCTCAGATTGTAACCGCGCTTTCTGAGCCTGCGAAGGATCAGCCGGAGGATTACACGCGTACTGGCTAAGATAGTGGGCGTCGCGACGATCCACAGCGTGCTTGCTACCCGCGAAAAACGCGCGGAAGTCTTGGATGCGAACGCCACCATCAGCAGCATGGCGATCACGACCAGCCACACAACCATAAGTTGAGTGAGCTCGCGCCCCAAGTGTTCACCGTGACGCGCACGGTAAAGACTACTGACCTCGGCGACCAGACCGAATAGGGCTATGGTAGCGGCACAGGCAAGTGAGTAGCTATCTGTCCATAGCTGCCTATAGATCAACACCGCGGCGGCGTATTGGACTGCGACAATTGTCGTAATATCCAAAATCCGCTGCACAAAAGACCAACCTGGTGCATAGTCCCTGACTATTCCGGCCTGCGGCACAACCGCCTCTCCTTTACGTTTACGGCAAAGTTTGGCCAGTATATCAATTGAACCGGGTATTGCCGGCCCCTTGTATTGTCAGCTCTATTTCTCACTTCCACAATTTCATCTGGCACCGTGACCAACACAGAACTCCCCGAATCAACACAAGCTAAAGTGCATCTGTTTGGGTTCAGTTTCGACAACGTGACACCTGCGCAGGCCGCGGAGCGGGTTATTGAACTCTCAGCGAGCGGTAACTCGGGACATTATGTTGTTACACCCAACTTGGATCATGCGCTTATACTTCATCGCCGTCCCGAGCTCCAACCAGTCTATTCGGATGCATCGTTGGTGTTGGCTGACGGCCAACCAATCGTTTGGGCCTCGCGTTGGTTCGGCCGCTCTTTGGTTGGGCGGGTCGCCGGTAGCGACCTGGTTCCGGAGGTATTTCGAAGGGTACAACGCGAGACTCGCGTTTTTCTGCTGGGCGCTGGTCCGGGTGTAGCGGCACGTGCCGCGGAGCGAATTAGTCGGGAGTTTCCCAAGGTTAGGGTCGTTGGGGTCAATAGTCCCCCATTCGGCTTTGAAAAGCACCCCGACCAAAACGAGTCGGTAGTGTTCGAAGTTGCAAGGGCCGAACCGGAAATCCTTGTGGTTGGTTTCGGGGCTCCCAAACAGGAGATCTGGGCCTACCAAGAGCGGACAAGACTCAATTCCGCGGTAATTCTATGCGCAGGGGCCACAATTGATTTTCTGGCGGGTGAGCGGGCCCGCGCCCCACAGTGGTTTCAGAAATATGGGCTGGAATGGTTGTACAGAACGCTCGAAGAGCCCAAGCGTTTGGCACCTCGTTACGCAGCTGATGCGGCACTCTTTCCCCGCCTGCTCATAAAACAATGGCTCAAGGACGTCGGGCTTATCTCATGACTCGAGTCAGGGGTGCTGTTGGCGAGCACCGCACGCGGCGGCCGTTTCCGAATTCTCTTTCGGGGCCACCGGTCGGTCTGTCGCGCGAATATCCTAGAGTCATGCACGTTGGTGACTTTCGGTGCCACAGTCGCATGTTGGTTCAGAGCCTGCTCTCGGACAAGTTAGAGTTGAGGTCTCCTGCTGCACCGAATATATATCGCCTGATGAGGCAACCATGAAGGGGATAGTTCTTGCGGGCGGAAGCGGAACTCGACTCGGACCGCTGACGCGCGCCACGTCCAAACAATTGTTGCCGGTATACGATAAGCCTATGGTCTACCACCCGCTGACGCTACTCATGCTAGCGGGAATTCGGGAAATACTGATCATATCCACGCCTCGGGACGTACCTCCGTTGCAGGAGCTATTGGGCGACGGAAGTTGGCTGGGAATGCAGATCAGTTATGCCACCCAGTCGAATCCAAATGGAATTGCCGAAGCCTTAATCATTGGAGCCCCTTTCGTAGGCAATGATTCGATTGGTCTAGTGCTTGGCGACAACCTGTTTTACGGAGCGGGGCTTGGCACACAAATGAAGTCGGCAATTGCTTCAACTCAAGGTGCCGTTCTGTTTGGACATCGGGTAAACGATCCTCAACGCTATGGCATCGCTGAGTTAGGGGGCGACGGCCGGTTGCTCAACATCGAAGAGAAACCCACGCAGCCCAAATCCAATCTGGCCGTCACCGGCCTGTATTTTTACAGCAATGACGCGTTGGATATTGCGCGGTCATTGAAACCGTCTGCGCGAGGCGAACTGGAAATTACCGATGTAAATCGAAGTTATGCGCGCCAAGGACGCGCCCAAATCGTCCAACTGGGACGCGGGATGACATGGCTCGACATGGGGACGCCCGACGCGCTGCTGGAAGCAACGCACTTTGTCGCCACATTACAACGCCGTCAGGGGCAATACGTTGCTTGCCCGGAAGAAGTCGCATGGCGAATGGGCTTTATCGATCTGCAACAATTGTCCGCACTTGCACATGCACTGGGCAATTCGCAATACGGATCCTATCTAACTTCGCTTGTGAATGAGCACGGTCTGGCATGAATACAATCGATCTCGATCTCGAAGGCGCTAAACTCATTAGCCCCAGCGTTTTCCGGGACGCTCGTGGGTTTTTTGTTGAAACCTATCAACGGCACCGTTACGCAGAAGTCGGNNAAATTGGTGCGCGTCGTTCGCGGGCAAATCTTCGATGTGATTGTCGATATTCGACCCCATTCACCGACATTCGGCAAACACTATGGCTGCCTGCTCGACGACGTGCAAAGTCAGCAGCTGTTTGTGCCTGTGGGCATGGCGCACGGTTTCTGTGTTTTGTCGGAGATTGCCGATGTTTGTTACAAGGTGAGCTCGCCGTACGACGCAGCTACTGAGTGCGGTATTCGATTTGATGATCCCTCGCTCGCAATAGCTTGGCCAATTGCCGACCCGCTCGTATCGGAAAGGGACCGAAACACCGAGAGTTTCGGTGACTATTGTAGGCGTACAACCCGATGATGGTTTGGCTAACAGGGTGCAATGGAATGCTCGCGCAGGCATTTACCCGTCAATTCCAAGAATCGAAAATCAAATACGTCGGAACCGACACTGAGGTGGATCTGACCTCGAAGAATGCGGTAGAGAATTTCTCTCGCTCGCACCGATTTACGCATATCGTCAATGCTGCAGCCTATACGAGAGTTGACGACGCTGAAACCAATCACGAGCTCGCCACTGCCGTCAACGCAACCGCTGTGCGTTATCTCTGCGAAGAAGCGGACCACCACAAGGCAACACTTATACACATTTCAACTGACTATGTGTTTTCAGGCGTAGCGTCGACACCCTACAGGGAGGATTTCGAGCCGAGTCCGCGATCCGTTTATGGAAGAACCAAGTTGGCTGGCGAAGAGTGGCTCAAACCCTTGATGAACAAGTCTGCGGCAGTTAGGGCCTATTTGTTACGGACTTCTTGGATGTTCGGGCCCGGCGGGCCCAACTTCGTTCGAACCATTCTCAAGGCGCTGCAGACGCAAACAGATGTTCGAGTAGTTCACGACCAAAGAGGACGGCCCACTTATTCCGACGACCTCGCGTCAGCCGTAGTTACTTTGAGTGGACTTAGCGGGCTAACGCCGCCGGCCAGCCCGGGCTGTTATCACTTTGCGAACACGGGTGAAGTAACTTGGCATGAATTCACGGTCGCCATTGCCGAAGCGGCGCGTGAATTGGGGTTACCCCTAAAGGCGCACCACATCTCGCCCATCACGAGCGAAGACATACGACGACCCGCGCCGCGACCAGCCTATTCGGTGCTTGATACGAACAAGGTGGCACGAACTCTTGGACGCCCGCCGAGGGACTTCAGGTTGGCACTGCGAGAATACCTGACAATTCTCGCATCTGAAATGGGTAGATAAGAGTCGGGGCACGACTCACAAATGCGAACAAGCAGAGGAGGACCTGTCGTCAGTCCCGGCCGATACTCTAAGGACAATTTCTCTTGCTCGGGCGACGCGCCATTGACTACGCGCTGCAACCAGTTGGTTCCAGAGTTCCTTGCGTTCATCCGCCGTGCACGCCTTCTCGCCGCCGGTGCAGATATCGAATGCCGTCAAAGCTTCTGAGTTCTTCTGTTGAGCAATCGCACAAGCCTTGCTTTGTTGATTGGCGGAGGACATGAACTCTGCAAAACGCTCGGTCCCTCTGAACTTGGTCTTTATGGTCTTTTGCTGGAAGTCCAGGAGTTTCTCCGAGTAACTTGCGTAAGACAATTTCAGGTCGCTTCCAACTGCCAATTCGCTCAAGTCACTGGCGGCTCCCCACTCAACCGCTCCTGCCATCGTCACATCGGAAAAGGGAAGTCTGAGCGCGCGTCGAAGGAATGCCGCCATTTCCAGTTCACTCTTGCGCTGACGAACCACCTGCAACTTCGCATCGGCCAAGTCGCGCAGGGGTGCTACCAATGAAGCGTCGCTCTGCTTGAATAATTGGCTTATCCTTTCAGTACCACGAAGCGACAATGGCATTGCTGCGTAGGCGATATTGAGCTCTGCGAGCCAACCTGACAAATTCGAGCTCGAGGCGCTCTTTAGAGCCTGGCTCAAACGTTCGAGGGCGCGCGTCTCACGCTGCGAAGCTTCGCCCTTGACGGACAGACTTGGATAGGCAGTGGTGTACATTTCGTCAGATTCGTGGTCCACGGTAACGATCGCCAATTCGGGCCCGTCTTTGCGAGGCAGGGCGCGCAGCAGTACGACGTCACCTTTGACGCATTTCTGCCTCAGCTCGAGGTATGAACCGAGATCGGCGACCAAATCACCACAGACTTTGTACACGAAACCCGAGTTGTCGGACAAGATCAGGAGCCCGGGCACGTCGTCCACGAGCACCTTTCGATTGGTCAGGGCAATGGGTTTGAACTCTCGGTCAGCTCCTAGCTGTACATGCGCAATGCTGAACGCATCGCGCAAGGGTACAGCGTGCCGCTTGCTCTCCGAGCAACGCAGCACGTACTGCTCTGCCTTCGGTAACGCATTCTCACATTCGAGAAGCTTGGAGCAAGATTCTCCTGCGCGGAGATCCTTGGTGAAATCTTCGCAGCCATGGACGTCAATCTTGACGCGTCGCGGTTCCGCCAAGGAGTTTTCAACGACGCGCTCCAAGATCTGAACTGTGAGGGGACTTTGCACTACACTGGCGCATCGAGTCGCCCAGCGCTGGACTGCTTCTTCGCAAGCGCCATTCTTGCCACAGCCCTGGGTGATCCAGCCAATGGCTTTCTCCGTACAATCCACCGCCGGCTCTTGGCTCCTGCCCTCGAATTTTGGCAGCAACTCCTGGACTCGAGAAACTTGTTTGGACCCGCCTGCCGTTTGACAACTGGCCAGATAGTCTCGCGCCAGTTCCCGTGGGTAGCGGCAGATTCGTGCGTTACAATTGATTTCACCCTCCAACAGGTTTGCGGCCTTCGAGCATTCTGTGGATCCCAAGGAGTCGACTTCCCCAATGGCGTAGATCCACGCTGCAGAATAGTTGTGGTGTCGCTGCGCAGATTCGTCCTGAGGTAAACGGGTTCGTTTCACCGGAGCGTCGGGTCCACAGCCCGGCGTGCACACGAACCACAACGTACCCATTGCCAACAGCCAGCTCGATCGCGTCACAATTTTTCTCCTAAGAATTTCAGTCACGGGAATCATCGCAGCCGGTGCCGTCGCCACCAGATGATTCCGTACCGATGCTACCCCAAACAAAAACCTGGATCACAAGTCCAAGAGCAGAGCGCTGGACGCACCTGCGTCCTGACCCTCACTATTTCACATCGCAAAACGAAGTAGTCAACGTACCTCGGCATTGCAAGTTGCCCGGTAGGTGCAAACTAGGTCGGACGCGGCGGCTCGTTGGGCTTCGTCTCGGGAGTCGGCGTCGGTGGCAACTTGGCGTGCTCGTCATCCGTGCCGGCAAGGCCGCTCTTCAGGCCACGAATTGCTTCGCCAAGATTCTTGCCAATGGACGGCAGGCGGGAAGGCCCAAATAGGAGCATCACGACGATTATCAATATGAGCCAATGCATCAGGCTAAAGCTTCCCATTGACGAACAATTTCCTTTCCGCGACTAAGTATGCCCGACGCGGCTCGCCAACGCCCGGGGCATCGACTATGGACTCGGGCGTTGGCTACTTTGGCCAGCTAGCCAAATAACTCAGATAATCCGAAGGTGAGGCGCTCGTGAGCTTGCTTACCCAGTTCGTGGAAATTGTTCTCCATCTCAATAAGTATCTACCTCAGTGGGCGCACACCATGGGGCCGGCGCTTTACGTGGTGCTGTTCATCGTTATTTTTTGCGAGACCGGCCTAGTCGTTACGCCATTCTTGCCCGGCGATTCGCTGCTGTTTGCGGTCGGCGCTGTGTGCAGCATGATCGATCCCGCGACGAACACGGCCGCGCTCGACGTTCGAATAATAATTCCGCTTCTTTTGACTGCCGCCATTACCGGCGATCTGACCAACTACACTATCGGCCGTTTCTTAGGTCCCCGAGTGTTCGTCAGCGAAACGAGCCGACTACTGAACAAGAAGCACCTATTACGAACGCAATCCTTCTACGAAAGGCACGGAGGCAAGGCGATCATCATCGCCAGATTTGCCCCAATCCTGCGAACGTTCGCCCCTTTCGTCGCTGGCATCGCGCAAATGCGCTTTCGTCGGTTCGTTGGTTACAGCGTTACTGGCGGCACTGCCTGGATCACGGCTTTCGTTCTGGCTGGCTACTATTTCGGCGAAAGTGAAGTTGTGAAGCGCAACTTCCATTTGGTGATCATTGCCATAGTGGGCATTTCCCTATTACCCGCCGTTATCGAGTTTTTGCGTAGCCGACAACATGCAAGTGGCCCCTCGGCCACACCGGGATCTTGATTGTATTCGCGATACTGATGCTGTTTCGATGTTGTCTGGGCCGGGCCCCAGACAACCAAACACAATCAAAACGTCGCGACGGACGTACAGGTAGCCTAAGAAAATCTAAGGTACAGGTCACCGACGGTTCAGAATGGCAAAGCAAACGTAGCGGTTTGAGTTGCCCCAAAGACCAAACAAAATAACCCTCTTGGGAATACCCTCAGCTGGGTTCGCGTTGGACAGGTCAAGAGCAGCAAGAAGGAGGCTGCCAACAAGCCAGACTAGACCGATCCGATCCCTCCAAATGATGTCGTTTGTGCACTTGGACTCCTGTAGCGATATCCCATAGATACACTCCGATAGATCCCCCCAACTGCGTATCAAAGCCAAGGTACGCGCAGCTATCTGCTTGAAGGAGCCCGCGCAATCCGACATCCACTGGTTCTCACCGCTTCCGGTGAGAACCAGTGCCTTTTTAACGATCAATCGCGGTGGTGGTTACGTGTGGTCGTCGTTTGCGCGTACGTGCTGGCTTTGGATTTTCCACGAGGGTTGACGTTCTGCTGGTCGGCAACGCCGCTGGTATGCCGCGCGCCAATCCGCGAATCTCTAAGATCTGCCGAATTTCTTCCCAAATTGACGCGCGACTGAACCTTCCAATTCGACCCGATTCCAACCGAGGCAAGACGGTTGCCACTCGCCGCATCGAGTCTGCAACGCGCCTGGGCACGTTGAGCCGATCGATAATTGGCTCCAAGAATCGCCCTGCGGCCGCCATGCGATCACGTGTACCTTCGCAGGCCTCAAGCAATGGTTCAATCAACAGAATCGAACACAGTACGACATCCGACAGTGGTTCATTGTGTTCGAGAACCCACTGATCGACAACGGATAACATTCGCCAGGTCAGTCCACCCGTCTCGGGTTCGTCGGCAAGAAAGGATGCGAGTTCCGGCAAAAGCACGTCCAATACCCCAGATTCCCACGCCAACCAGAACGCTCGGTGAGCTGCTCCGGCTCGCAGCAGACGCAACAACTCCTCGAACAGACGAGGTCGCGCCGCCATTGCCAGGGAGCCTCGGGTTTGAATTATTGCGTCATAGACTTCAGGTGACACGCCGAAATCGAGACGAGCTGCGAATTTGATTGCCCGTAGGATTCGGACCGGATCCTCGAGAAAGCGTGTTACAGGCGAGCCAATTGTATTGACAGTACGGCAGACAATGTCTGGCATGCCGCTCACCCAATCCAGGACTTCGCGACGCTGCAGATCATAGAACAAGCCATTGATCGTAAAGTCACGCCTTACGGCATCTTCGTGCGCCTGCCCAAACTCGTTGTCACTTCGAATTAGCAGATCGATGCCGTCGCAGTCCTCACCCTGGCGCGGCGTGCGCCGAAAGGTGGCGGTCTCGATTACCTTACCGCCACCAAAAAGCACGTGCGCCAGTCGAAAGCGCCGACCAATAATCCGCGAATTCTTGAATAGGCGTCTTACGTCATCGGGCAGCGCACTCGTTGCCACATCGAAATCTTTAGGCCTGCGACCGAGCAACAAGTCGCGAACGCACCCGCCGACGAGATACGCCTCGTAACCATGCCTCGTGAGACGCCGCACGACTTTCGCCGCGTCGTCGTCGAGTCGTAGATCATCGAGTTCCACCGGATGTCGCACCGGCTCCACCAAGAACCCTTCGGCTACCGCGTCCCCGTTTCCCAACTGGTCTGCGTCAGGTTTGGCGTTGAAGCCCTGTGGCATTTCCCGTATCTCAAACAGGGGAGGCTCGAGGCCGGTAGCGAACTCTGCCCCCGTACTGTCGTCGTAATATTCGTTTCGCCTAGGGCGGCGACGACGATTCCTTTGAGGCCGGGGTACCACGGGAGGCACAACGTCAGCCGTCTCAGATTCGCGGCTAGCGCAACTCTCAGGTTCTTCGGTCGAANNAATAGGAGGTTCGCTTAGCAGGCCCTGTGCGCGTGCACCAGCGTCAATAGGCCCTAGGCGGGATTTGCCTTGTCGAAAAAACGGCTAGCTATTCGACTCCTTTCACTGAGACACTTATCATTCAAGGTGCAAACCTACTGGCTTCGCTATCGGGGGACACGCTTTCCTGTGCGACGCGGCGAGTACATACTCGGCCGGAGTCCTTACTGCAGCATTGTTGTAAGTAACGCCTTGGCGTCGCGTCAGCACTGTGCCGTGCGACTCAGCGCATCCGGCTTGACAATAGTTGACCTGGGGAGCCGCAACGGTACCTGTGTAAACGGTGAAAGACTTCGCGACGAGCGAACATTGCAACCTGGGGATATCATTCGAGTGGGTTCGGACGGAATCGAAGTCATTTTGACCGAAGGACAGTCCACCCGACATACTCACCAAGGGGGGGTCAGCGAACGGCACGATACCCAGCCGCGCCTTGAAGTGGGTTCATCGCGGCCGCCCTCCTCCGAGGCCAAAAACGCTTTTGATCCTGCATATGAGGAATCAAGCACCACCGCCCATGCCACCCTAGACTTAGTTGTTGCGCTCGTTGAGGCCTATCAGCAATTGCCTACGCGATGCGACAATGCTCCGACAGTTCGTCGCGCCATCGACATTCTGGTCGAAGCCCGCTTACACAACGGTACTGGTTTTCAGCCGACCGAGATCCAACAACTCAACCATGCCGTTGACGCGTTAAAGTCTTGGTACCCTGACGGGACCTTGGATCGCTGGGCCAGCGATACATTGGCCGTGCTCGGAGTTCTCAAGTGAGGGTATTGTTGGTTACGCCGGACGAGGATGCGGGCGAATTACTAAGTGCGGCACTCGAGCGAGCAAATCGCGCGGTAAAGTGGGTCGCAAATGCCGTTGAAGCTGCCGCAGAATGCGATGTCGGCACACCTGCGGTGCTTGTCGTAGATACGATACTCGACAAGGCCGTTGAGCTAATACAGGACGTTCGGGCCAGAGCCCCTTGGGTGCGGGCATATCTGATTGAAGATTCCCGCGCACCGGTTTTTCGATCGGGTTTACCGGTGCTACCCAAGCCTTTTGACGTGGCTGAAGTGGCGCAACTCATTGGACGCGAGGTTGAAGCCGCAGATATCGATCGCCGCCGGCACACGCTGGAGGCGCGTACCGGTGAACTAGTCAAGCAACAGCAAGGGCTGGAACGCGAACTCGAGCATGCTGAACGACTTGCGGCACTCGGGAGAATTGCGGCGAGTATGGCCCACGAAATCAACAATCCGCTGGCGGTGGTCCAGTCATCGGCCAGCTATGTTCGCGACGTGGCGGATCGCCTGGGCGACACCGAGCTCAGCGCATGTGCCGCGGATATAGAGTTGGCGGCTGACCGCATTAGTACCTTCGTACAACACGTATGCGGCTTCGCTCGACGTGAACAACTCGTGCTTTCCGACGTAGCGCTCGACAACGCCATAGAAATTGCCCTCCGTTTGGTAAGACCTCGTGCGAAGAGTCGCGCGGTTTCCATTGAGGTCGAACCTATAACCTCGAGCCCAGTACCCCATGATCCACCGCGAATCGCACAAGGTCTCTTGAATCTTCTTTCGAACGCAATTGACGCTTCGAGTGGCCACGGAGCTCGGGTGACGTTACGACAAATTACCGGCACCGATAACGTTATTATACAAGTCGACGACACAGGTCAGGGCATTGATCCGGCGATTGTAGAGCGTCTATTCGAACCATTCGCCACGACCAAACCACCCGGCGAAGGCACCGGTCTTGGTCTTGCAATCACCCGCCGCATTATGCAGGACCACGGTGGGGATGTAAGATTGATTCCCTGCGCCGGCGGAACACGTGCTGAACTAAGCCTACCTTTGCTAAATACACAGGCAATACGCGTGCTGGTTATCGACCCTGACGCGCTCGTTCAACGTGCCCTGACTAGCGCTCTGCGTTCAGAGGGCTTTACGGTGTCGGGCTGCGCAAATGTGGCCGAGGCGGTGAAACTACATGGCCCACCGCCCAGGATTGTCATTACTGACGCGCGACTGCCGGAGGCACAAGGGGCAGAATTGGTTTCCAAGATTCGCGGCGTCTTCGATGCTTGTCGAGTGCTAGTAATCGCAGAGGGGCGTTCGGAAGTTCCAGAGGACGCCGATGGTTCTTTGCGTAAGCCGTGGACGCGGGCAGAGCTGGTGGCTGAAGTGAGGAATCTTTCGTTGCGCGCGCAAATAGTGTAACAAAATCCGCTATTTCGCGCTGCCTTGCTTGAGGACCAAGCTCGACTAGCTATTGTTGCGCAGCACAATCAACGCTACAAGTGCCGGCGCACCCAGCGCCGCTGTAACGACGCCAACTGGCACTTCATGCCTCGTCGATATGAGTTGTCCCAGTGCGTCGCAAAGTGTCAAGAGTGCGGCACCAGTGACGAGCGAGCCAGGCAATACGACTCGTTGATTGGCTCCGAATGCAAGACGAACCAGAGCCGGCACGATCAAACCGACGAAGGCTATGGGGCCACACCAGGCCACCGCCACCGCGACTGCCAGTGAACAGACGCTTAGACTTATAACTCGAGCTTTTCGCACGTTGAGGCCACGAGAGTGAGCGACATCCTCTCCCAGCACCAATATTTGGAGCGCACGAGCCTGTGACAGGAGAATGAGCCAACACACTGCTAGAATTGGACCTGCAATTCGAATTTGACCATACCCAACTTGGCTCAAATGACCTAGTGACCAGCGGCTGGCAGCGACTAGCGCTGGAGTATCGGCAATATCTTCCAGCACCGTCGCCGCTGAGCTTGCCGCAAGCGTGACGGCGATCCCAATTAGTAAGATATCCTGGGTGCGCAGCCTCCCACTCGCAGCGGCGCCTAGCACGATTGCGCTGGTAAGCAGGGCTCCAACAAATGCACTAAGTGCAATTGCCGGCAAACCAAGGGACGCGGCACCGGCGCCCCACACCAGTGCCAGCAGTGCGCCCAACGTAGCACCCGCCAGAGTGCCCGTTGTACTTGGTGTCGCCAGCGGGTTTCGAAATAGCGCCTGCGTGACCGCGCCAGCCAAACCAAGGCTTGCACCCACCAGCAAGCCTGTCGTGACGCGCGGGACACGAAGTTGCCAGTAGACAAAAGAGTCTGTATTGCTCGACCTAGGAGTACACAGCAAACCAAGCAGCGGACCCAGCCAGATGGCGAATAGAGCGACCCGCACCACCCAACGTGCTTTGATGCCGGCGACTCTCATACCGGGCACCCCGAAGATACCTTCGGCAAGATTACCCGCTGCCCACCATCACCGTATTCCTGCATTTCGATTCCGTACAGTTCGCGCAGCCTATCTGGTAGACTTGAATCGTTTGCAACAAGGTCAAATGCAATTCGACCTTGGTTCAGTGCAACAACTCGAGTTTTCGATAGGTCACCCAGCAGGGGCACCAAGTTGATGTCGTGCGTGATAACAATGATTGAGCTGGACATAGCGGCCCGCGCGAGAAGCCTCCAAACGCTTGCTTGCTGGGCTGGATCGAGGTGATTGGCTGGTTCGTCCGCAAGCAGCAAGCTTGCTTCTTGCGTAAATAGGGCAGCAAGTGCGACGCGCTGCTGTTCCCCTCCGGAAAGCTGCGTAATGAGCCGATTGGCCCATTTATCCGCCCCCACCATTTTCAATGCGCTTAGCGCGGCGTTCCGCGCTGCGAGATCTCCCTCTCCAAATCTGAAGCGCGCGGCACGAATGTATTCTATTGCCGAAATGGGCTCCTCTGCCAGCGCCTGCTGCGGTAGCCACGCTACTTTTGCAGCCCGTTCTAAAGGAGTCAGCTTTAGAGTGGGAAATCCGTCGAGCAATATGCTGCCACTGTCGGTAGGTAGTAGCCCCAATATTGCACGCATGAGCGTCGTCTTACCCGCACCATTGGGACCAATCACGGCGACCCGTTCCAGTCTTTCCACACGCAAGGTTATGTTGTCGAGTATAAGGCGCGAACCGCGCGAAACTACCAACCCCTGAATGTCCAACTGCGTCACGCGGATTTTCTCCAGACTGCGACCACCGAAGCGAGGTGCTGAACTAGCTCGAGCAATCGCGGACCCGGAATGGCCACTTCGGGCGCAGCGATAATTCGAATTTGACCGGTCTGGATGGCACGCAATACCGTAAGCTTACGCCAATCATCGATCACTCCCGCGTCGGCCTGCAGCGCCGATTGCAGAATTACAATGGCGTCTGGGTCGCGCTGAATAATTTGCTCCAAACTCAAACGCGGAGCACCGTGGACATCTTCCCCTATTACGTTCTTGGCCCCAGCGGCCTCTAGAACACGCCCGTGGATCGAATTTCTTCGAATGAACACAACTTCGTGGAATTCACCTGGCAAATGGGCCATGACGAGCAACACGCGGGGCGATTCAGGGGTAACCCGGGGTTGCAACTGGGACTCGTAGGCATTTGCCAATCGTTCGGACTTGGGTACGAGGCCAGTCAATTTTCCCAGCCTACGCGTCGATTGGATCACGTCTTCTAGTGTGAGCCAGGGCATTGGTTCGACGCGAACAATCCGCGACAATGGCTCCATATTTACCGCGTTGACGCCTTCGACGAAGACCAGCGTTGGCGCCAGTGCAATTATGGCTTCATAGCGAGGAGTATATCCGCTGCCCACATGGTGTATCGCCTGAACCATCGGCGGGTAGTGACAATAGTCGCTGACACCGACTAATTGCGAATCAACGCCCAGAGCAACCAACGTTTCGGTGATAGCCGGTGACAGGCTCACATAACGGTTGGCCTTACTCGTGAGCGGGCGAGACGATAAGCGGTGCCAGCTTGCTGCAGTGTAAATGGTGGCCGAAAGGAGTGTCAGCAGACCCGCCGTCCACAGCCAACCGCGTCGTTCTGCTAGCTTTGCGATACCGGTTCTAACGATCGAGAGCGATGAACAGATCATGGGCTCGGCTCATGCGCAACTTGACAATTGCGTTCGTAGAGCAGCTGCAAACCCTGTAACGTGAGGTCGAGGTCTACGCTCTCAATCGTTTCCGCGTGTCGCGTAACCAAGGGGGCAAGTCCGCCGGTTGCGAGGGCGCGACATTCGCTGCCCATTTCGGCCCGAAGTCGCCGGACCAGGCCGTCAACCAATGACGCATAACCAAATACAACCCCCGACTGGAGCGCATGGGCCGTGTTACGTCCGAGTACTCGCGGTGGCTCGACCAGATCAACGTGGGAAAGTTTTGCCGCGCGGGCGAATAGGCCATCCAAACTCACCAGTACGCCAGGTACGATTACACCCCCGAGGTACTCGCCGGCATCGGATATGCAATCGAAAGTCGTGGCAGTACCAAAGTCCACGACAATTACGGATTGGCGCAGTCGATCGAACGCGGCTACGCTATTCACGATGCGATCAGCGCCAATTTCACGAGGATTTTCGTACAAGATGGGCATGCCCGTCTTAAGACCTGGCCCCACGATTAGCGGTTCGCGCGCGTAAGCCACTCGAATTGCGGAAACAAGGCTTTCGGTCAATGATGGGACCACGCTGGCGATGATTGCCCCTTCAATGCGCCCGTCTACGACGCCTCGTGCTGCGAGCATCTGTTGAATCAGGATTGCGTATTCGTCGGATGTCCTCGTACTAACACTGGATGCGCGAAAAGTGTGGAGCAGCCTCGCTCTGTCCCATACACCAAACGTTATATTCGTATTCCCGATGTCTACCGCGAGCAACATTTCGCGCGAAGCCTACTCCGGGCAACCGTCCCAGGCGACTGGTTTTGATTCAGTTCGTTAGTGGCCGCTGAGTTTGCCCTAGAAAATCTGTTCGACACTCTGAATTAGGTCGCCAACTATCAACCGGTTCCAACCATCTTCAGCATGACCTGCCCTTGTATATTCGCCATCCAGGTGAGGATGCGGACCCAATACGACGAAGAATTGACTCGATGCCGTATCGGGGCCCGAAAGCGCCAAACCCACATCCTTCGCTCGAAATTCTACAGGGGATAATTCGTCTCGCAATGGTTCGCTGCCAGCGCTCCCGAAGCCATCCCCTGCGCGATCACCCAATTGAACCACGAAGCCTGCCACGACGCGATGTACGGGCATATCATTGTAGAAACCCGCCTTGGCTAGTTCCACGATCCGAGTCACCGCCATCGGGCATAGACTGGGTTCGAGCCACAGGTCAAGTGGGCCGATCTCGGTGTGAAATCTTAAATGAATGGGATTTACATCGGGACGCGTGGCAACGTTGGGTGAATTTGGTTTTTGAGCCGCGCAATGTCGCTTGGTGTCACCAAAACGATGCAATGCCGTTTCTGCGTGCTTGCGTAACACGCTGCTGGCGGAGCGACACTGCTCTTCGATATATACCTTTTCACTTAGGGCACCGAGTGCTGCCACTGCATCGAGCAGCTGTGCGCGCACGTCAATCGCGTCACTTTCCCAGACATGATGCGTAGCCTTGCCAAGGGCCAGAAGCAGTTCGGGTGTAGGATGTGGCGCGCGGTTGGATTTTTCGAAGTCGCGAATATTGACCAATGTAGAAGCGAGCATCTTCGAATTCTGGGGTTGGTTTTGCGCGCGTTCGGGATGTTCTGCCAAAATGCTCGCGGCAGTCGCCACGACACCCGCAAAGCCCGTAACCAGGGCGTCCGCGAGGAGTCGCGAGGAGTCGCGAATCTCCGGGTGTGATCGAAGCCAGCGCAGGGCACTTTCCCGCACGACCCGATCGGCCGAATGAGCGAGCTTATCGAATTGTTGAGCACGGTTCCCACGGATTGAGCCGCGTCCGAGAACACGCGATAGTGCGAGCGCCCCTTCTCGCCCTTCGGGGTCGGGATCACAGGCCCGCAACAGGGGTGATGTCACTAGGTTGCCGGCCAAAATCGACGCAGATTGGCAGCGCAAGACCAAAAGTCGCCTCTTGGTCGCTCCCGTTGCTGATTGCGGAATTGGTGCCCTTGCAAAGCTTTCTAGAATTGGACGAAGCTCACTTTCAAACCCATTCAAATCCTCCAATATCTGAGCAACAGTCGAAAACTCCGCCGAGGTCAACCAGTCCGAATTGAGTTCGGACACGCGCGGCAGCAAACGCGTCAGTGCCCGACCGAGTGACTGTTGGCCCGCGTCGCCCAAGCGCGCCAGGCCCCGTGCCGCGTCTGCGCGCGGCTCGGGCGCGTAGTTTGCCTTGTCACACAAGACGCGCTCGAGAATTGCCACGGCATTCTCGCCAGCCAATGGCAGCGCGCGAATGGCATAGTGCCGGGCGTCCGTCTTGACGAGCAACGCTTTGGTTGCGACCGACAGGAGTCTTTTCTGGACGTTGGTTTCAACTGCTGAAAGTCGCGTAAGGGGAAACAGGGCTGTTGAAACCGGTTTGCTCTTCGAATCGGCTGCATCGAGCAGCGCGACCAATGAGGTATTCTCCAATCGATGAAGCTTGGCCGCAATCGTCCCGAGGGCGAGCGCGGCTCGCTCGGCTAGGTGTGTATCCAGTCGCAGCCAGCTGCGCAATATCGCTTCGGCTGATGAAGTCCCACAACGACCCAGTGCGTCCGTGATCGAGGACATTGCATCAATGCCGACGCTATTGTCGCGCTCGGGTGAATGTTCGGAGGCGGACCAGGTAGCCGCGCGCAGTGCGAGCTGCGCGACTGCCTGCTCTGAGTCCTTTTCACAAGCTCGCCCAAGGCCAAACGCCGCCCAGGCAACCACCTGGCGGTCCTCATCAGAAAGACCGCGTTCCAGAGCGGGCCTGGCTGTCGCATCGGCTATACGCGCTAGCGCCTGCATCGCGCGCCGTCGCACTTCGACATCGCGACTCATGAGGTCGTTGATGGTGATGGCGCGGGCATCGCGCACGGCCTCGGCCAACGCCAGTGCCACCAGCCGCGGCGAATCCTTGACCGTGGGAGTGGCGCTCTTGTCTACACTCGGCTTTTTACGGCATGCACTGACGACCAACAGCAGCATGACAAGCGCAACTGTCGTCCAATGGCGAAAACACCGAAGCCCGTGGGGCGAATGCCGGAACAGATTTTCACGCACGTCTGGCGCCTCGACCGTCCCAGCACTCAACATGAGATTTCTAGGGGCTCTTACTTCTCGTAAATTTGAGCAGCCACGATGCCCTGCCCCGAGGGTACTTCCAGAATGACGCGCATCGGAGCTGGAAACGGGCCATTTTTCCAGCAATTGGGCGTTTGGCCCAGCGTTGCTTGGGGTCCGGTTGAATTGTCCTGCGCAAGAGTGGTTGGGATTACGGGAGGCATCAATTTGATGTTCACCTCACCAACGCCCGTCAAGCCCGCCGCGACAACCGTGTAACATTTGTTCGCTTGCATCTGAACGCTCTGTTCAAAGGTTTGACCTTGGCCAAAGTTCGCGACGATGAGATTGCCAAATGGTTTTGCTCCAGGTGGCGCCTGAGTTCTGCCTAACTGCTGGATGGCAGGTTGCACTGCCGCGGCCATCGACGCATCAACTGGCTGCGCAGCGCCGCCTGCGGGTGCACCGGTTTGAGGCGTGCCAGTTTGTGGAGTGCCCTGTTGGGGATAACCCGTTTGTGGATTCGTAGTCTGCGCCGGGTAACCCTGCTGCTGCGGATAGCCCTGCTGTTGTTGTTGTTGTGGGTAACCTTGTTGCTGCGGATAGCCCTGCTGTTGTTGTTGTGGGTAACCTTGTTGCTGCGGATAGCCCTGCTGTTGTTGCGGGTAACCTTGCTGTTGCGGATTGCCCTGCTGTTGATTGTAGGCGCTCTGGGTGTCTTCTTTATTCCCCCCGCAACCCGCCACGCAGAGGGCGGACAACAAGCTTAGGCCAATAAAAATATCAACGGAACGATGCATGAGGTAACTCCCTATACAAATTGAAGTTGTGCACCTGGGGCGGCTCAGGCTGACAGAAAAGTAACTCTAGCCCGGAATTCGCGTCAACGACGTACAAGTTCTGCCATCCCCCGGCGTGGGAAGTTCAGCGACAGGATCTGCGGCTCAGCGACCGGAAATGTACTGAGCCGGTAATCCCAGTGTCCCGGCCTGCGGAACGGACCTTGTCGTCGGGTGAATCGCCCGGAACCGACAACAATCACAACCGAAACCGAGGAACGGGCCTGAATCCGGCACGCAAGAGTCGAATGAATCCTGTCCACGTACTCTCACCCAGACTCCAATGGCGCCAAACCACCAACGCTGCGATTACGGAACTCAGTGCGATGACTTGGGACCATGACCCCGCCAAGCCCGTCGCACCATTGTGGGCAAATAACAATATTCCTCGCTCTGGATCGCCTCGCAAGAACTCGAGCAGGAACCGCCCAAGTCCATAGAACATCGCCATCACCAAGAACGTCCTTCCTGGAAATTGCGATGATCTATGGATGAAGTAGGCGAGCAGCGCGGCACACCAAGCAAATAGCGCTTCATA
Organism: Myxococcales bacterium; assembly: GCA_003154095.1. Classification (GTDB taxonomy): domain Bacteria; phylum Myxococcota_A; class Polyangia; order Polyangiales; family Polyangiaceae; genus FEN-1139. Next base: position 12,948 of record PMCK01000238.1, on the reverse strand, counting down.
AAGTTGAGTTGGGTGCGTGGGCAATGATGCCGCCGCTCCCGTCGACAGTCCGAAGTTGGATACGTGGTGTAGCCATGCCGGTGAACCCGAATAGGCTCCGTCAGCGCTCGGGCTCCAGCGGGGGAACGTGCCTAAAACGCTAATGATTACTGGTGCTTTAGCGCCTAGCGGACGTCCAAAATCACATCCCTGGAAATAGCAACCCAGCCGTGTCAGTCCGGTGCAAAGTAAGAGGGTGGGAGTGGCGCGGTCCAGCCAGATTCGGAATGCTTGGAAGTTCTTCCGAGTGGCGATGCCGATCCCGAGGAGCCCTCCAACATAGGCTCCGTAGCCGAACAAGCCACCTAATCCGTAATCGAAGGTGTCGCGCCACGAAGCCCAGCCGCCAGAGTTGATGGCGACATAGCCCAAACGCGCCCCCAGAAATCCCCCTAGCAACCCGAAGCTTAGTGTTTGAACCGCATTGCCGAGCTCCATTCCGTTCCGAGTAGCCGTACGGGCAATTAGCCAGCATCCCGAGATAACACCAATTGAAAGGAAAAAACCAAATGACGAGACGATCAGTTCAACGGGTGCTGCTCGATTTCCTCGGTGGGCGAATAGCCAAACGGTAAGGAAAATGGTTATCAAAATACCGACCACAGCCGTTCGCCGTGCGCCAATGAGAGCGGCAAGTCCGATCACGATCAAGGCCGTTGCCAACCCCAACAAGAGTACAATCCGTGGCAAAATGCCGGGCAGCGTGACTTGGAGCAAGACTGGATGCATGAAATTGTCAGTCAGCGATTGGACCAGAAAAGTCGGATTCGCTGTCGCGTTCCGGCCTGTGATAGCATTGCAGCCCGTGCCGATCGTTCGCTACTACTTGTTCTGGCTGGCTCTTGTCGGATTCACAGGTTGTCTCCCCAGCAAACCTGCGCCCAAGGGCGACAAGTCACGGGACAATGATCTCGCGTTTCGCCCGACTGATTTGTCGTTCAGGCGGCCCAATCCTGCAGCTAAATCTGGCTCCGATACTGGGGTTGCACCCAGCGCGGGAGTACATTTTCACCCTCCTGCGCCGCGACCCGATCGGGCACTGTTGACCCAACCCTTCACGGACCATTTCGATGCGGCCACCCTGAGTTCAGATTGGCGGCCAACCTCCCCGGTTTGGCGCGTCGACAATGGTCGCTTGTGCGGACGCGGGGCCCACAATCACCCCGTATGGTTGCAGCGGAGGATTCCAAAAAATGCCCGCATCACCTTTACTGCCGAAAGTGATTCGGTCGAAGGGGATCTTAAGGTTGAGATATGGGGCGATGGTCAAAGCGAGGCCAAGTCCGTTTCTTATACCAACGCGACAAGCTACCTATTCATTCTCGGTGGATGGAAGAACCACTTTCATGTTTTGGCGCGCGTCGACGAGCATGCTCCTGACCGACTTGAGCGCCGCGTGTCAGAAGCGGCCACGGACCCGCGGGACCGACCGGTTCTGCCCGGAGTGAAGTATCGGTTTGCAATCGAGAGAACCGACGGCCGTACCGTGCGCTGGACGGTTGACGGCGCCGAGATGGCAAAATTGACCGATCCAATGCCGCTTGCGGGTCAGGGCCATGAATACTTGGGGTTCAACGACTGGGAAGTTCGAGCCTGCTTCGACGATTTGAACATAGTCCCCTTGCCTGATTGACTAACGTGGAACCTCTCGAACTCGAAATAGCGATCGAGGAGCTCGAAACGCGCGTCGAGCGCCTGAGAGCCCTCTACGAGCAGTACTTCATGGGGTTCGAGAAAATCCCGCCTGCCGTCGTACACAAAGACGTTGAGCGACGAATTTACGCGCTACGACGCGAACAAATTCGCAATACTGCCAAGCGATTCAAATTGCAGACCACAATTCAACGTTACAATACTTTTCAACAGTATTGGCAGCGGATTATGCGTGAGATCGAAAACGGCACGTACAAGCGTCACGTCCTTCGAGCTGAACGCAGCATGAGTACGGGAAAAGCATCTAAGCCACCCAATTCGACTCTTGGAGAATCATCCCCGGCGGATGCGCCGCCAGACAGTGAAAACGCGACTTCGTCCAGGAACAGAAAATCCATCTTACCCAGTTCGCCGCGTCATTCCATTCCAACGGCGACGCGTCACTCGACATTACCTCCTCCCGAGAAGATCGAAGCATTCACTCGCGCACTTGAGCGGGATCTCGCCGCAGCGCTGGACGGCGATCTGGATTTTGGACAACTAAGTTCGGCAATCAACGGTGACTCAATTGACCTTGATGAAAGGACGCCCGCGGCGCGTGCGCCCAAGGCGCCTCCTAGGCGATCGATTGAGAGTCGTGAGAAGAATGAACTGCCCGCGACTGCGCCGGCGCGATTGGACCAGCCCAGGGCTGGTCAATTGCGACTTCCCGCGCAGTCAGCCGTGGGAGGTCATCGGCTTCCACCGTCACCCCAGAAGTCCGCTGCCAAGGCGGAAGCAAAGCCTCTGCCCCCTATCCCAAAGCCGCCGGCCTCAGCTGATGCTCGACCGCCGCAAACCTCTGCAGCCGGGCTTAGCGCCGATAGAGTACGTCAACTCCATCGTGATCTTATCGAAGCAAAAGCCAAGACCTCGGACGCAGGTACCGTTTCACTTAACGCTCTTACGCGCAAACTCGAAGCTACTGTAAAGCAACTGGGCGAGAAGCATGCGGGTAAACGCATTGACTTTGCGGTTGTAATCAAAGACGGCAAAGCTGTCGTGAAGCCGATTGTTCGATAGCGCCTAACGACTCATTGCAGGTCGCAAACTGGAAGTTGGAGCGGGCCTGCGTTCCTCGACCTGTACCTCTTCGTCACAAAACAGAATCGCGCAGTTACATCGACCAGTTTCCCTCATTCGGCCGCAGAGTGTCGCAAGGTCCACGTCAGCATCCACGACGTCCCCTTCCAACGGCTGTCGAGTTTCTTGGTCAAAGCGGCAGTTATCGAGTGCCACCCACATGCCGGCAAACTTGGCTGAGCGACACAGGTCAAGCCAGGGCTGCGGACTATTCATACGTAAGCATTCCTTGCTGTCGTGTCGATACGTGACTCTCTACGGTCATCGCGCGGCCCAAGTTAGACGCGTTGTTGCAGATTCGTCAAGGGAACAACCTTAACTGGCTTGGTCGAGCAACCGGACTTTTTCACACTTGAAAGATCCTTCTTCGCAAATCGCAATCTGTTCGGTCAATGTCATGAATCTTGCTCAGCAATTCGAGCTTCTGGAGGTTGGAGAACCCGTACGGCAGGCCTACGACGCGAGATAGCTCATAACAGAGTCTTTTTTTCCGATACGTGTCTCGTGCGTTACTCAACGTCAAACCAATCCTGGTTGAGAGCACGTTCCAATCAATGGACCAAATCCGGCACAATGCGATGTGCCGTATCGCCTATTCGCTAGTGACAAGCATTAACGATGGCGTCGGTTTGCGGGCTCCCTGCACCCATCGAAGCCGCGGCAGACTGAATAGCTCGAGCCGCGCCGCAATCATGACGAGCGGATGCATTCTTTGCCGCGATCATGGCGCCGGTTCGAGCCTTGCCACCGCAGCGTTGCTTGCCTGCAGAATCGGTACACTGAGCATAGTAGCGCGCCGCGTTGGGCAAATCGCCGCTGGATGCTGCTGTGATGCAACTATCGCAAGCCGCGTTGTTCTGCGCCGGAGGTTGCGTTGGCTGCACTGGGGGCGTGCTCGGCGTGGATGGTGTCGGCGAGGGCGTGGATGAAACTTGAGGAGCAACCTTAGTAGCGCTGCCCGTCGATGCCGCAGTAGTTGTCTTGCCAGGGGGCTTACGTTGGGTAGGCAGTGTCGGTTCAGCTGGTTGTGGAGTCTGCGCCGGCACTTGAGCCGCGTTGTCTTGCGGTATCTCGGCACTCAAAGTGGCCGGGGCCGCTGACGCGGTTGAGGACGATGCAGCGGACCCAAGTATGCCCGGGTCATCCGTCGGCTTGTTCGAGCGCACTAATACGATCACCAAAACCGCCACGGCGACTACGCCAGCACCCGACAGTCCGAGTACCAGGCCCGTCTTACTCCCGCCACGCCTCGGAGCGGCGATCATCGGCATGGCCGCTGCCGGTGAGACCGCAGCGTTAGCTACCGTCGACGCGACCGGCTTTGTCGCTGGGGAGTACCCAGCTGGCGACATGGGTGACGAACCGCCAAAGCCTGGCATCTCGGGCATCGCTGCAGTTGCTTGGTAGGGCATGCCTGCCGCTGCGCCAGCAATCGGTGTGGCCTCAGCTCCCGTCTTAAGTCCAGCGGATAGCTCCGTGAAGAATTGTCCAGCACTAGCTTGCCTTTGATCGACTTCCTTGGAAAGCGCTCGCAAAATGGCCTGGCGAACTCCATCAGCGATCTTGATTTGGGGAGCAACTACTTCGAATGGCCTCGGCTGAGCAGTCATGTGCTGCGTCGCCCATTGCCAAGGCGTCTCGGCATCGAATGGCAATTTGCCGGTGAGCATTTCATAAGCCATCACGCCCAATGAATACACATCGCTGCGTCGATCTAGAGGCTTTCCCGTAAATTGCTCCGGGCTCATGTAGGGCGGCGTTCCGAGCACGGTTCCCTGCTGAGTGAGTTTCTGCTCGTGCGCTGCGTCTGCAGATTCGGTCCTTGCCGCGATGCCGAAGTCGAGAACCTTTACGAAATCTTGTTCACCAGCTCGTGGTGTCAAAATGATGTTGTCCGGCTTCAAGTCGCGGTGAACAATTCCTAGCTGATGGGCCTCATCCAGCGCGCCGCAGATTTGTCGCAATATTTGGACTACGCGGTCCGAGCTTAACTTGCCTTCGCTAAGCAACACGTCACTCAATGGGCGGCCAGCAACGAACTCCATGGCAATATAGAGAGTGCCATCCGGCGTCGACCCAAAATCATACACCTTTATCGTATTGGGGTGCTCGAGTTGGGCGACCGTGCCGCACTCACGATGAAAGCGTTTCAATACGCTTGCGTCTTTTGATAGGTGCGGGTGCAAAGTCTTGACCGCCACTTTGCGGACCGTCGAACCCATTTGTTGCTCACCGACATAAACAACGCCCATGCCCCCTTCCCCAATTACGCCGGTGATTCGGTAACGATTTCCAATTACCTGCCCGATGAGCGGATCGTTTTGCGATTCGACGCGAAGCGGAAGAGCTGCCCCACAGGATGCACAGAAGCGCGCCTCATCCACGTTTTCATGACCGCAAGTCTGACAATTCATCACAAAGCTATCCTTTCACGACTAAGGCGCTGAGCGCTACCGCCTCGAACACTCTTGCGCCGCGGCCTCATCCCAAAGCACGCTAAGGACCTTCTTGCGAACCGGCGGCCGGTCCCTACTTGGCGGGCGCCGGGGACGTCTGCTGCAGGGTAGTGGATGTAGAAGCAGACAGATTGGGCGGCCAGGCGAGGGAGGAACGCTTCCCCGTTCCATGATCAACCAGCTCGGCTCGCGTCGCGCGCAAGTCCAGGGGCACCAGAGCTACACTGACCAAGTGAGCGTTCGCCGTGAGCGAAGGCTGCTCATTGAACACATGTCGAGTACCAGGTCGAGACGGTTGCTCAGCTCCTTGCAACGGAAAGCTAAAGCGAACCCGTTCGATTAGCTCGCAACCTATCCAAAGTTCAATGGCGTAACGACCAACACGACGGGCAGTGTCGCGAGGTTTGGCGATTTGTTCGCGCCGTTGGGAGAGAACCTCCACCGCACCTTCCTTGAACGAGAATTCATAGGCAACCCATTGTCGTGTATGAATTGGTTTGGGATCGGGTGGATCAACCGTACAAGTGATGGGTTCTGCGACCTGGCCTGCGTCGGTAACCGGGGCAGGCCCCCGGTTGTCAGTTGAGCCAATCTGACTCGGCGTGGACTTGACTGGGATGCCTCGAGGTTTCGGCAATGCAACGCCAGCGTCTTCTGAATCAACCGTATCAAAAGTCAGAGCCTGGTTGCGCTCAGGGTCAAGATACGCTGTCGCGCAGCTTGGAGCAATTCGTATAAGGAAACTTGCGGCGCCAATATACAAAAGCTGCCGCCCGCGGAGGATCCGATTCCTGACAATTTCATTGTGCATCACGATTCGCTTCTTCCCGCACACCGGCATTAGAGCATTACATCGAACTTTGCAGGGGTACAAATTGCACATTGAGGACATGCGTGAATTCAAAGGCAGATGCATCGTTGCCTGTCGACCTGCGAATCCACCTTTCAAGTCGCTGAACTCCATCTGGAGGACCGACTGGAACGACCAATCGCCCGTTGATTGCCAATTGTTCGAGGAGCTTCGAAGGTAATCGCTCGGGGGCTGCGGTCACAATGATTGCATCAAATGGTGCGATCTCGGGCCAACCCAATAGACCGTCGCCAATCCTATATTGAATTTGTGAGGGCTCATACCCCAGCGACATCAACCGTGCGTGCGCAATTCGAGCAAAATCAGGCCTGATCTCGACGGTGAATATTGTAGCGCCCATTTCAGCCAGGATCGCGGTTTGATAGCCCGATCCCGTTCCAATCTCCAAGCAGCGCTGCCCAGTACCCAAGTCGGCCAAAAATGTCATCAGGGCTACGATGTAGGGTTGGCTGATGGTTTGACCCTCTCCTATCGGCAAAGGTTGATCGGAATAGGATAGTGATTGTAGGTGTGATGGCACGAATTCATGGCGCGGCACGTTTGCCAAGGCCCCTAGCACGCGGGTGTCGTCTACTCCTCGAGATCGAATTGTATCGTTGACCATTTGCAGACGCTCGTCGCGCCGCGCGAGACGTGCAGCGCCAGAATTGAATCGAACACCATCGGCAGGAATATCAGAACGCTCGCCGACACTCGTTTTCGAGCCAGACTTCCACATGAGAAGAAGTGTGGCCTGTATCACTGTTCCGGCCAAGTTTCGCCGCCACCCAGTTCGGCCCAAAGCCTCCGCATATCGGTTGGTACGGGGCAGATCGTTGTCCAGGCCTGACCCTTCCACGGAATTGTCAAGCGCCATGCATGAAGCATTGGCCGCGGTATGTTCCGCACTGCGCCCTCTGTCTTCACGTAGTGTACGGGGCCCCCATAGCGCCGGTCACCCAATAAAGGATGTCCATATTTGGCTGCGTGAACGCGAATTTGATGGTGTCGTCCGGTAACCGGATTGAGGTGCAATTGCGACACGGTCGATTCCTCGGGAGTGGAAAACCGCGTCAGACCGGAGATGCCAAGCCGATAGCTTGTGGTGAGCGCGTCCAAGTTGCCACCTACGGATCGATCCCAACGGACCTCTTGCGACACAGTGCCCACCACTAGGGCCAAATAGTCCTTCGTAATTTGCCGCAGATTCTGAAGCCTCGCGGCCTCCTTGCGAGCCGCGTCGCCCACCACGGCCAGGACCAGACCGCTGACGCCGAAGTCCAGTCGTGTGGCGACATGTATGTGGCGCTCGCGGAGGTAACTTACAGCGTGCTCTCGAATGGAAACCTGGTGTCCCGAGCGATCCGGTTCGGACAACCAATAGGCAGGTTTTGCAATGATTACAAAATCATCCCGCCGATCTAGAATGCTAAATTCAAGATCATCCGCATCCGAAGGGCTGGAACGCGTCGCATACAAGGTTACGAGTGAGCCGGCATGAACTTGAGTCTCCGCGCTCTCGACTCGCTTACCGTCCACGAATACTCGCCCTTCCGCAAGGGCATGTACAGCGCCCGGATCCAGCCTATCGACGATGCTCGCAATTCCGACGGAATCGTCCAATACGACGAAACACCGCTCACGAGCATGGTCAACCATGGTAAGCGTTAGTCAATCGTGGACGTGGCGCGCCTGACCAGCGTGACTAAGAGTGGATCAGTGCTCAATTGCTCGCGAAGTGTTGATCGTATCGTTTCGATTTGATCTGTCGGCAGTTGTCCAACGAGATGATGCACAGCCTGGTCGGCACGAATGTCCAAATACTGATCACGCGTTAGTTCACCCGACTGCAACCGATCGACCAGGCTTTCATCGACATGACCGGCTGCGGATGCCCCTTCCGAACCGGCAGCCGACCTAATTGAAAATTCGGTTCGTGAGCTAGCGCCCGTCGCGTCGGGAGAGCCAACGGAATTGGGCGTGCCAGAAATAGGGGGTTTGCCAATGCCGTCAATCGCCATGTTGCCTCGCAGTCTACCGCAGCTTGAAATCAACTACTGCCAATAAGTCTTACGTCGGCCGCGCAATTAGCCCAGTTGCTAAAAATCTCAATTATTTACGACTCGATCCCGACACCTACGACAAAAAATCCTCTGAAGGCCCCGACGGACCCTCCGCCACCATCTGTTGGAGTGAAAATAGTGCTGCGGGACTTCGTCGAACAACGCGCTGGGATCAAGGGGGGGGCAGCGGGCCTGACGGACCAGAGTCCTTACAGCCAGCACGGAGTCAAGTGTCCCGTCGTCTCGAATAAGGGACTGCCAGTCACGACTCGGCTCTTTAGGCTTGCCGTCTTGAAGTGTAGTCCGAACATTTTCCTCGAGAAGGCGCCAGTTCTCGCTCCGCCTAGCGTAGTAGTCTGCGCCGCTTGGACGCTTGTGCCATTGGTGAAGCGTGACTATTCCTTCCAGAAACAACGGCAGGCTGAGTAGATTCAAAATCGATCGAAAACCGTTACTAAACGCCGGTGATTGATGGCGAGTGTCGGTCAACAAATCGCTTGGAATTGGCAGTGAGCCATCTTTCAAGGCTAGTCGAAGTAAGAAATCGAGATCCTCTAGACCATGATCGAGGAAGCGTTCGTCAAATCCTCCGAGCGATGAGTAGTAATCCTTCGTTACGGCAACGGTTGATGTGTTAAGTGCCAGGTGTAAGATTAGATCGCGTCGATGCCCATAAAATGCAGATATTGTTTGGTTTTTGTCGAACAAACCCCGTTTGACGAATTGCCGTGTGCCCGCCGCGCTTGCATAAAGTGAGGGGACGATGGCGAAACGTCTTTGTTCCGAATCCAACCAACGTAGCAGATTTTCAAAAAAATCCTGTGATGGCAGCAAATCGACATCCCAGAACTATAGGTATTTACCTGTCGCAATCTGAGCCCCGCGATTGCGCAGCAGACCTAGAGCGAGTCGTTTGGACTTCAGCGGGGTTTGGATAACAAGACTCCCGGCATTCTCTATTGTCTTGCAAAAGTGCTCGTCCTTAGCCTGAGCGCGCGTCCCGTGGGAGAATATCAACTCCTGTTCCGCAAATGCGCCAGAGTGGATGAGCCCCTCGGCACGTTTGACTATGTCGCGACCGCCAATGTGGAATGCGGTGGGAACTACGATGCTAAAAGAGTGCACTTCGCCTAGGCACCGGTCATAATTTTCACGGGTCCGGTCGTTGATTCACTGCTGCCCTGAACGTAGGACTCGAACAACTTGCCCCAGTGTGTTTCCGCCTTCCACGTTTCGAAAGTCTGCCGGTCCTTGCGAGGCCACCGATAGAAGTCGTGGTAAAATTCGCTTCCCAATATGAATGCATTGACCAACGGTGTGTGAAAGAAGAACTTTTGAAACCGTTTCATCGGCCCGAACCACATCAGATCACCGATTACGCTGGCGCCATTGTCGCCGACTTGGAACCCCCAATTCTCGCCTGAGATGTCAGCTCCTACGATTTCGATCTCACGCGGATCGCCCACGCCAAGCCCATCGTCGTGAGCCACGCGAATGAACTCGAGGCTCAAGGGATCGAACCCCATCATTTTTGCCGCACCTGCGTCGATCGCGACCTGATCGCTGCTGGCGAGCATATAATCCTTGATGACTGGAAACATCGTGCGCGGCCCCGGACCATTGCCAGCTGTCGTCCCATCCATAATTGCAAAAATGCCGGAATGAATTTCCTTTTGTATGGCTAGCAAATCTACCAGCGTACGATGAATCCAGGTGTGTGTGTAGTGGCGCTTCGTACTTAGCAAGCCACCAAACGCGTTCTTCATGGCGCCCGTCGTCGTCGTATAGATATGACACTTTACTGTGGGCAAATGAACGATACTATTGCCAACGAAATAATCCGGAATTCTTATTCCTTCCGGAAAAATCTTGTGTAGGACATGCAATTTGGCCTTGGGCCGATATTCAATCCACTTCATGTCCGCTTCGCGAAAATTGTAAAGCACCGGGATATCGTACTTTTTGAACAAGGGGACGTAGTTATTGAGGTCTTCGCCTTTGAATGCATTCGTCACGACCGTCTTGTTCTGCACGCACGTGATGTCTTGGTAGCCGGCATTTCTGAGCGCAATGATAGTTCCCTCCATCTGCCAGGGTGTCGTGTTGGCGCCGGGAAACGGATAGTGCCAAGAGATATTGTCCTTTAGAATTGTCGTTGCACCCTTGTCGAGTGCCTGTGGCATACCCGCCAGCTCACAGAGCCTTTCAATATCTGTCAAAATGGTTTGCGGAGTGACTTTTAGAACAGCAACCTTCGACTTCGACATGGGGCTCCTCTTTTTTTCAAGCTAGCGGTCAATTTTGGCCTGTGCCAGCCAAGTTGACTTACCTGCAATACGAGCAAAATGCAAAGCCGGCCTCCATTGCGGAAGGCCGGCTCTAGTGACGTATTTCCGTCAACGGTCTCAGGCGCGCCGGAATACGGACTTGCCAGCGTACTCTTGGGCTTTGCCCAATTCGTCGGCGATTCGAAGCAGTTGATTGTACTTCGCAATTCGGTCACTGCGCGAAAGACTGCCCGTCTTTATTTGACCCGCATTGGTTGCAACGGCCAAATCGGCGATGAAAGCGTCCTCCGTCTCGCCGGAACGATGCGATATCACGCATGTGTAAGAAGAGCGCTGTGCAAGTCGGATTGTGTCCAGCGTTTCCGTGACCGAGCCGATCTGATTGACCTTGACGAGAATGGAATTGGCAATTCCCTTCTCGATGCCCGTGGCCAGGCGTTCCTTGTTCGTCACGAACAAATCGTCCCCAACCAATTGAATCTTGGAACCGAGTTTGTCGGACAATAGTTTCCAGCCATCCCAGTCGTCCTCCGCGATGCCGTCTTCAATGGTGACAATCGGGTATTTGGAACAGAGGCCCTCGTAGATTCCGACCAATTCTTCCTTGCTGCGCTTCTGCTTGTCGAAGGTGTACTTGCCATCCTGGAAGAATTCGCTCGACGCGCAATCTAGACCGAGGGCAATTTGCTCGCCTGGCTTATACCCCGCCTTTTCGATAGCCTGCAGAATCTTTTGCAGCGCTTGTTCGTTCGATTCCAGACGGGGCGCGAATCCGCCTTCGTCGCCTACCGCGGTGGTCAGTTTCTCGGCGGACAATATCTTCTTGAGCGAGTGGAAAACCTCGGTGCCCGCACGCAACGCTTCTGCAAAGCTGGGCAAGCCCCAAGGTACAATCATGAATTCTTGAATTTCGAGACCATTGTCTGCGTGCTTGCCGCCGTTCAAGATATTCATGAGCGGGGTTGGAAGGACGCGCGCTTGCACACCCCCAAGGTAACGCCAAAGAGGCAACCCGACGGTGTCGGCAGCGGCACGCGCCGTCGCCATCGAAATCGCAAGGATAGCGTTTGCACCCATTTTGCCCTTGTTGGGCGTGCCGTCCAGTTCCAGAAGTCGCTCATCTACGAGAGCCTGGTCAAAAGNNTCACCGTCGCGGAGTTCGACGGCTTCATGCACGCCGGTGGACGCGCCGCTGGGCACCGCGGCTCGGCCAGTGCCACTAACGGTTTCGACCTCGGCTTCGACGGTGGGGTTACCACGGGAATCCAATATCTCTCGACCAATGACTTGAATAATCTCAGGCATGGCGCGCGCAATATCACGATCTTTGCCCGGCGGCGAGCCAAGCATCAATCGTCTAGGTGCCAGCCGGGCAGGAATAGCTAATTCGCCAGTTTCCGAGAACCGGCGACAAAGTCCCATCGGAGGATGGATTGAGCGTAATTATCAGCCTCATGACCGCGCTGTCGGTGTTCGCACGTGCAAGCAACGCCGTGTAAAGGTCGATTGGGCAGTTTCTGGATGCTGGCCCATCGAGTCCGCATGTTTCGTTGCCAGCGGCCTGTGTCACGGTCACGAGCGGCACGGCGGGCTCGTTGGCCAGTTGATCTACGGAAGGCGCTGCTATGACGGAGAAGACGATAGAGGAATCACCGGGAGTCGTAGAATCGTACGTCAAAAAGCTCCACTGCGGCACCTGCCCGCTATCTGGGCATAAGCCTTGGTAATCATAAGACTGGGTTTTGCTGGACAAGCAGGGGCCTACCCCGGCTGCACCGGAACATTGAGGTTGGCTGCAAGTTACATTAGGGACGTTGTAACCCCAATTGTCATCAATGCGGGCTTCGCCGCCACCTGGTGCCGTTACCCACAACTGGGCGTCGCCGTTCAAGTAGTTGGCGCAGTCGCTGACCATTATGCAAGTACCGCGACTTATTGCAGTGGTCGCGGTGCACGAGCCCAGTTCGCCCGAAAGGTCTGGCGCCGGATTACCCAATTGCGAAGGATTTGTCGGGAGCACGTGAACTACAATGCCCGCCGGTGCCGCGGTTGTACCATGGTTGCATACAGGAATTTGACCCTGACACGGCACTCCCAAAGAGAGATCGAAAGCGTTGTCCTGCGCGTTGAGCTGCCCTGGGGACCAAGCTTGACAGGCGGCTGATTGGTTGTTGCCGCTAGTGTTACAGGTTGCGCCACAGCTGGCTGAAACCGCATTGACACAATCTTGCGACCAACCGACGGTAGTGCTGGGTCGCTCTTCACACCATGACGGATTCTGGACGGCACAACTCTGATCGTTCCACGCCCCTGAGCCACCGTAAATTTCGCCGCAATTCTCGTTTCCCCCATAATTGTTAGGCTCAGCGGGGCTGCTATTCCAAGGCGAAGTTCCCGGGGGTTGACCGGTGTCGAGCGTTTGTTCACCATTGGAGCACCTAAATGCAGAGGAGCTGTCGCCGGGCGTAATGCGCTGT
>PMCK01000422.1 GCA_003154095.1 Myxococcales bacterium | reverse complement strand
CGCTGCTCGAGCACGGCGGGGTTCCATGGCTGCTCCAAGTTGATGCAGGCATTGGCCGCGTGTTGCAGATTCAGCCCGTCTCCACCGGCGTCCGTCAGAAAGAGTACACAAGCATGCGGGTCATCGTGAAAGTCGATGAGGCTTTGCGTGCGCATCTTGGACTTTTCTGCACCCGTAAAGAACAGTGAGCGCTTACCCTGGGCCGCTAGCAGATCCGAGATGGCCCAGTCCGCTAGCTTCAACATGCGCCGCCATTGGCTGAAGATGACCACTTTGCGCTCCTGGTCGTTCACCAGTGCTTCGACAAGACTTCTGAGTTCGAGCAACTTTGGCGCAAAGAGCCCGTCGAGCAGCGCCGCCGTTGGCGGATGACCGGCGAGGCTCGGCCAGAGCTCCTCGAATTGCAGCTGAGCCAAACCGTTGGCAATGATGCGCTGCGTGTTCATGAGCTGCATCAGGCGCAAGAACTCCGCCTGCTTCAGCGGTCGGCGTTGGGCAATCGACGCCAGTTGCGCGATGGGCGCACTCAGTGACCCGTGTTCGCTCTCCTGTTCGCGAGTCATCGGCACACTGACACGAGTGTCCGTACGTTCCGGCAATTGCTTGAGGACCTCTTGGCGTACGCGACGCACGACACAATGGTCGATGCGCTGGCGCAAGGTCTCGAGATTGCGCGCCCCGACGCGGGCTTTCGCGCCGTCACCTTCGTAGCGGATATGCCACGCGGGCAGCCGCCACTTGGGTGCGAGCGCCGTATCGTCCACCCAATCGAGAATCGAAGCCAGATCGTCCAATCGGTTCTCCATGGGTGTGCCCGTAAGCACGAGTCGACGCTGCGCGGGCAGAGCCTTCACATACACGGCAGATTTCGTCGCGTAGTTCTTAATACGCTGCGCTTCATCTAGAATGACAAACTCGTGTGAAAAGTCGGCAATGTGGTCGAATTCACGCAGGAGCAGTTCATAGTTGACGATCACGAAACCTCGCTTGAACTTCTTGTAGATTTGTCGTCGCTCTTCGGTGTTGCCGTCGACCATGACGACAGGCACATCCGTGGTCGCTTGCCATTCACGCAGCCATTGAGGCTTGAGAGAGGCCGGCGTTATGACAAGGCCACGTTTGACTTTGCCGCAGTGAAACAAGGCATGACAGCACGCAATGGCCTGCGTGGTCTTGCCGAGACCCATGTCGTCCGCGAGCAAGAGCCGCCCCTGTTCGAAGAAGCGCTTGACTCCTTCAAGTTGATATGGGTAGAGGTGGCGTTTGAGTCCCTTCAAGTGAGTGAGTGCCAAATGCGCCTCGGCTTCGGTTGCACATCGGCGTTCAGCCGTCTCGAGTTCTGCCGCAAGCAGCGCCTTGACATCAGGGCCAGCTGATAGCACAGCCTTTGATCTGCCCTGTCTTTGCACTTGCCCCAGAAGACCGCGCAAGAAAGCAGCTCGCAGCTTGGAATCCCCCAGCTGCGACAAATCGACCGTACCGTTGCTCTTGAATCCCTTCAAGGACTGATGGTCGCCGAGACGAAGACCCAGCAATCGATCCCCTGGACCTACCAGAGGCATCACCGGATTCCACGCGACGTCATAGGGTTGAACCTTGCCCAAGCAGGCGCTTTCCCGCTTGGCTGCTTCAACTCGCCTGGGCTTGTCGAAAACGTGCACAATGGCCGTAAGTAGGTGTTTACAAAGGCCGAGGCCCCCCTTGAGAAAGTCCGGGCAATCGCATTGCCCGCGCAGCGGTGTGACACTCAGAAGCACGGTTTCGTAAGGTCGTGGTTCGTGTCTCTTGCGAGCGGCGCCGTTGCCCTTCGTGGGCCTTGCAATCGCGTACTGCCCGAGGGTCGTTCTTTCTGGGCTTTGCTTCACGAAAAGCCCGTCTGTTTCAATATTCTGCATGCGGCGGTGCAGCGCCTCGATGGCCGCGCGGCGCACTGGAAAATCGGAGCCTTCGGTGACAGCAATGACGTGATCTGCAATCAACTCTCCCGGTACAGGCGAGAATCGCCGCTGCGCGTAATCCTTCAACCAAAGTCGCGTTTCTTCGAGTGGCAAGTCGCTGGTCGAGTCCATTGGGGTGCACGACCATACTGCATCGAATGCCCGGGGCTAGCGTGCTCCTGCTCGAAATCTCGGAACACACATAAATCGAGCTTTCTTGTCTGACCCTCCGATCTCACGCCGACGAACGTTGCCGACGAACGCCAGCGGTGGCTGTTCGCACCTTCTTCCCCGGGGTCTTCTGCTTTGCGGTCAATCGAAGGCCGCGAAGCTCATCCAACCGCTTGGGGTCGTTGGCTAGCAACGTGAGAGGTGACTCAAGGGGCTGCTGACCGCCTGAGTGCCGGCCTCATACTTCTGAAACGCTCGGGGCCCGCCACCGAGTAGTTCTCCAGCTTTGCGCTGGCTGCGCCCGAACGCGCAAGGGGCAACCCGTAAAGGTTCAAGTCCTTCCTCTTGCACTAGGTTGGAATCATTGCGGATTGTGATGGGGTGGGTTTGGGTCGGAATCGCCTCGACCGGTATCGCGTGACGATGTGAGCGCTTAGGATAAAGTATTATTGACATAAAATGATATTTTTGTAAATAATACGTTACGTTATGCCTGCTAGAGCACCGATCCCGTATCCACCCAGCGAACGCCAACTTCGGGCGCTCGGCGAACGATTGCGAGTTGCTCGACTCCGACGCGGCTTCGCTGCCGAGACCGTGTGCGCTCGAGCGAATATTTCGCGCCCCACACTGAGTAAGATTGAGCACGGCGATGCTTCGGTAACGATGGGCAACTATGTCCAAGTATTGCGTGTGCTCGGGATGGATCAGGATCTGGCAACCGTAGCCGCCGATGACGTGGTGGGGCGTCGCCTGCAGGATGCCGGACTCCCTCGACGCCAGCGGGCTCGGCCCCAGAAGACGCTCAACACGGCTGAGTCACAGTCAACGAAAGGTTCCGCAACGAGTACTCCGGCCGAACCGAAAGAATCATCATCCAAAAACGATGTCGATTCTTCACCGCATTGAACATGGCCACAACAAGATCCAAAGCGAGCGCTTCACGTAGACGCCAAACCGCGACAACGGAGAAACTCGCGGTTTGGCTGGACGACCCCGCGTTCGGGCCGCTTTCCGCTGCAACCGGCAGACAACCCAAGGAGATGGCGCGATGACAGGCCGCACTTCCGTTAACCCCGAGTGAGCCATTTGCAGAATACGGTATCGAGAAACATGTATGCGAAGGTCAAAACCAAATGCCAGGGCCAGCCGATTCGCGAGCGTGCCGGTCTTGTCCACTTGAGGACGCTCCCCACCGCGAGCGACGCGCTCAAGTAGGCAAGGAGCGCAAAGAGCGCACCGATGAGGTAGGCCGAAGCACCCTGATTTAGGATGCTCCCGCTCGGTCCGAATCGCCCGCCCGTTGGCGTGCGGCATTGAGCATCACTGAGGCAGTCAATTGCCAACAACGCCGAGGTGCCAGGAGCCAGCAATGCTAAAGCGAACAACGCCAGCACCAGGATTATTGCGAGTGGGGCCAGTAGCAGCAGCGGGCGCCAAGGGAGCCCCAAGAACCAGCGACGCCGCGAAGCGCTCATCGTTTGCACACCTATATCGCGCGGCAAAAACAATGCAAGCTGGTTCCTTCGAAATGGATGCGGAGCGACACATGAGTAGCGAACGGTGCCACCCGAGTAAGCGCAGCCGACCGTAATGCGCCGGGCACGTGCCGTGATGACCCAAAATCGTTCCGCACGCTAAAATATTCGACGATGAATATACGAAAATTGGAACATCAATCCGGTGGTCTCAATGCATATGAGAATTGGGTACAGGTGCGACTCAGTGTGCTCACTCGTGGTTTTCCGGACCACCAATCGTTGTCTACGGTCGCGTCACCACCGAGCGAGATGCCAACGTGCCAATGACCGGGGCAACTAAATCCCCAAATCTTTCCCCGTACTGGTTTCCAAAAAATAACATCGCCCGCCTTAATATCGCCACGATCAGTAATCTTGCGCCAAGTTGCCAACTTCGAAGCGATGTGACTAACGGATGATAGTTCCCCGATAGGATGGCATGCCTGGCGAAAGATCGCGCTCACCGTGTACGCGCATGACAAGAGGCCCGGAAAATGGATTCCCAAAAAGGTGTATCCGGTTCCACTGCGCCAGCGCTGCATACCGTAAAGCGTTCCGTCATCGAGCGCCGCACCCGGTGCCGCCGCGGCGGACGCGTACAAGCGCTGCGAAAGCCGCCCAGCACATTGTGCGGGCGAAGCATGGCTAGTCTCGGCTGCCACCACTGGAACGTCGGTGCCCATGAGCAATCCGGTAACTAGTAACAGAGCGGCGCCAAACTTTACAATGCCCATGGCTCGCGTTGATTATATCAATGCAAGGCTGCCGAGTCGAGTTAGGCGCGGTGCCAGCGCCCATAGCCGGGCGGACGGCACAAGAAGTGCCCGGTCGCGAGCTTCGCGTGCTTGAGGAACACTTGCCTTGACCCGAGGCCGAAACGGCCAGCGCTGACGAAATTTGAGGGAATCCTTATAGTAATCCACAGAACTGATCTACAGTCTGCTCCCCATGCGTGAGGCTGACTTTTTCCGTGACGATGCGAAGAGCCGAGCTGCGCAAGCAGTCAAGGCGGTGGAAGCGCAAACATCGGCCGAGCTTGTGATTGCCGTGAGGCATCGCTCGGGGAATTATGCGATCGTCGCTTACCACTTCGGGTTTGGGGCAATGGCGGCAGTCACGCTGATACTTCTGGTCACGCCCCAGGTGTTTAGCATCGGGGCGATTGCAATGGACGGCTTAGCCGCGTTCGTATTGGCCGCGCTTGTGTGCGCGAACGTGGGAGCACTCACCCGCGCTTTGACGCGGGCGAAGACGCGACGGTTGAACGTCGAGACCGCAGCGCGGGCTGCGTTCTTCGATCTGGGCATAACGCGCACGTCCGGACGTAACGGCATACTGGTCTTCATCTCTACGTTCGAGCGCACGCTTGCTGTGCTCACGGACGTGGGCATTGACACCAAAGCGCTCGGCGTTGGCTGGACGGAGGCGCGGACCGCCATGGGCGCGGCCATCAAGCAGAAGGACTTCAAGTCATTCGTGGCTGGCTTTGAGCGCATGGGCCCGGTGCTCGGCGCAGCGATGCCGCGAGCCGCCGACGATGTCAACGAATTGCCGGATGAGGTGCAGTGATGTACCGCGGTAAGTCTTGGCTTCGTATCGGGCGCCTCGCTGGCGCGCTAGGTATTGCAGTATTGGTCGCCGCAGCCGTGGCCTCGGCGCGTCCCGGAAGCGGGCAATCGTACTCGGGCGGTTCGCGCCCAAGCGGCGGCGGCTACGGTGGAGGTGGTGGAGGAGGAGGCGGCGGCTTTGCGATCGACCTTCTGATCTGGCTCTTGATTGAAAACCCAGTGATTGGAATTCCGATCGTATTGATCGTGATCGCGGTCGTCATCGTAAAGTCGGTAGCTTCGTCCAGAATGAAGGGATGGTCGACGACCCCGACTGAAGTTGCCGCCGTGCAGCAGTTCGAGCAATCGTCGCTCGTGCCGCGTGTCGAGCTGGATCGTATCCGCACCATCGATCCCGGGTTTTCGGTGGTGCTGTTCGAAGACTTTGTTTACATGCTCTACGCCGCGATCCAGCGAGCCCGGGCTACGGGCACGGCGTCGATCGCTGCCTACTTGTCTGAGCAAGTTGCCAGCAGCATGCGGGATGCTTCCCTCAGTGAGGTGAGCGGAATCATCATCGGTGCAATGCGTACGTTGCGATTCTCGGGGACCGGCGGCGCAACGGTCGAAGTAGAGATCGAGATTGAAGCAAACTTCGTCGAGAAACCGCGGACCGGCAGCGAGCGGCGCTATTACGTCGTCGATCGCCTGCTGCTACAGCGCGCAACGTCCGCTCGTTCACGGCCCGTCCAGCGCGCTCGGACACTAGACTGCCCGAGTTGTGGAGCGCCGCTCGAGGCGATTCGCGGTACCGAGTGCAGCTACTGCAAGCAGAACGTCGGCTTTGGACGCTTCGACTGGATGGTCCAAGAGTTCTCCAATCGGACGTGCGAGCCGCGCGGTCCTTTGCTGACCAGCGATGTGCGAGAAGAAGGCACGGATCTTCCGACGATAGTCGACCCCGGCGCCAATTCCCGATTCCGTGAAGTAGAGGTGCGCGATCCAGCACTCACCTGGGGCGCCATTGAGGCGCGCGTCGCGCACGTATTTGGCGAACTGCAGGTCGCGTGGTCCGGACGCGATCCCAAGCAAATTCGACCCTATGTTTCCGACAACCTGTTCCAGTCGATGGTTTACTGGATCGACCTATACGTGCAGCAGCATTGCCGGAATATGAACGAGAATGCGCGCATCTTACGCATCGATCTGGCCAATATCCTCAGCGATGCACACTACGATGCGGTAACGGTCCGACTATTTGCGACAGGCCTAGACTACACGGTGTCCGACGATGGCCGATTGCTCAGCGGCAACCGTTCGCGGCCGCGCACCTACTCCGAGTACTGGACGCTCATTCGCAACAGCGGCAGCAAGGGTTCGACTCAGGGCAACGCCAATTGCCCCAACTGCGGCGCACCCCTCAAGGTTGGAATGACGGGCAACTGCGAATCATGCAATGCGAGAGTCACCAGTGGCGAGTTCGATTGGGTCTTGTCCCGGATCGAACAGGATGAGGCGTATAGCGGGTGAGGATATCCTATTAAGGCAATAGCACACTCTGAAGTACACTGAGGTCATCGCGAGTGACCCAACCGTTGTGACGCCAAAACGCGCTGCCTGACTCATTGCTTCGGAATAGGAAGATGTTGCACTTGAGAATGTGAGCCTCCCGAAGGAGATTCAGGCTGTGCTCGACGAGCATCTTGGCGATTCCATGCTTACGATATTGAGACTGGACGGCCAAGTGATGCAAGTAGCCGCGACGGCCGTCGTGACCGCAAAGCACAACACCAACTATGCCAGCTCGAGCTGCCGTCACCACAGCGCTAAACCCGGGATTACGCTCCAAAAATGCCGCTATCGCGTCACGTTCGTCCGAGGCGCTAAGTCCAATGCCCGAAATCGATTGCCAAAGCGCGTAGACAACATCGTAATCGTCCAGGGTCATGGAGCGTAAGTTGAAATCAGTCATTTGAAGATCGGTAGCCAATACCCGATGTTAACGCGGAGCGCCATTGTCGCCGATCAATTGGCGCTTACGAGCCGCTCAAGCGGGGCGAGCTCTGCCATCCGTCCTTACTCCCCATGATTCGGCTAAGCGGAGAGCGCCCGCGAACCGGCCGGCGAGTGACGAATTCCCATTTATGCTTGGCGCATCTGCGAGCGAAAACGCGCCACGTTTTCATGCGACTTACGCTTCGCACGCGCGCGCTTGCGGCGGGCCGCGTCGATGCTTGCAGTAGCTGATATTGCACCGATAGCACTACTTTCAAGGGTCGGCGCGTTCGCGCACTTCACTCTTGAATCGATTTCGGAATCTTGTTCTTGATGTTGGTCCGGCACGGAATGTTCCGCCGCCCCCGGCGCCCTTTTGCACGCTTCAAAATCGCTGGATCAATGAGGCGTCGGCTCACGAGGCCCTGCACCACCGCGTACAACAGCTCGAACTTCTGTTGAGCATCGTTGACGAGTTCGGCGGGAACGGCGCAAGACCTAACCGATAAGACATACACGTCGTGCGCTTGGATTAGCGCGAAGGTGTAAGTCTCGAGCTTGTCCCAGAGCGAAAGGTCGAAATCATTGAACGCAGCCTCGGCCGCCGCTCGAAGCGTCGAAAGCCGTTCACTTGCACTCCTTGCGGTACGAACCGTATCCATCACATCGAGGTTTACTGCCTGAATTTGAGAGGCTGATACTCGTTTGGTACAGGGGCTTCCGGATGCCCCATAAACTCGTCGGCATAAGCACGAGAGGCTTCCCCTTTACCTAGTTGCTCCATTCCTCAAGGCAACGCGATGGCGCGAATTCGATGAAAATTCAGCTGAGCCGGGTCTTCAGAGCCGCCGTTTCCATCCGCAACATAGAGGGTTTTGCCGTCACTCGACACGGCTATTCCTTCCTGGCCTGCAAATTTAGCGGTCTCGCCACTTCCATCGGCAAAGTCGTTGATCGTTCCACCGGCGCCTGCAATCGTGACCGTGACACCGTTCTTGTCGATCCGACGTATACGGTGCGCCCCGTCATCGGAAATGTACAGATTATCCGACGCATCAATGGCGATTGCTCTCGGACTTACGAAACGCGCGGTGTTCGCGGGGCCATCGACTGTGGCGGCGACACCATCGCCTGCGAGAGTCGAGACGGTGCCGTCTGTAGTAATTACTCGGACTCTCGCATTTCCGGAGTCGGCTACGATAAATGCACCATCGGAGCGAACAACGATACCAGTGGGCTTATTAAACAACGCTTCGGAGTTCTTCCCATCTACGAAACCTCGGCAGTCCCTAATCCCGGTGATAAGATCGATCGCCTTAGAGTTGAGGTCGAATTTGAGAACAACTTGATGGACGTCGTCAGCGAGCAACAGCTGATTGCTCCCCAACCCCGCGAGGGCCCTTGGGCGACCGAGATTTTCAGCTTGAACGGTCGGGGTTCCTGTTGTGGAATCGATCG
Organism: Myxococcales bacterium; assembly: GCA_003154095.1. Classification (GTDB taxonomy): domain Bacteria; phylum Myxococcota_A; class Polyangia; order Polyangiales; family Polyangiaceae; genus FEN-1139. The sequence goes on along the minus strand of PMCK01000422.1, from coordinate 13,064 downwards.
ACCATATTGTTCCGGTCAGGGAGCTTTTTTCACCAAGGGAATTTCGATCCGTGTGAGCGAAAACCACTCCATTTAACACTGCAAGTCCGTAGGGCTGTGCGTTGCTTCCAATAGCAGTCACTGTCGTGACTGCGCCGGTCACGCTTTCGACTTTACGGATCAACGCCGAGTCATAGTCGGATACAACAAGACTCGAGTCGGTGAGTCTCGCAATGCTCACCGGATTTGAAAAGCGCGCTGTTGCAGCATCGCCATTCGCCGTCCCAGCGTCAGGCCCACCGACAAGCGTGCTGACGGTTACGCCCGATAGAAACGTAACGGAGTCCCCCCCCGGTTGTGGTGCCGGAGGTACGGGACATTGTCCCGATGATCCGCCCGACGCGCCACCGCCCACTCCCAAGCTTCCTCCGGTTGATTGCTGTCCACCTTGTGAGCTGCTCGAACTTCCGCCGCTGCCAGTATTTCCACCGGTTGGTGCCTGCCCCCCTTGCGAGCTGCTTACGCCACCCGTTGCGCCGAGACCACCCGTAGATTGCTGTCCACCGAGTGAAGCACCGCCGGTTGCCTCGATTCCCCCGGTAGACTGTGACCCTCCGGACGAGCTGCTTGTCCCGCCGGTTGTCGCGCCGCCACCGACTGTGCTCTGCCCACCCTGCGAACTGCCTGCCCCGCCAGTCCCGAGATTTCCGCCCAAAGAGTCTTGTCCGCCAGAAGCTTGTTGGCCAGCACCTCCCGTACCGGAAGATACGACGGTGGACCCACCCGAGGAATCAGTAGTGGTTGCTGCGCCACCGCCGGATCCACTCGAACAGGCAAAAAGAGTCGCACCTATTGCACTGAGTGCCTGGAGCCGGATTCCAAGACTTACAGCAATGTGGGACATGGTTACTCGTTCGCTTTCTTTGTTGGATTACTGGGTCAAGGAAGTAAAACGTCACGATAGACCAATTGCTATCGAATGTCCATTCGAGGAAGGCTTTGAGCACACGATTGGCGGCGCCTGAGCGACACCGGCGAGGTGCCGGGTGTGGAGTCTATGTACGACGTTGAGAACTTTCTTGGCAGTCCGCCGCTGACAGCTTCGCCGGTTCTGAGTGTCTGCAGATTTTGCGGTGGAGACCGTTCGCGTCACCCGCCTCCGCTCTCGCCATTAGTGGTTCCCGACTCGTGTGTTCACGATGGCGTTTTGAGAGTTCACAATTCGCCTATTTGCGTGCTCACGATGACTCGATTTCCACACATTGACTCCAACGCCGTCATCCTCCCGAATGGTTTCGCTGACTCTCACAGCAAGTTGGTCGGAGTCACCCACGGCTCAACCCCGATCAAAATCAGCGAGCTTGGTATTCACCGTGCGAAGGACACAGCCCACATGTGGCGTTCGCTCGGCCAATTGATCATTATTGCCTTAGTATTTATAATTATTCAGCTTTATCACCAAGTTAATGAAGCATCGGGAGCTTGTAGTTGGCCGATCTGGGGGTATCCAGCCCATAATGCCAGAGGAGATTAGTCTTTTCGGCCGAACAGCATCTTTTTGAGTACACGGGCAATCTTGAGTACAGCATCGTCGTCCAATCGAAACAAACGTGGATCGCTCGGCGAAACTCGCGTCCAGGATGTTTTGCTCGAGATTGAGCGATCGGCACTAGATGCCCAGGCGTGGTTCGAAACCGATTACGGAATGGGCGAGGTGCGATTTCACCGTGGGCACATGGTGAAAGCCCGATTGGGTGGGGCACGAGGACAGACTGCACTGCTGCGACTACTAGCCATCGGTGAAGGCAGATACGGGATCGAGGTTTGCTCGGTCGTCAAGGAACCGGCAATCATTCAAAATGTCGGCGCTCTCGTCGCGCTTTACCACGCCCGCCAAGCCGAATGGAAAGACTTGTGCCACAGCGCACCACCGCTCAGCAGCATATTGCGACTGACTTCGAGCGGGGCTGCCGTACGCGATGCTTCGCGAGGCATTCAGCGAGTAATTCTAGTCTTGTTCGATGGACGTCGAACCTTGATGCAGGTTCTGGAAGAAAGCTCATTCGATCCCGTTGAAGCTCTGAAGGTAGTCACTCAGGCTGTTTGCGACGAACTGGTGCAAGTTGTCCAGCAAACCAATTCGCTGTTTCCGTTGACTTCAACTGGCGAGGCGTCAGGCATATTGCCCCGCATGACTGCATCGACACCGGCGATGCGGATTGACCCCACTTCGACTACTACAGACGCCGGACCGCTCTCGTCGCGCAAGTCAACTTTGGTTGGCTTAGGAATCGATCACGAATTAATCAAGCCGTCCAGCGGCAGCCTTGCTCCAGCACCCATCATCGACATTGGCGCAGAAAGCGCACCGCGGTTCGATGGCCATCCGTTTGGTGCCATAAGCTCGCTATCTGGCGAGTATCCACAAGATGGATTCGGCCCGAAATCGGATGGCCAGCGCCGCTATGTCGACCGATACGAGATACTGCTGCGAATTGGTTGCGGTGGCATGGGAACTGTGTACCTAGCCCGGTTGAGTGCCGGCAGCGTAGGCTTTAGTCGCTTGTATGCCGTCAAGTTGATGCGCAGCAATCTAAGTGTCGATACACAAGCGGCAAGAGATTTTCTAGAAGAGGCAAGCATAGCCGGCAACTTGCACCACGCGAACATCGTGCCCGTGTACGACACGGGGTTTCACGGCAAGCAGCCGTACCTTGTCATGGAATACGTGGAAGGGTGCAGTTTCAATCAACTGACGCGCGACGTTACGGATATTCTACCGTACTTCATACTACCCATCATCAGGGATGCCCTCGCCGGATTGCAGGCAGCCCATGCGCTTCAGGATGAAATGGGAGTTGCCCTGAACCTCGTGCACTGCGACATTTCCCCCGAAAATATGCTGATGGGCGTTGATGGGACCTGTCGCCTGACTGATTTTGGTATGGCACGGAAAGCCAATCGGTTGCTCGGGACAACGACCAAGGGCAAAGCCGGTTACATCGCTCCCGAGCATATTTCAGGCCAGGCCTTTGATCATCGAGCGGACATTTTTTCCATGGGCGTCGTGCTCTGGAACGCATTGACGGGAAAACCACTGTTTGCGGGTGAAACTGTGGAAGAGACCCTCGCGCAAGTGTGCAATAAACCCATAGTACCGCCCAGCGCTGCGGGTGCTCAATCATCCCGCAAGCTCGATGAAGTCGTCATGCGAGCCCTTGAACGCAACCCCAATGAGCGATTCCAATCAGCCGAGGAAATGCTAACGGAGATTGGCCGCGTCGCGGCGGATCACGGCGGACTCGCGACTCCCAAGGAAATCGCTTCATGGGTAAGAGAAGCGGCAGGAACGGAACTCGCGCAGCGGCGGCTAGCGATATTGGACGCTTCGCGCAGTAATCCAACAATTGCTCCCCCAGCGGTGGAAGTTCCGCCAGCCGCAACGGTCAGCCCAATTGAATTGACGGTCCGAACACACGAATCGCAAGACCTCGAGTCCCAAGCCGACGGCAATCCACCAACCGTGCTCGAAATTCCGGTTGTCGGAGCATCTGCACCTGACTATGTCCTTTCATCTGACACTAACAGCACTGCCAGCTCATTAGATACACCGCCAACGAGCCATTCGGAAATATCTTCGATATTCTATGGAGAAGACTACTACGCTTTGAAACAGTCGAAGGGTTCGTCCCCGGTCGATGCAGCTGCCGTATCGAGTGGCCACCGACAATCCCTGACGAGCCGATTTCAGATCTCGAAGTCATGGCTGATGATTGCAATGCTTGCGCTAGCTGTTTCCATCACAATTCTGGCACTGATGAAGATACGTCAAAGCTAGACGGGCGCAGACCTTCAAGTTCTGCAGCGTGATTTGGGTCCGACTTATCGATCGAAATTAAGTCGGAATGCTCGGTATTTAACGTTCCAACGGTTCCGACACGACTAGTTCCCCAAGGTCCTTTAATCCAAATGGCTTCAATTGTGCCGACTCATGGACTATTCCGGTAGTCAAGTCACGAAGCGCCCCTGCTAGAAAACCAAACAACAGGCCCGCGACGAGCGCAGCGTATCTCACCAGCATGCGCAGCGGTCTTATCGGCGCAGTGGGCAATTCGGGTTTGTTGACGACGACAAACCGCATGGCAAACGTGGCTTGCGAGGCGGCGAATTGCAGGCGAGCCGAAGAAAGCCGCCCAGCCACATTATTGTAGTTGTCGACGGCCCGAACCAGTTTTGCCCTCGAGGCAGAGAGTTCCAAATTCTCATTCGCGCCCGCAGCGCCTGTGGGTTGACTCGGTGGGACCGTTCGTTCGTTAGGCATGCGGACCGCTGAGCGCCGGACTGTGCGGGATTGACTTGTAGAAGAACCCGTACTGACTTCGGGAACGTTTTGAATCTCACTGAGCAGTTCGGTGCGTGCTTTCTGCAACTCCTTCAATTCAATCGGGGGTTCGCGCGCGGCTGTTATCAGAGTTTGTTGCTGTATTACCTGGGGATGTGCCTGCCCATAGACTGTCCTCAATTCCGTCAAATGTGCGTTCAGACTTGCCTGCTGTCTGTGCCAGGTGTCTTCCACCGTTTGAATTTTGCCATTTACTTCTGCAAGCTTTGCTGAAAACTGCCGTGCCTGTGCCGTGGCGGCTTCATTGTTCGGAGCCGTTGAAGGCGCCGGTACCGCAACTGCCTGAATGTTCGTTGGTTTCTGAGCCACGGCGGGCTCGGACGTGGCCATTGCGGCGGTGTCTGACTGCTTTCCTTGATCACGTTCTCGCACGAATTCATTCAATGCAGGCTCGATGGCTTCGCTTGCGCGCTTGGCTTCATCCTCAAGAATCGATATTGCCGCGGAGTATGTGGCAGTGTCGCGATTTCTGACAAGCTCCATGAGCTTACCATAAGTGATCTGCGCGATTCTGAATGCCATGCGCCGCTCCGGCCAAACCACCTGAATAGTGACGACATTCTTGTTCTTCTTGAGAGTAATGTGAGTTGCAAGCACCTTGGCCACTGCGTCACGCCTTTCGTCCAAGGTGGGTGGTTCACGTCCAGCTATCCGACTCATAAGTGCGTCCATCGACCGCACCCACGGAAGTTGCTGTGCTTCCGTATTCGCCAGCAGACCAACCTCATCGATGATCGAAGTAAGAACACTCTTTTGTGTCAGAAGCTCAAATGATCCGCTAAACGGATCCAGATTGGGTGCCGCGCGATCTGGAGTGCTCAATGCATCGGTCTTGTTGAATGTCTCGTCAGCTAGGATCTGCGAAGTCGCCTCGTATTTCTGTGGTACGATTTTGGAAACGGCCAAACCAAGAGCAATGGTCCCAACCGTGATCGACAACCCAAGTCGGACGTGCCGACGTGCCGACCGCACCGCAAACCCCAGCATATCGAGCGGAGCGAGTGCCTTCGAGGCAGCCGCTTTGTCGTCCGAGGGATCTAAATTAGCTGTTGTGGTCATGACGTCCGACAATCATCTCAAGTCTTGCTCGATTTCAGCGAAATCGTACCGATGATTCGATTTTTGCCGATCTCTCCAATGGCCTCAGCAACACTCTTACGTGTGGCTCTACCCAACGCCACGCATAGTATGACTCCGTCGGCTTCTCTTGCTATGGTTGCCGCGACCGGTCGCTCGCGCAGACTTCGAGAAGCAATGAGTACACGCTCGCCGCTCAAGATCCTTCGGCGGAGTTCGTCGCGGATGGCCGACAACACCGGCAATGCGATTGTCCGGATATCGGCCACAACTACCGAATGGCCTCGCTGTTGCCACGCAACCTCTGCCAAACCATGCACGGCGTCGATCGAGGAGCCTTCATCGGTCGGGATGAGAGCAAGCGAGCGCCAGCTAATGGCCTCTATTTCTACCCAAGTTCGCTGCCATGTTGGGTCATGAGCATAGCGGCCGACATGCGGCTCAATAGGGACAATGGCGTTGGAGTGTGATTCCGTCATTTATTCAGTCGTACGGACGATCACGATGTCCGCGAGTTGGTGCTACCGGAAAACGCTTCGCTAAAACAACGGCTGATGAGAATCGCGTCCGAAAGTCTGCTTAAGTCCATCAAGTTCTTCTCCCGGAAGATACAGCACATTGAATGTTTCCAGCTAGACGAAAGCCATTCACCTCCCCGGAGGTATTTGCGGTTCTCGCATTCATTCTGACAAAACACCCGGCATCTTTCGATTTCGACTTTGCTGGAATTCCAAATTGCATCCGCTAGGCATATCCTCAGCGTCGCAACCGCTGCGCCACGGGCTTAGGGTGTGCGGCCGGCACGGTAGGTAACGGCCGCTCAAGACCCCCCGAAATGAGCGATCAAGTTCACTGGAATGGGCATTCGTACCGTGCGCGGCCCGGCACGGGTGCGCACGCGGCACAGTGGAGCAGAATTCTTAGCTACGCGACACGGGGTACATGGGAAGCCCCGGGGAGACTCGCCGGGCCCCGCTCGTACTTCACTTGTATTCGCCCGCTAAATGCTGGGTGGCCATTTCGCTGGAAGTCCCTAAGGACTGACTCGCCACCCGCCGCAACTCCGTGTCCATGACTTCGGCGAGCAGTAACACTTGCGGTGGTTCCAAAACCGATTCATGGGAACCAGGAATCAAATGCACTTCGTGGCGAGCCGTGTAGCGGGTCCAAGCAAACCGTGGGTCGATAGAGCGTGAGATCCCGTGGAGCGAGACATCGTCAGAAACACAGAGCACCACGTCGCCCGGGTAGGGACGAACCGGGTACCTCTTGACGACATCCGCGGTTACCCGAGTGATGACTCGATGGTCCTCAGTTTCGGTGTCCGTGAATCCGTCTTGTTTGGCTTTTTGAACACCGTCGGCGACCTTGCGGATGTTGTCGCGTCCCTGAAGTACCTGTTCGATTGGGTTACTCAGCAAGCTATTGCTGCGCCGAACGTGCGGATCCAGCTAGCGCGGCAACATGTCCCCGGATCTCCTCGACCCTTGCCTCCCAACTCTCCGATCGTACCAACTCGCTACGCTCAAGCTTCGGTCCTGGGTCAGCCAGGGCAGCTTCAACCTCGCGGATAAAGCTTGGGCGATCGCGTCCGATGCGGCATATCCCCAGAACCTCCACTTCGGGAATGGCAGTCGACACAACTGGAAGGCCTGCTGCGAGGTATTCGCGTACCTTAAGAGGGTTTGCGTTCAGAGTCACTTCGCTAATGGGGAAGGGCAGGAGCGCGACGTCGAACCCTTTGCAATAGGCAGGCAAGTGGGCGTAGGGCTTTCGACCGAGCAGGTGAACGTTGGGGAGCGCTGTGAGATCCGAGACGTCCGTCGTGACCTTTCCGAGCAGAACCAGAGATCCGCTGGAGAAGTGTTTGGCCACCCGCACCATGAGCTCGATATCGATCCAGTCGGCCGCCATGAGGCCGAAGTAGCCGATGATGGGGCGGGGCAGGCCGGCGATCTCGCTCGGGACTTGGGTTTCGGCTCGGAGCGCCTGGGAGAAATGCGCATGATCTACCCCGTGGCGAACGAGGACGGTGTTTGGATTCTCGCCCTTTTTCGATTGGTAAAGACGCTCCGCCGAGACGATAACCAGCGCAGCCTTATGCAGGAGCTCCCGCTCCATCAATACTAGGGACTCGGTGGGCACGTCGCTGAAAGCCGTGTACTCGTCGACACAGTAATAGATCAGCTGCTGTTCGCCTAGCGCGCCGGCAATCACGCTGGCCGCCGGGTTGAAGATCCAGTTGATGACGTTCGTGAAGCCGAGCTTCCGCATCGCACGCAACACCTGAAACCGCAGAAGCTCTCGGTTGATAGCCCTCATGGCGGGGACGCCGTAAGCCGGGATGGCGAGCGGACTGAGCACAAAGAGGTTCGGCTCTACCTCCCGGACGGGCGTGGCGGCCGCGCGAACCTTCTGCACGATCCGGCGCAGATCTCGCCCCGAGACGGACGGAGCTCGATAGCCGATTGAGTTGACCCAAAGAATTCGGTTGTCGCGGGCGAACAGCCGCATCAGGTGCGTCTTGCCCGTGCCGTTGGGCCCGANNCAGAGCATGTCGCGTCCACGGAGATCGGTTCGCATCGGCCCGACTACTACCACAGCTCAAAGACGACGCGCTCTAAAAGCGGTTCCGCGCGCGAGCAATCAATGCTCGAAGGCGCCAAGATCCTTTGCGGTCGCGCGCTCCGTCACGCCGAGGGGGCTCTGGAATTGGTAGTTAATGCTGGTCGGCGTCGACCCGGAGGCAACTCCAATCACCGGCGACCCAGCTGTGGGACGGTAGGTGGAGGAATCGAGGCCCGGGCTTGCGCCGGTAAGGANNCCGTCTTGTTGACGACAACTTGGTTCGTCGCGTTGGGATTGCCGCTGCCCCATCCCGTCACAATCCAATTAGTACCAACAAAGTTCACGGTCCCGTAGTTCTTTGCCATCTCCACGGCCGCGGTTCCTACCTGGGATATTATGTTGTTCTGGACCTCCACTGTGTTCCCCGCAGGAAGGTCGTTGCTGCTGCTCTGCATGTCGAACAACGCCAGCCAGTTGTCTGTGGAATAATTCGAGAGTACCGAGTTGTTGTAGAAGTGCAGAGTGCCAGTACGCGCATTGCTGAGCGTATTATCATACCCCCAGTGAACGAGGGCGCCGGATGCGTAAACCTGAGGGCTTGTGTCGTCGTTGATGATCAGATTTCCGTAGACCCAAGCCTCGTTGTACAGGGGATCTTGCCCAACTGTTGTGAAACCCTCCTCAGTCTCGACAAGGTCGAGGGCCCGCGCCGCCGCGTGGATCTCATTGTATCTAACAATTGTCCCACTAGATCGATCCTTCAAGGATGAGCCACCGCTCTGCGGGCGCAACTGACCGATGTAATTACCCTCATAGAGGGCTCCGTAGGACTGAATGTAAAGGTTGTGATAAAGGTAACTTCCTGCGACGCCATTGTTGTAGATACGGTTGCCACGAATAGTCACACGGTAAGTTGTTTCAATTGCCGACTCGTTCTTGACATTTGTGAACACTCCCCACCCCTCGTTGTCATGGATGGAGCAGTTCTGAACGAGCAGGTCTTCGACCGTAACGGCGTAGATGCCCGCGGAATCCAAAGGACTGCTGACTATCTCCAGGTTCTGGATGGTGATAAATTTGGGCTTAGCGCCGTAGTTCCCGATCCCCCACCAAATGAGAACCGTACCTAGCCCCAGTGAGTAGCTGTCGTGGTACCCGGAGGATTGGTCCAAAGCGTTGGTAGCATTTTCACCGGATATGACGGGCCGGTTACAGTTCGTGTCCGTAACGCCATTGATGATCACAGGATTCGGCGCGGTCCCTTGAGCCTTCAGCGCGATATTGGTGCGGTACGGATCCGTGCGGTAGTAAACGTTCACAACGTCGCCGGCCTGCAATTTAAGCCAGGGAACCGTGGAAAGATCGGCATAAGTCTTGCCGGGACCCACGTCGTAGGTTGCGTGAGTTCCTTGCATTGCGCTTGAGCACGCTGTCACGGCTGGGACGAAGCTCGTGTCCGTTGAGCTGGCGACAGTGATCATGAAAGGGGGAAGCGTGGCGGTCGTCGTTCCGTCGGTGACGGAGATCGTAATTGCCGAGCTCGTTCCGAGATCTCCCGTGCTGGGGGTGCCGGCGAGGGCGCCAGTCGAAGTACCAAAAGTGCACCATCCGGGCTTGCTCAAGATCGAAAAGGTCAGACCGCCAGTTCCGCCAGACACTGTCGGAACGAAGCTATATGCAATTCCGGCGATGGCCGAGGTCCTCGGCGCACCGCTGATGGTGAGCGCCCCACTGGCACTCGAGCCCCCAGTCCCAGTGCCGGCAGCATGGTTGGCACCGCAACCAATGAGGCCGAAAAGACATAACGTAGTGACAACTAGGAGTTTCATCATCATATCCTAAGCCTCCGCGATCGGGTTTAGCTTCGCCTACGCGCACCGTCCGAACCAGTCAAACGTCCGACGCATGCCCTCCTGGGTGGAGACCAGCTGTCTCCATCCCAGTTTCTTAATTTTCCCGTTGTCGAAGCGGTTCCCGCCCCAAGTGGTGGCAACCTTGTAGGGGGTGAATACGGCGGGCAGCTGACCCTTCGACCACCGGTGATACCGTTCAAGCCCTCGTGACAGCGTGACGAGTACTGGGTACGGGACGGGAATGCTCCGCAGCGATTCGACGTGACGCTTATAGTCGACGAGGTACGCGTCACAGGTTGGAAGGTCGTCGTCGAGAACGTTGTAGACTTCTCCAGCAGCAGTAGCAGCCTGGCCGGCAATCACGATCGCTTCTGCACAGTTCTCGACGAAAGACAGCGGAAGAAGGTTTTTCCCTCCTAGCGCCAGATAGAGGCCGAAGAGATTGAGCCCGACCCGAGCCGAAAGAGCGCCTCCCCCTTCCCCGTAGATCACGCCAGGACGGAGTGTGACCAGTTCCTTAATGAATCGGCCGACGCTCTCCCTGCACAATTGATCCTGGCGAAGCTTGGCTTGGCCATAGACATCCCGCATTTCTGGGTGGGTTTCGAGGGGAGTTCCTTCATCGACGACGGAGCCTCGGGGGAGTTTCGCAACCCCGTAGACGCTGAAGGAACTGACCAAAACGAGACGGCCCTTTCTCCCCGCGCCGAACGCTTCTAGCAAATACTTGGTAGCGACCACCGTGTTGAGAAACATATCCGCGGGCGCGCCCTTCATAGAGGCGGCGAGGTGATAGACGACATCCACGTCGGCGACGGCACCGATCGCGTCGGTTCGCGAGGCCAAGTTGGCCGGTACGTATTCGATTCGGGCCTCAGGGTAGCGCGACGCGGCCAGCTCGATCCGGTCGCGTCGCGATCCGGACCTAGCGATGACCCGAATGTCACGCTCACCGTGAGCTAGGAGGCGCTCCACAACCGAGCCACCCAGAAAGCCCGTGGCGCCCGTCACCAGGATCTTCATCGTCGCCCTCGCTCCGCGATCTGCGCGAATATCCGATCCATCCAGCGGGAAACGCGCAAAATATCGCGGGTCGATATTGGCAATGGCGTACCATCAATGATCGAATCGTAGAACATCGCAATGAGACGGTTGAGTCCTGAAAAGAACTGAAAATCACCTCGCGCGAAAGCGGCACTGTTGCGGCCCGCTTCTTCTAGGAAACTCCAAGCCTGGCCGAAGGCTGGAACCAACCGTCCTATCGCGGAGGGAAGGGTCGGCCCTGGCTCGAGGGTGACGGTGCGGGATACGTAGTCGACGTGAGCGATGTTCTTGTCTCCGTACACCCGAACGAAGTGGGCGGCGGGTCTGGCGTGAGAAGTGAACGTTCCGTGCGCGGAGGTCCGCTTGCCCACGAATGTCAGGCGCAACTCGTCCGGCATTTCATCTCGAACGTCGTCGCGTGCGTTCGTGCGCCGCCTCCACGCCGTTGCCTGGATCTCCGGATCCTCGTCGTCCATAAATTCGACTAGCTTATTGAGTAAGTGATCGATGTTGTTTTGAAAGAGCTGTCCGGGCATCTTGCGTACCCAGTGGTCCATGTCCGCGAGGATCGCCGTGCCAAATGGCCCGGTCAAACTGTACCCGAACCAGCTGTCGACATGAACAACTTCGCCGATGATGCCGCTGACGAGGAGCTCGCGCATCCGCAGAGCGGGAGGGTCGAAGAGGTAGGTGTATCCGATGGTCAGCTTCTTTCCCGCATCCGTCGCGTAGGCCAGTAGCGCCTCGGCGTCGCGGAGGTTCAGCGCTAATGGCTTTTCCACAAAGACGTGGCACCCGGCATCAATGGCCATCCGCGCGAGGAGGAGGTGGGACTCAGGGGGCGTCGTAATGTGTACAACATCGGGGTGTTCCTTCTCCAGCATCCGGCCGTAGTCATCGTACTTCCCCAGTATTCCGTATCGGGTGGCCAGCTGCTCCGCCATAAGGAATTCGCGATCGCACACTCCGACGATCCGCGCACGCTCCGGCATCTTTTGAATCTCTTCGACGTGACCGTCGGCTATTTTTCCACACCCAACCAGGGCAACCTTGAGGGTCATGATCGGTTCCCCGGATAGCACGCCAACCGAGGGGGCGGCGACCCAAATCGAGGTGCTCCAGCCCCATGGTCCGCGATATCCCATATCGCTGGACATTATTGGCAATTTTACGGCGTGTCGGATTCAATTTGTGATTTGCCTCTTCATCAAAGGACTTGTCTAGTCACATCGTGCGCCACTCAAATCCCACAGCTCTCACTAGTTCAATTAGCGTTGCTTGAGACAACACATTGCATGATGGCACACTGGACTCAGCGACAAGCAACGACTGTCTTGTGCTTGGTCTGAGCCCCGGCTTCGTACCCCTGATTTGGACACTTATACGAGGAGACGGGGCGGATGTTGAGCAAACTTTGCGTTTGTCGCGATATAGAGCACCTTGAGAAACGCCTCCACGTCGCGCGAAGCTTGACCAATGTAATAGTTTACGGCAGGTAATACTTGAAAAGGTACAGGGATGCTAAAGACATTGCGGCTGATTCAAAGTGACCTCCAGGCGAAGGCACAGTGGTCCTACGAGGATGGCGGTTGGCGAAACCAGCTTCGCGCACTCGCCGCCGATGGATCAGCAGCAATGGTCGTGTATCGAGCCATGCAAGCGGCGCGCCGCCACCATCTGCCGGCCATTGAAATGCTAATGAACAAAGTCAATTCCGCCCTTTGCGGGTGTATCATCGGACGTGGCGCAGAATTCGGCCCGAGATTCGTGCTCATTCACTCGAGCGGAGTTGTTATCAACGGTAGAGTGCGCGGTGGATCGGGAGTGCACATTGAACACCAGGTTACCATTGGTGCGGAAAAGAGGCAGACACCAGTTCTTGGAAATGACTTGTTTATTGGTGCCGGCGCGAAGATTGTTGGACCTGTCACCATTTCGGACAACGCGCGTATCGGGGCAAATGCCGTCGTGACTCGGGATGTCATGGCGAACGTGACAGTTGTAGGTGTTCCGGCAAAGCCGATTGCATTGCGCAAGACTGCCGTCAATGCGCCTGAAAACGGCTAACCGTTATTGCCGATTATGGCAAAGACGCACAGGTGATCAGAACCGTTCGTGTTACCGACGCGGAAGTCGAGAGC
>PMCK01000671.1 GCA_003154095.1 Myxococcales bacterium | reverse complement strand
TTCAACTCGGGAGACGAACGTCTAGCCTTTGGAGATCCGCGGGGTGGCACAATCGTAGAACGGGTCAGTTGGAAAGGTCGACCGCTAGGGAGTCGCTCGCATTTCGAGCTATTGGTAGCTTCTGATTTGGTTTTTGCAGACGCGCGGACACGCCTTTCGGACGGAGATATTGCCGTTCAGAGCATGGTGGGTGCCAGTTACGTAACGAGCGCCCATCGCAGAATAGGGTTGCTGGTCCTAGGACAAGAGCGAAGGCCCAATGCTGCCGATCGCGGACCTCACCTCGGCAAACCCGTTGAACGCACTGCTACGTTCGATGTCGCCGGCAGTTGGAACTTTCTGGTGCCAGGCCAATCCACTCACGTATTCGCCGAAACTGAATTTGCTCAAGTCGTTGGCGTAACCCAAACCGCTGATTTTGGTAGAAGTGCCAGCGGGGACCAATCAACGGTTCGAAGATGGGGCGTTTTTGCTCGCCTGGGGGCAATCTCCACGCGCGGCGTTGCCGATAACCGCTGGGGACGGTTTGGAGTAAGCATTGAATGGGCTAGAGCGTCCGCGGATTCGAATTCCAACGACAATGCCGACACGCGTTTCGCATTCGAACCCAATCGCCGCGTGGGTCTGGTGCTTTTCGACGAAGTACTTCGCTGGAAAACGGCGCGCGCCGCCGTAGCCGCGCAAACGGCCGGAGGCGGCTTTCGGGTACCCAGGGAAATAGCAAGTCAGGGCGGGGTCGCCGGAGCAACCTACATTGCGCCTAGCATTCTTTTTCGTCCACATCCCCATCTTGATGTGCGCGGCACTTTCGTGGTTGCTCAAAGTACTAGTGATTTCGTTGATCCCGTGCGAATGCGCCTGACCGGTGAGTGCAAAAACTACGATGGTGGCGACTGCCACGCGCGCGACCTTGGGTTGGAATTGGACGCCGGCATCGAATACCGACAACCCCTGGAAGGGGGTACTGCCACGAGTGTCGGCGCTCAGGCAGGGCTTCTCGTGCCTGGGCATGCATTTGACGACGCCCAGGGAAATAGGTTGCGCAACCAGGCAGTTGTAATTGGGCGATTTGGGTTCTATCTTTAGGCTTCGCACGATGAGATCTTGCTCAGCTTGGCAGCTGCTTCTTCGGTGAAATCGCAACTATTGGCCATCGGATTTCCTGGGTCGCCCACGACTGCAGGGACCCAACGCCACCTGACCGAGCCGAGTTTCTAGGGGTTAAGCACAATGCATCGAATTCATTTATCCCATCTTCCTACACCGCTATTTCACCACCCAGCGCTCGATGCGTTGGTGGGAACCGAAGTGTGGATCAAACTGGATGACAGTAACGCCGGCGCCGCGTCGGGAAACAAGATCCGAAAGTTGGAATTCTTGTTGGCGGAGGCTCAAATTCAAGAGGCGACGCATGTAATCACCTGCGGTGGAGAGCAATCCAATCATGCTCGAGCAACTGCGTTGGCGGCCGCGCGCCTTGGCCTTCGTTCAGTGCTGCTGCTGCGGACGAGAGACCCCCAAAAACCGCCGGCGCTTTCCGGAAATCTGCTTCTCGAAAGGATGGCGGGCGCGCGGCTGCGTTATATTACGCCAGAACAATACAACGATCGTGATGCGCTCATGCAAGAGGAGAAGGAGAAACTCCGAGTCGAGGGAAAGCGCGCATATGTCATACCGGAAGGTGGTTCGAACGGGCTCGGCGCCTTAGGTTGGGTCGAGGCCATGCGCGAAGTCCGTGGGCAGCTGAATCTGGGGTTGGGCGCTGGACCCAAACCGTTTGACGCAGTAGTGCACGCCTGCGGTTCTGGTGGCACAGCTGCCGGATGCGTACTTGGAGCAACCGCATTTGACGTTGCCGAGAAGGTCATAGCCATGGCCGTTTGCGACTCGGTCGAATATTTCCGCGCTGTCATTGGTTCAATCATCGTACAGGCCAAAGCGCTGCAATCTACTCTCAACCGTCAATCCGTCCTCGAGATCTTCGACACCTGGAAGGGTCCCGCTTACGCCGTGGCGGATTCGGATCAACTGCAATTCATTGCCGATGTGGCGCGCTGTTCGGGAGTTGTCCTCGATCCCGTCTACAGCGGTAAAGCCCTTTACGGTCTCAAAATGCTGCAACCAAAACCACGCCGAGTCCTCTTCCTTCACACCGGCGGCCTGCCAGGGCTTCTGGCTCAGGCTGCTGATTTTTCTAGCATTCTTGGCTAACGGTCAAAGCCGTCCGTACCCGAGCAATTACGCAATTCGCTCTACGCTGACGATTTCAGGCGCCAACCGCGCCAGGACCGCAAACGTGCGCCCCTGCCAATCCAATCGCGAACTGGTGAGCAAGCGGATTCTTGGATGCTTCGGAGCCGCCTTGAGCGCTGCGGTAAGCGAAACGAACGCCTTGATGCAACTGGAACCTAAGTAGTACACGGAGGAAACGTCAATTTCGATTTCTTGCGGATTGGTCGCCGTCACTTCCGCTCTAACCTCGTCCAGAAACTTTTGGAGATCTTGCGAAGCCGTCATATCGAATGTTCCGGTCAAGACAACGGAGAGACGTTGACTGCGTTCATGCGCCTCAATCGAATAGCCTTCTTTTTTTACTCGTTCGAGATTCATTGCCATAAGTTCTCTCCCGAGCTCGTCTTCAGTACCCGACGTCGGACACGAATTGAAATTGAATCATTACTTATACTATGTGACACCGTCAGATCGGCTTCCGCGCGAAGCCGGCCCAAACCAAGCCGTGACTCATCTGGCGAGTTTAGCGTATCCCGCACTAACTTGTCGAAATGCGCCACCGGATCCTCTGCGGCCTCGCCAGCAATTAGCCGCTCGTCCACATCTTGAAGGCGTTCGACACTAGCCTGATTTTCCGTAACTAAAACGAGTTCAGAACCCTCGACCGTATCGTTGACGGAAATCTCGAGCGTGGCCCGATCGCCGGAACAGTACTTGACCACGTTCTCGGTTAGTTCGAACGCTGCCATTCTAAACGCAAAGACAATGTCAGGGTCGTCAATGACATTCCTACAAAAATCAGTAACTAGGGCGACCAGACTCCCAAGGCATCCGCAACTAGGAGCAAACTCGACTTTAACGAAACGAAGACGGCGCGGTGGCGACTGGAACATCAAATTGCTTATCCATTTCGCATGAGGTCAATTGGCGCTATCAATACGGATCGGCAAGCAGATCAGATTAGCATCGAGAGAAGTCTGCTCAAGATCCACGAATTTTGCGGCGCTAATGGGACTCTTTAGACTCGGCAACCCGAACTACCCGTAACTCGCGACGATAAGCCTTGAATTCGCCGAGCAACTTGTTTCTCAGCGCTTCATCGTCTAGCAAGTCATGCTTTTCATCAGGGTCAGCCGTCAGGTTATACAAGCCGAGGGGCCGACCATTCGACGTGACTAGCTTGAAGTCTCCATGAATGTAGGCCTGGCGCTCCGCATTATTGGGCCCTGCAGACATGTCAGCAAATACGGGTCGATCCTGCAACTGTGTTTCTGTCGATCCAAATAGCTCTGGAGCCAAGCTTTGACCGCTGACGAAATCCAACCCAATGCCGGATGCTGGCGGAGCGCCCATCAAGTCCAGTATCGTTGGGACGAGATCAATCAAACTCCGTCGCGAGTCGATGCGATGGGCGTCCAAACTTGGAATATACATCAATAGCGGCACACGGATTAACGGCTCCCACAACTCGAAGCCATGTCTAAGCATTCCGTGCTCGCCGAATGCCTCACCATGATCGCTCGTAACGATTATTACCGTGCGATCTGCGAATGCGCTGCTGAAGATTTCGTCGAATATTCGCCCCAAATGGTAGTCAACAAAGGCAACCTCACCCAGATATTTGCCCTTCGAATCATTTCCAAAATCGAATCCGGAATGGGCAACGTATTCGGCGTGAGGGTCAGTAAAGTGAGACCACAGATAGAATTGTTTTGACGTATTCTCTGGATTTCTTAACTGCGCAATGACTTGATCCGCTTGCTTCTCGGTATTCGTTGTGCGGTCGCCTTCGATATAGCCCTGCCCTGGTGAGGCGCCACTGTCCAAGACATCGAACCCCCGTTCGAATCCAAAGGGGGGAATGTAGAAATACCAATAACCTTGTACGCTTACCGTCCTGATGCCCGCTCCTTGAAGCCGTTGTTGAAGGAAGGTCTCCTTTCTAAAGGCATTGAAATGCGAGAAGTCGCGTTGCGTTTCGCTTGAGTTCTTCCCAATAATGAAAGGACCGACACTCTTGCCGGTGTAGGACGCTGGGGAATAGGCGTGCGAGTACACGATGCCCCGCTGCGCCAGCTTATCCAGATTCGGGGTAATGTGACGGGCATCCTGCAGCACGTCGGCCCGCACCGTGTCGATGGTCAACAAGATCAGGTTCAGATTCTTGGGAAGCTTGGTCCGCCAGTCCAAGCTTGCCGGACGCGCCGCGACTGCCTCGGCGCTTGCCGCCGGTGCATCGGATCCCGAACAATCCTCATCAACCCCATTGCCGGGTATGTCGTCCGCATTTGGATTTATTGCGGCATTTCTATCATTGCAATCGCCGCCGCCAAAAGCCTTCGAGAAGCCATCTCTATCCCGGTCCGAGAGGTGCCGTAGACGGCCCAGCATCAGTCGTCCGAATGGAGAACTTCGTTCAATTGAAACCGCCACTGCGCGGCTGTTCATGCCACTACAGCCTGCATAGACCGTAAACAACAGCGGGAGCAGAGTGATAGCTATTAGCTTTGTAGGGCTTGTTCGTTGCAGGAGCCATTGGCTGAAATATCCAGGGACCAATAGCAACATCGCTAGCATCGGCGCGCGTAAATCCAACTCCTGCCGACGAAATACCCCCAAAGTCATCATGGGCCCACCGGCACCGCTGGTGTTACCTGCGGCGACGAGAAGTGCGAAAACTAGGATCGCCGCGATGAGACCATATGCGCTGGTTCTGACTGGATCGGGCGGCAGCGCTCGGTATCTCACGCCCATTACACGCGCGGCAGCCAAGACCACACCTATGCTGATTAAGGATATCCCGATGGCACTGGCAGCCAAAATGGCGCCCAGCACTGCCGAGGGACCAGTAACGGACATAACTCGGACCGCGACGTGCGCTATGGACAATATAGCCAATACACAAACGACCGGAGCGAGCAGGGTAATACCTGCCAAACGCGCCCTACGTCGAGGGTCCATCGGTTGCAACCAACGTTGAAGTCGTATCCACGAAGGTGCATTGGGTGAATGCAGTACGATTGCCAACCCGACTCCGCACAAGCCAAGGGCAAGACCGGCGGGAGCCACCAGGCCTGCATCGGACGCCCATGTGCGAACGACACTAGGCCTCTCGGCGACAGCGCGACTTATTCCAAAAGTGTCGATGGCCGCCACCACCAGTGAACCAAGGGAGCCAATGGCAGCTCCGCGCAGCAATCCAACTAGATTAAAGATACTGGTTAATGAATCGACGAATGCTTTTGGCTCCAATTGCGACGGCGATGACAGGGGACGAGTTGAATGCAATTGAGGATTCGGAGCCTCGTCTACGGGCGTTTGCTCAGCACTAGCCTTGCGAGACACGAATTCGGTCGGTGCCTCCCGCGGATCACTTGCCGCGACGTTTTCACGACTCGTTTCATCGAGTCTCTCGTTTGGAGTGCTCTTGGCAATTTCGGGAGGGTCGTCGGATTTCAAACGCTTCACCAATGATGAACACAAATTGTCGAGAATTCAATAACCTTAAGGCTCGTTTCGCTTCGGTCGGGAGCGAGCCAACGGGTGAGCGTCGTCGTAAACGCGAACAAGCTGGTCAATCGAAAGATGTGTATACCTCTGGGTCGTGGAAAGGCTACTGTGACCAAGAAACTCTTGAATCGTTCGGAGATCGGCCCCGCCTTCCAACATATGCGTTGCGCAACAATGGCGTAGCGTATGTGGGTGCACATCCGATCGACCCGAACCCTGCATTCCGTAACGTCTTACCAATTGCTGCACCCACCTGACCGAAATTCGACACCCCAGCCGCGACAGGAATACCGCCTTTTCGTCCAGACTTCCCGAGCGCGGGTGGGCGAATCGAGGGCGACATTTCAAGTAAGCAAGCAAGGCCGAACAGCTTTGGGTGCCTAGCGGTACAATCCGCTCCTTATTGCCTTTGCCAATAATGCGTATTTCTCGTTCTGATGTAGAAATCGCGCCAATGTCAAGTGTCACAGCTTCACTAACGCGAAGACCCGAACCGTAGAGCAACTCCAGTATCGCCAAGTCCCGCAATTTTACGGGTGTCTGGGAACTATCGCAGTCTGATGGGGCCTCTACTACTTGACCTACCTGATCGACGTTCAGAAGGCGGGGAATCTTGTGGTGTACCTTCGGGCTTCCTATCAACTGCGTTGGATTATTACGCCACTGCTCGGTTCTAAGCATGTAGCGATAAAATGCCCTCAAGCTCGACAATTTTCGACCCAGCGTCGGGGTTTGACAGCGACGCGATATGTCAGCCAACCACGTCCGGATTAGGATCTTGTCTACGTGTCTTAGCTGCAACGGCATGCTCATTCGCTTAGCTGCGAATTTGCCAAATTGCTCGAGATCGCGTTTGTAAGCAAGGGTGGTGTGTTTGGAAGCATGCCTCTCATCCGCGAGAAATGCGCAAAAATTCTCGACCCGTATTTGCCAGTCATCCGATTGTCGAGAGGTAGGCGACGTCATGTTACTTATCGAGCCTTACGTGACAATCCATCCGATAAACCAGCACGAGGCAGCTACAAGATACAATCCGCGGCCAATCTGGGCTCCGATTTTGTCTCTTTTGGGTCCAATCTTCAAGACTGAGCCAATCACTCCGAGTAGCAACCCGGCTCCCAACAGCAACGGTGCGCTGCCTGACCAATGGTTCGCCATCCGCAATGCTGAACTCGTAAGAGGTTCCGACCGCACAGCCTCAGTCGCGGGCCGATTGGTGACCTTACTCAGCAAATAGGTCATGTGCTGCTCTGGTTGTTGACCCAGTCTCGAGTTCGATGAAGCGACGCTTCTTGTCGCCAAGAAAGTCGCAGACAAACTGGACCAGGCCAAAAGTGCCGTCCTCGGGCGCCCTGTAGCCTCGGAACCAATTGCTATCGCCTCTATGCGATCAATAGATTGCTTGGAGCTTTGCGAATCCGAAATTGACACCAACGACGCGTACTCGGCCTCGTTGAGGGATTGCTTCAAGTCTCCCTTATCGAACGCCTGGTCGCTCGCAGCTTGGGCCGAACGCGCCTCTTGCGACAGTCGCCTCAGATTGAACAGACTTGACATGGAAATTGCAATCAATAGATGAAGCAGCAACACCCAGTGCCGAACGCTGACATTCATTGGAAGTCTCTCCGGTGAAATATTGCGCTGGCCAATGCCAGCAGCATTACACACCAGCCGAGCGCATGAGATGCCGAACGTGCTACGTAACCCGTCACTGTAATTCCCGACAACTCGCCCGTCAGAAGACTTCGCGGCGGAAGATAAATCATCAGGTTAGGAACGACGGCGCCGAGGGCCGAAGCGATTTTTACCAGTGGCCCCCCAAACAGCCGGGCAGGCAAGTGCATCAATGTGTCTGCAGAACGTCCAACGATAAGCACCCCAAACGTGAGTAGCGCGGTTAGAAATGGCGAGGAAAATGACGAAAATACCGTGGTTATCGAGCTGATTATTGCAACTTCGCATAGGGTCAATGCAGCGGATGCGGTTAGCACCTGCCTATCATCTGGAGCTGAACCAGCCATGCACCAGCCCACGATGAACACGGCCAATGCCCACGGCAGCACGGCAAATGTTCTAAACCTATGCGCAAATGCCACTACGATTGCCGTTAGTCCCGTCGTGACAATCCAGAGCGCGACAACTAGCCAAGGATTTTTGCCGGACAACGCCGCAATTGCGCCAAGGAGAATCCCGGTGTTGGCAACTATGAAAACTGCCAACGTCAACCAAGTTCCCAAGAATTTCCCCAGTATATATTCCCAACGTCTTATGGGTCTTGCCAGAATTGGAAAAACGGTCTTTAGTTCGATTTCGCGATATAGCGATGTTGCGCCAATGACCACGGCCACAAGCAGTCCGTATAGTGATACCGAGGCAGCACCTAGATCGCTCACCACCCGCAAGGTGTCTTGAAGCGCATAGGCTCCGACCACTAGGGCGTAACCGGCGGTCCCGGCGGCTAATGCAAATAGACCGTGTAAAACACGCGCCCGAACACTTTCACGATATGAATTTGCTGCAATGGTGCAGACCCTGCGGAGCATTGGGCATGAAATTACTTCAAATGGGGCTTAACTGCCAAATGTCCTATGGATTGACACCCCCAACGGAATGCCGGCTCGCCGATTCCCAAGCGGAGGATTCTCCGTGAAAAAACGCGCCTAATCGGGCACCCACTGATGCACTTTGGCGAACTAGTGCTTAGATCGACGTGTGAACTAGCTTTGTTGGCCCGATGGTAGAAATTCAAGGCAATACGTCAGGGCTAGCCCCCAAAGCGCTCAAGGCACTTGAACGCATATTTCGCCGAAGGGTACCGAGCGACAGAATTGCCACGCCAGAGCTCGTTCAATCGCTGGCCGAGGCCTCACGTGAGTCGACTCGACAGGTTGGTGTCTTGGTTCATCGATCGGGTTCGATTGATTCGGTAATAGTAGGAACCGCGACCGGGCTGATGCTGCCGGATATTGGTCGGCTGCGCGCTGCTCAGGGTCGTTTCCGAGGTGTACGCCTGGTTCATACACACCTCTACAATGAGCCGCTTTCCCGCGACGACCTGACGGACCTCACTCGCCTCAGACTCGACCTCGTAGCTGCAGTGCTCCTCAGCCCAGCTGGAGAACCTCGCCAATTTACGTTTGCCTTCAATGTACCCACTTACGCGGCATCCGATTTGCCATGCCGCGTGGAGGGCCCCTTTCATTGGGGGCAGCCACAACCTGATTTTGGGTCGCTGATTACCTCTCTGGAGCAGGAGTTTGCGCGGCGCTCCAATACACGCGAAGTCAAAGCCAAAGATGGCCGCGCACTACTTGTGTATGTTTCTGAAAAGCGGGCGGGAGCAACCCGGCAAGCACTTTCGCGACTGGACGAACTCGAAAGCCTGGCCGAAACAGCCGGGGTTGAGGTAGTCGATCGAATCGTCCAAATTCGCGATTCACTGGATCCCAAATTCGTCGTTGGCCGCGGCAAACTAGAGTCTATCGTGCTGCGCGCCATCGAACTAGATGCCGAAACCTTGATCTTCGACAGCACGCTCACACCTGGCCAGGTCAGTGGAATTGCAGGTCACACCGATCTCAAAGTCATTGATCGAACGCAGCTAATTCTCGATATATTCGCCCAGCGCGCCGAATCCCGTGATGGCAAATTACAAGTTGAGCTAGCCCAACTTAAGTATGCGTTGCCGCGTCTTGATGCGCGTGACGACGCGCTGAGCCGTCTCACCGGAGGCATTGGCGGCAGAGGTCCCGGGGAAACAAAGCTCGAGATCGGGAGGCGTAGGGCAAGAGAACGAATTCGGCGCTTGGAGAATGAACTCGAGAATCTGATTAGACAACGCTCCCAGCGGCGGCATAAGCGACTTTCAGCCGATGTGCCCACTGTAGCAATCGTCGGCTACACCAATGCAGGTAAGAGTACGCTTCTAAACACCTTGACACGCGCGGGGGTGCTAGCGGAAGACAAACTGTTCGCGACATTGGATCCAAGGGCACGACACTTGCATCTTCCAACGGGTCTTCGCGTAGTTCTGACCGACACCGTCGGTTTTATTCGAGACATGCCGGAAACGCTGTTTACGGCGTTTCGAGCCACGTTTGAGGAAGCAGCGGATGCCGACCTTCTGCTCGAAGTTGTCGACGCTTCTGATCCGGAGCATCTAGAGCATATGCGCGCAACCACCGAACTTTTGACAAAGCTCGGGCTGAGTGAACGGCCTCGGCTCGTGGTTCTCAATAAAATTGACCTACTTGGTGAGCAGGCGCAGCTCAGCGACATCGCTGACGCAAGTTCCATAGCCCTGAGCGCAACGGATCATTCGAGCACTGGAACACTACTCGCTCGAATCGTCACTTCGCTATTTGAGCTGGGGTATCGAGCGCAAATGCCCCAAGAATTGCCAGCCTAGCTACCCTCGCGCTTCGGCCGACGATCGCAGGCAAGAATTCGCTTTCTGACGCGAATCGAGTCGGGAGCAACTTCAACGAGCTCGTCGCGGTCGATGAATTCCAGTGCGGTTTCGATGTTCAGACTGCGGGCGGGAGCAAGAATGATATTCTCGTCACGCCCTGATGCTCGAATATTAGTGAGTTTCTTCTCACGGGTAACATTGACATCCAGATCGTTGGTGCGATTGTGTTCCCCAACAATCATGCCCTCATAGACATCCACGCCCGGTTCGACGAAAAGCACTCCGCGTGGCTGTAAATGAAAGAGCGCGTAGGGCGTCGCCGTGCCAGTTCGATCTGCGACGATTGCCCCATTCGATCGCCGGAGGAGCGACCCTTTGTAGGGCTGCCAGCCGTCGAATAGGGTATTGAGCAGGCCCGTACCTCGGGTCTCGGTCAGAAATTGTGATCGGAACCCAATTAGGGCGCGCGACGGCACTCGGAATTCAATTCTCGCGCGTCCATAGCCAAGATTGTTCATCTTGAGCATTTGACCCCGACGTTCACCAAGTCGCATCGTGACGGGGCCGACATACTCATCCGGGACGTCCACCACCACCATTTCCACAGGTTCCGACAGCTGACCGTCAATAGACTTCACGACAACCTCAGGCATCCCCATGCAGAACTCGAATCCTTCGCGACGCATGGTTTCACCCAATATGGCTAGCATTAACTCACCCCTGCCATGCACGATGAAGGTGTCAGGTTCGTCGGTGAACTCGACTTTCAGGGCCAAATTGCGCTTTGACTCCCGCTCCAAACGCTCGCGCAAATGCCGCGACGTTACCCACTTGCTACTCCGGCCTGCAAAGGGCGAAGTACTGACGCAAAAAGCAACTTTGATCGTCGGTTCCTCGACCTTAATCCTGGGAAGTGCATCGGGCGCTTCCGGCGCCGCCACCGTATCGCCAATCTGCACATTCTCGAATCCAGCAATCGCAACGATATCTCCTACAGTTGCCGCGTCCAATTTCACTCGTTTAGTGCCCACGTAACCGTAGAGCGCGCTGATACGTTGCGCGATCGTAGCCTGCTCTTGAATTAGGGCGACATTTTGCCCCATTATGACGCGACCTCTAACTACTCGACCGATGGCCAAGCGCCCAACATAATCATCATGCTCAACGTTGAGCACGAGCACCTGAGTGCCGCCATCCGCATCCCCCCGCGGCGGGGGCACTTTTTCGTTGATCGTGTCAAACAGTGCAACAAGATCCGTAGCAGGATCCTCTAAACTGCGTTTAACGATTCCGTGTTTGCCTATTGCATAGAGCACCGTAAAGCTTGCTTGTTCGTCGGATGCCTCCAAGTCACAAAACAGATCGAATATCTCGTTTAGTACTTCGTCGGGACGAGCATCGTGTCGATCAATCTTGTTGATCACTACGATAATCGGCAGTGATAGTTCAATCGCCTTATTCAACACGAAACGGGTCTGCGGCAGCGGACCTTCCGCCGCATCCACGAGCAAAATTGCGCCATCTGCCATTTGGAGGGTCCGTTCCACCTCACCTCCAAAGTCCGCATGGCCAGGCGTATCGATGATATTCATTACCGTATTCTGGTAGCGAACACTGCAATTCTTCGCGAGAATTGTGATACCCTTTTCACGCTCCAATTCCCCCGAGTCCATGACTCGATCCATCATCTCTTCGTTTTCGCGAAAGACACCCGTCTGGCGAAACATTGCGTCCACGAGGGTCGTTTTCCCGTGATCGACATGGGCAATAATGGCCACGTTACGCAAGTCGGATCGTATAATCTCTGTCATAGGGTCGAACGGCCTAGCACGCGAAATTCATCTGGCGAGCCTCAACGACCAGGCATTTGCTAGTTGCGGCCAGAAACCGTCTTGGCCGGCAACGACCAACGCAACCCCTATACGACAATTCGATTGCAGAGACCTGAGTCTGCGGTGAATGAAAGCTCGAAACAGAACCGGGATGGCCTCCATTTCCGCCATGAAGGTAATTTCAGTGGATGTTCTGTCTGAACTGCCGGGCCCTATCGCGCCCCGTCGATTCGGTCTATCGGGACAATTTCGTCCCACGCGTTTTCGAACCCCTCGTAATGCACCAGGATTCGATCTGAAGCCAGTATTCCGGCAACGCTCGCATTGTATGTAGAACCTCGCCAACGCACTCGAATCCGATCACCGACCTTGACCGGGGCCACGAGACCAACTGGATCGCCCTTGCGTGCGGCGCTCGTGGCAGCGCAGGCGGGTCGCGCAGGAAGCCTGGCCGCTTCCGCGTCGCTAACTCGACCAGTTATGCGGTCCGCGGTAATTTCTCTTTGCCACGTGGCGTCGCAACCTTCAAATTGCACTCTAACTCTAGCCTCTCCGGTACGTTCGACTATGAATGCTCGAACCGGCACGCCTTCGTGCATCACCCATATGTGTTCACCGATACGGTTTCGTTTCGAGCATTGTAGAGATGTGAATGCGAGGGTCACTGCGACCAATTGCACCGCATACGCCTTCGTCATCAGGATCACTCGCGGCTGCCGGCCGGAATTGCCGGTGGCCACAATGTATTGTCCGAGCGCTGGCGCCAGCCTGTGACTTCAATTACCCTCGAACCCACGGAAAACCATCGAGATACCCGCGAGCGAGTCGATCGATAGGCGTATTCAAGGATAGCTCGACGAGCACCGAAACTCGCCGGGTTGTGCATCAAAAATATGCTATCCGTCGATTCTGGTTCGATTAAAATGACTTCAGCGCGGCCTTCGTCGCGAAACCGCGCACAAGTGTCCTTCATTAACTTGTGAGCGCTGATCCGATTAGCCTGACTGAGCACCCAAAACATACCCTTGTCACGCAAACTTGTCCGTGGACCATGGCCAGTAGGCACGTCCTGGGCAATTACGGGAACCATTGGATTGATGACGATGACCACATTGGCCCCCGCATCCTCCGCTACGTCAAAATGCGCAACTTGAGCCGATCCTGCATCTATGTACTGACGCGAACCGATTCTCACGGGCGAATAGAGAGGAGGCACCGACATGGTTGCAATGCAGGCTCTGGTGACCGGCACATGGTCAAAGCCAGGGCTGCCGAATAGTACTTGTTCGCCACTATCCAAATCATACGCAATAATCCTAAGGCTTCGGGGCATTGCCGCAAATCGATTGGGAACTTCCCGTCGAACGAAGAAGTCCTCGAGAAAGCGTTCGTATGCATCGAAAGAAAAGAACCCCGCGGGTAAAGAATCGGCAAAGCGATCCAACTCATCCCAAAGAGCGGCCGGTGAGGTTGGAACGCGCGATACCAGGTTCTTTGTCCCGTGCCGCAGTGCAGTCCAAGCGGACACGATAGTTCGACGCCATTCGCCCAGGTCAGTTCGTAGCAAGTGCCTTCTTTCAAGCGGAAAGTAGTCATCCGCCGGGTCGAGAATTGCACGATAGATTCTCTGAATTGATTGACCACCGGCCAACGCTGCGGCGACGCTTGCTCCACTCGACGCGCCGACGTACAAGTCGAAACCATCTGCCTGTAACCCTTCGACTGAATCCTCCAGAGCGGCTAGGACGCCAATCTGATACATTGCACCCGTCACGCCCCCGCCGCCCAAGCACAACGCAATTTTATGCGGGCTCATCGCGCTCAAAATGGCCTCGCCCAGATCATGGCAGTCTGAAAACTTGAATCAAATTCCATCGAATATTCCGCCTCGAGTTCGCAACACCGGATTCGCTGAAATACTTAGTATAACAAATTGACGCGGCCAAGGTTAACTTCGAAGGTGGGCAATTACGCCGCGCTTAAGCACGGTGTCACGCGCAAATTCCTTGCGTGATTCGGGGTAGTCTATCGTGTAGTGCAGGCCGCGGCTTTCTCTCCGACTGGCCGCGGAGGCAATTATCAATTCAGCAACTGTTTGGATGTTTCTCAGTTCGAGCAGGTCCCGCGTGACTGTGTGCTGCCAATAATACTCTCGAATCTCCTCCTCCAACACGGCAATTCTTCGTGCCGCCCGCCGTAGCCGACTCTCGCTGCGTACGATTCCTACGTAGTTCCACATCAGGTGACGAATTTCGTCCCAGCTGTGCGCAACTACGACCTGTTCTTCGCTCGGCTGCGCCGAGCCGATCTCCCAGTCTGGCACGTCGGGGACCGGCTCCTGTCCCGCCTCCGTCAACATTTGTCCGACTTTCTCCGAGGCGCGTCGCGCAAACACGACCGCCTCGAGCAAGGAATTCGAGGCGAGCCGATTGGCGCCGTGCAGACCAGTGCATGCGACCTCACCAATTGCGAATAATCCAGGAAGCGTCGTACGACCATGAAGGTCGGTCGTCACACCACCGCACATATAGTGGGCCGCAGGAACCACCGGTATGGCGTTGCTCGTCATGTCGATATTGAACTTCAAGCATTCTGCATAAATTCCAGGAAACCTTTCGCGCAAGAATTCTTTGGACTTCGATGTGGCATCCAGCAACACGAAGTCCGATCCCGTCCTCTTCATCTCATAGTCAATGGCCCTCGCCACTACATCTCGCGGTGCTAGGTCCGCCATTTCGTGATGCCGTTTCATGAATGGCTCACCAGAAGGCAAACACAGCACGGCGCCTTCACCACGCAAAGCCTCACTGATTAGGAAGAATTTCGCGCGCGGCTCGTAGAGAACCGTCGGATGAAATTGATAGAATTCCATGTTGGCGATCTCAGCGCCGGCACGATATGCCATTGCAAGCCCATCCCCCGTAGCAACGTCAGAATTAGAAGTGTACAAATACACCTTGCCCGCGCCGCCGGTCGCCAGAACAGTGCAGCGCGCAAGTATTTTTTGAACGTCTCCAGTCTTCTCGTTCAAGACGTAAGCGCCGACGCAACGGTCGGGGCCGCCGTACTTACTCATTGTAATGAGATCGATGCCCGTATGCCATTGCATGATCCGAATATTGGGATGCTCGCGAACGCGCTCCAGAAGCACGCGCTCCAATTCAGCCCCGGACATATCGCCTACCCGGGCAACCCGCCGTTGGCGATGGCCCCCTTCCCTACCGAGGTCATATTCTCCGTTGGCGGATCGAGTGAAGTCGACCCCACACTGCACAAGCCATTCGATTGCATGGGGCGCCTGGCGAATACAAAGATCCACGACTATATCGTGGCAGAGCCCAGCCCCGGCATTGTGCGTGTCCTCGATATGCTCCAAAAATGAATCGTCTTTCGATAAAACTGCAGCGATCCCACCCTGCGCGCGCACCGTCGATCCATCTTGAGACTCTCGCTTAGTCACAATCAGAATCTCGCCATGCTCAGC
This sequence comes from Myxococcales bacterium, assembly GCA_003154095.1. Taxonomy (GTDB): domain Bacteria; phylum Myxococcota_A; class Polyangia; order Polyangiales; family Polyangiaceae; genus FEN-1139. The sequence continues at coordinate 6,905 of PMCK01000671.1, read as the reverse complement.
TGCGCCAAGCGCGAACGTCAACCCAGCGATACCTGTCCCAATTATTAGGACATCCGGCGGCTTGTTCATGACGCAAAGCGTAGTCAGCTTTACGAAGGTGCAAGTGACATCGAATACGATTAGTGATTTAGAAACGTTGACGTGTTGTAGTTCTGGGCGTAGCTGACCTGTAATTCCCAACTCCGGCCGGGGATTCAGCTACTCGACCTCGCCGGCTGCCCAATGAGTTTCAGGCGAGCCCAAGTCCAGGATGCCATTTTCGTGAGAATTCTCGTTCCACTCAAGCTCGTCCCCGATCCCGACAACGCCAACAAAATCCGCGTTAGCGACGATAATCAGCGACTCGACATCTGTTCGATGGAGCAAAAGGCTAACCCATTTGACGAGTACGCACTGGAAGCAGCGCTTCGCCTCACGGAAGACGGTCGTGCACCGCGCGCTAGGCAAGGGGAGATAGTTGTCGTTTCTTTGGGCTCTTCGGAAACCGAGGTAATGCTTAGAGCCGGACTGGCCACCGGAGCCGACCGAGCCTTTCGGATAGCTACTTCGGACGATGCTCTCGATGCGGGTCGTGTCGCGCACGTATTGTCGAGACTCGCGGCCCAAGAGTCCTGCGATTTGGTCTTGATGGGCAAGCAAAGCGTCGACGGCGATAGCAATGAAGTCGGTCAACGCATCGCCGCAATGCTGGGTTGGCCACAGGTAACATTTGCTTCAAAAATCTTGGCGCACTCCGAAAGCCGCCTTGAGGTCGAGCGCGAAATCGACGGTGGCATTCAACGTGTACTGGTAGCTCTTCCAGCAGTTATAACCGTTGACTTGAGAATCGTAGCCCCCGATGCAGTAAGGTCGAAACTGACCTCCGAGGATTTTCAATACGCCCCCGGCGTACGGTTCGCTCCGCTGCCTGCGATCATGCAGGCCCGACGCAAACAATTGTCAATTGTGGAGCTCGATGCCTTCGGTCCACTCCCTAAACGCACCATGCGCTATATGCGGTATGAGCTTCCCACTTCAAAGGCTGGCGGGCGGGTAGTATCGACGCCGAGTGAACTCGTGCGGTTGCTTGCCAGCGAAGCCAAGGTCCTATAGGCGCCTTAACCCCATCATGTCCAAGGTAATAGTCTTTCTCGAAGTCAAGGATTCGGAGGCTCTGCGCCCAGCAAGCCTACACGCGATAACGTTTGCGAGATCGCTCAGTCAATCGCTAGGCCAATCGTATTCCTTGGTTTTGATGGGCAGTGATATTTCGCATCTAGCCGAAACTGTGCGTGGTTACGGTGCAGAGCAGGTCTACGTTATCGATAGTCCGGTTTTTTCCGAGCCACTTGCCGAGAATTTCGTGCCATCTCTGTGCCGCGTCATCGAGCACACCCACGCGTCATTCATAATTGGCGCGGCAACCGCCGCAGGTAAAGATTTACTGCCGCGATTGGCAGGTACGCTTGCCTCCGCGTTCATTAGCGACTGTGTTGGCGCGGAAGTTGGGGCAAATGGTATATTGTGGAAACGTCCACTTTGCGCTGGCAACGTCATTGCCTTTTGCGAAAGTTGTACTGACTGCACGGTGGTCTCGGTTCGGCATGCTGAATTCGAAGCGGCATGCACCAACGGCGGATTTTCACCGATAGTGCTATTCGACGCCGCACCTGCCGAAGCCGCTGCTCAGCGGATTCAGCTTTTTGGCTATGACAAGCTTGACAATCCTCGACCAGAGCTGACTGAAGCGCGAGTGGTCGTTTCAGGAGGGCGCGCGCTGGCGGGGCGATTTTTCGAAATACTGGGCCCATTGGCTGACACTCTGGGCGCCGCCCTGGGCGCCACTCGAGCAGCGTGTGATGGTGGTTTTGCTCCCGGTGACTTTCAGGTGGGGCAAACCGGCAAAGTCGTGGCACCAGACCTATACGTCGCCGTGGGTATTTCGGGCGCTATTCAACATGTGGCGGGCATGAAGGGAGCTCGGGTCGTTGTCGCAATCAACTCTGACCCCAACGCACCAATCGTTTCGGTGGCCGATTACACGTTGGTCGGGGACCTCTTCGAGTTGGTGCCAGAGTTAGTCGGCGAACTGAAGCGGCACACCAAGAACTCTTGACCCCCTGAGTGATGCCGAGTCTCCAGAATGCGAGGCCAGTCCTTGACATGTCGCTCCGTTGGGCCCATCCTCCGCCGCCGTCAGAGGAATACTCGGGGCGTAGCGCAGTTTGGTAGCGCGCACGGTTCGGGTCCGTGAGGTCGGCAGTTCGAATCTGCCCGCCCCGACCAAAATCCCGGTCGTCTCGGCACAAGCCCTGAGTAAGGACGGAGGCTTTACACTCGAGCCGCCGAGTACCAAGGTTCTTGTGCCCATTTGTGTGGCCAAGAGACCGTTGCGAGCCGCACGTTTCGGTCACATCACGCCTTGTGTGTCTTCAATCCCCAAGCATGAAGAGTTTGAGAGATTGACGGTGTTTGCGAGGTTGTTGCGCACACGCAACAACCTCTACCATGTAACCGAAAATTCTCGTGATATTGTCCGAATGAAGGAGATGAGCCCCTGGGCTGGCCAATCTTGACGTGGGCGCGCGGGTGCAAACGAGCATTTCAACTTTGACTAAGGAATCACGCCATATTTGCGGTAACACTTCGAAATTACAAAGCGAAACATTGGCACATTAATTGCTGGTTATCTTGCCAATTGGCCGCTGGAGAACTAGAATCCAAGAAGCCAGAAGCTAATACCCGTCTCATACACGGCGATTCGGGCCGCATCCCCTCCCCCACCCCCCGCCCGCTCGAATCGCCGTGTTGTTTTTTGTCTTTTCGTCACGGAATGGCCGGCCTGAATCCGGATTCCAACCAAATCCGCATTTTAGCGAAATGCTGTTGCAGTAGCGTTGAATTGGGGCCGAGGAGGATGCTATTGTAGTGTAGCTGTAGCAAGGCTTCAGCAATCACGCTCTCAGTGAGCGTGACGAACGCCAAAGTCTGAGGAGGCTACCGTGCCAATCGACGTTCCCGCTGTGCGAATTCTTATCATCGATGATGACCCCGCCATCTGCGAGTACATGCAGACTTTTTTGGAAAAGGATGGCTTCGTCGTCAAGACGCTCAGCGATCCAACCCTGGCGGAACAAGAAGTCCGACAAGGTGAATACCACGTAATCATTCTCGATATCATGATGCCGAAGCTCGACGGCATCGAAGTTCTCAGGCGCATTCGCGCAATCGACACGGACATCGCAGTCGTTATTTTCACGGCACATCCGAATCTGGACACTGCCGTCGCCTCGATGAAACTCGACGCGGTCGACTACATTAAGAAGCCGTTCAATGTCGATGAGTTCCGGGAGGTACTTGCCCGCGTGATGAAAAAGAAGGGGCTAGCCCGCACACCGGAAGAGCAACTTCATAAAATCATTGGCGATACGATTCGTGGGATTCGAAAAGACAAGGAATTGACACTGAAGCAGATGAGTCGTCGAACGGGCCTCAGTATTTCCCTTTTGTCACAAATCGAACGTGCGGAATCCAGCCCCTCAATATCGAGCCTATATAAGATTGCGATTGCGCTGGACACGCGCATCCAAGATCTCTTTGGCGACAATTAAGGATTTTGTGCCGAAGGACGGACTTGAACCGTCGACACCGCGCTTATGAAGCGCGTGCTCTAACCAGCTGAGCTACTTCGGCGCCGGGCCCGGACTATGAGCAACGCGCGGTAGGCTGTCAAGCGATACTCTGCTGGGGATGCAAGACGCACCCGCTGCTGGTGAGGGGCGATCAAAACGGACGCGTCTCAAAATTTGGACGTCCGCCCGAATCTGATAATCGGGGCTTGCCGTGTCCTGGTCCGGCGCAGCTCGTGCCATTCGAGTTAGATGCAACGGCCAAACCCTGATGCAACCACTCTTCTTAGATCACTCGCATTCAAACTTGTCGAGCGCGACTCGAAATAACCGACAAGCGTTGGCCGTCGTAAGAGCACAAAATTCGTCGAAAGGCGTGCCCCGCAGCTTTGCCAAATAAGTGGCGGTGTGGGCGACGAATGCTGGTTCACACGGCCTAAGCTTACGCACTGGAACTGGCGAAAGGTACGGGCTGTCGGTCTCAACCACGAGCTGATCATTGGGAACAAAACGCGCCGCTTCCGCAAGACACGCGTCTGAATCAAAAGTGAGAATCCCAGAAAATGACACCATGAATCCGAGATTCAAGGCGGCGCGTGCCAACGCCGTATCGGCGGTGAAACAATGGAATACCCCACCTACATCTTCGGCTCTTTCGGCTGTAAGAATCTCAATCGTGTCGACAGCGGCCTGCCGAGTGTGAATTATTAGTGGCTTTCTCGTACTTCGCGCCAAGGCAATCTGACGCGCGAACGCCTGGCGCTGCAGGGCCTGGGGTGAATGATGATAAAAGTAGTCGAGGCCCGTTTCCCCAATAGCCACAACCTCGGGCTCGACAGCAAGTGACTCCACCAAATTCCACCGCTCCGAATCGCAACTTCCCGCTTCGTGTGGATCGATACCCACTGAGGCAAGCACGTCACTGCGTTGGCGGGCCAATTCAACAGCGGCCAGAGAACGTTCATTTCCGCCCACGCCAACGTCGACGACGGCGCGTACCCCAGCCGCACGAGCCCGCTTCAAAACAGCATCGGCGCCCTCTGGGAATCGGCTTACATCAAGGTGGCAATGAGTGTCGAAGAGCAATGGGAAATGGCTACCAAGGTCAGGGTACGTTGATTGCAACGGTCAACGACCGTTTTTCCATCAAACACCGATCCGACGTGCACAATGAGAATGCAAAATCTCCGCCAATGGAAAACACTCCCGACTTGCTCGGGGTGAATGGTACAAGTAATTCCGCCGACATCGTCTCGATCTTCATGGCATCCCGACCCAATACCGATTGAGGAAATGCGAGACCTTCGGTGGCCTTGAGCTTCAGCTTGTGCGGGTACTCTTGATTGATGTGGTGCGGTTCCTTGGCCCTGAGCTGCAAGACGACAACACCAGGCTTCCCTACAGCATAGGGTGCTCGCGGCTCCAACTTGAGCAGAAATGCCCCCTCATCAAATAGCGCCGAAGCGAGGGTACTGGCCGCGGGCCCAGAAGCCGCGACGACGCTTGAACCGTGATCCATTTCCGCAGCCGATACTTCACGGCGACAGGCTGTGCTGCCAATCAGAACCAATATCGCACTGAAGGCGGTGATACCTAGGGCAATTTTATCAATGAAACGTCCACTCTGCATGATGGCTGCTAAGGTTATCATAAGCCCAATGCGCGGGCCATGCTCCGGTTACGCGAACTCGGGTCACTCCGACTAGCGAGTGAAGCTAGAGAACAAACAACAATACAACGGCCATGACGGCGAGAATTGTGGTTGCGACTATTACTGCGACTATTGGCCACCGAGGCGCCATGGCCAGGACGGGCGGAACGCTCGAGTTTGACGTCTTCTGAAGTCCAACTTCCTGCAACACGGGACGCGTACCGGCGCCGGGCATGTCGCCCAAATCATCCGCCATGCCAAAGAAAGAATCCGCCGTAACATCACGTGTTTTCTGCTCGAGCATCATTTGCGGTAGATTTGCGACGATTTCGGATTCAAGGTCTTGCTGTGTTCGAGTCGCCCATTGCTTGTGCGATTCCTTTAGCCCGTAAGCACTGCCTACCTGATCGGCCAGCTCTCCAACTGAAAATGTCCTATGATTGGCATTTTTTTGAAATGCTTTGGCCATTACCGCGTCGAGTCCAGGTGCAATTGGGAACTGTCCTGCTCGTGAGTGGTCGGAGGGTGGTCGTGGATTCTTGGTGAGGATTTCGAGCAATATAGCCGGGCCGTTGTTGCCTTTGAAAGGCACCTCTCCCGTCAGACTTTCATAGGTTATTGCAGCTAGAGCCCACACGTCGGCGCGGTGATCAAGGGTATCAAGACCCTGGGCCTGCTCGGGCGCCATGTAATATGGTGACCCAATGGTTGTTCCCATTACCGTGAGTTTCTTCGCGTTCTCGGCCTTATCCTTGACCGATCCAAAATCCAATATCTTGATGTTGTCGCCGTCTCTCGTTTGACACAGAAATATATTGTCGGGTTTGAGATCGCGGTGAACTAAATGTCTTTCATGGGCGCCATCCAAGCCCAATGCCAACTGACTTAGCATACGGATGACGCGTGCGGGGGCCAAGACCTTTTCGCGTTTCAACGTATTGCGCAGTTCCTCACCATACAGAAACTCCATTGCGAGCGCATAGCTACCGTCCGGCGTGGGTTGAAAATCGAATACCTCTACGATGTGCTCGTGGGGCAGCAGCTGACTGACGGCAAACTCTCGCTTAAATCGTTCTACTGACACGGCGTCCTTGGCCACGTCGGAGTGCAGCAATTTGACTGCGACATTTCGATCAGTCTTATTGTCAAACGCCTCGTACACCCGCCCCATTCCGCCATCGGCAACCACGCGACGAACCTGATATCGACCGCAAAGCAGGACGCCCATGCGTGGATCCGACGCACTAGTTTCAACCGGCGCCATGCTCAATGTGGTCAGCTGTTGACCGTCTTCAGGGCAGAATCCAGCCTCTGACGGGTAGAGTCGACCACAGCGTGGGCAAGCCTTCACGCCCCTGCCCTCGATTGCCTTGTTGCTGACTTCGACGCTGCCCCCGAAAGGGTCACGACACCCCCGTCGAGTCCTCGAGCGGCGCGGCTACGGGAACCTTAAAGTAGAGCAGTCGATTGCAATTCGGACAAATATCGAACTCGGAAGCCCTCATTAATTGCTGAAACTGCATCGGCGGAATCGAAATGTGACAGGCGCTGCACGTACCGTCGGTCGTATGCGCAACCGCTGAGCCCCGCCGCTTACGAATCATTTCGTAGCGTCGATAAGTCTGGGGCCGAATCTTGGTGACGAA
>PMCK01000125.1 GCA_003154095.1 Myxococcales bacterium | reverse complement strand
TGGTCGGGCAATCGGTGGCAACTGCTAGTGTCGCAATGCGTAAGAATTCTACCGGGTTGGCGTGCCCGAGGGCAGGCGAGGCGTCAGGGTTCGCGTTCACGAATCCACCCGACATTCGTTGCGCCTGTCCAGGGAGGTCATTGTCCCGGTGGCAGCGGCATGTGCGCGGGCACACAGACCAGAGCTGCCGCATTGTCAGGAAACTTGCGGCAAGTGCCATCGATTGTTTGGTCTCTAAACTTCACGGTGCAGGCGTCGCCCTCGGAATGACCCTCACACGCGCTATAGGCTTCCGCAGGAGGAGTTGGGGGACGGTTCGCGTCCAAGGCGCTCGCATCTGCCAAACTGGCTTCGAGCGCGGCCGGACGAGCGGCGTAGTCAATCGGTACATCTGCCGCACAGGCGGCCTCGACCCAACTAGTTAGACCTATGCCGCAAACAAGGGCTCGGGAAACTCGCATTGCCAATCGTTCCTTCTTTGAAGTGGCGTTTGCATAGAAGACATCGAGAAGCCGAAAACCGTTAGCTCAGCGAGTGAACCAATTTCACCGGTGTCTACCCCCAGTGCGCCTTGCTCCAGTCACGACGATTGTTGCTTATGACGCTCTCGCACTAACGAAAGTGGCGGTTCGGCTGTGTATTGACTCCATGAAGTGCATGAGACTATTTTGTAACCACTGCGAGAGGGCTCTCACCTGGAAGTATTTTGTCCCGCTGGCGTTCGCGGCATACGGGTGCGGGAGCACTGATGAGGGCAAGCTGTTCGACGTTACAGCCACCCTGGCGGACTCCACCTGCGGTAGCGGGGCCGTAAATGCAAAAGACGATTGGACTTTCCAGGTGCGTTTGAAAAAGGACGGCAGCACCTTGACTTGGTCTGACGTCGACAGCGGTACAACGACCGAGGGCACCATCAGTGATGGCAAATTCTCCGTGTCTGCCGCCAATAACTACGTGGTTACCGCCGGGTCCGACTCCAGCACCGGTTGCACCGTTCGGCGGCATGACAGCTACTCGGGCGATGCAACCCTCGACAAGTCGAGCAATTTGACCAAGCTCGAGGGGGATATCGTGTTCAAGTACTCGCAGGCAACGGGTTACAATTGCGATTCGCTGATCGGGACAACCGATGGTTTCGATNNAAATCCGGGCTAGCGAGCTGCGTTGCCGGAATCGGTAACAACTGGCTTGGCGATTGGCACCGCGAAGTCCGCATTGGACTCGATGTGCGCGGCCTGCGCCGATCAGGGCCCCCAAAGTGCCACGTCTGCACTTAGCGCTCCCCTCCCAGCGCCCGCCCCAGCCCCTTGAACTTACTTCTTCGGTTGGACTGGCGCGGGGTGGGCGGCAGACCTATCGTTGTCGCCACTTGATGGAGGACCTTTGGGATGCTGCGGTGCGCAGGCCAGGCGCGAATCTTGTGCGCCAGCGGGGCCCTGGGTGCACGTGCCTTTCATCTCCCAAACGTCTCTCTTGACAACACAGGCGTCACCGGCTTTTTTGCCATTGCAAGCTTCAGAGGTTTCCGGAGGCGGCCCGCCAGGCGCGTTACCGGGCCCGCGCATTGGCTGCACTCCAGGGCCGCCCCACGCAGGACCACCGGGACCTCCGGGTCCACTTGGACCACCAAGATCACCAGCGCCACCAGGACCGCCGGGGCCCATTCCCGGCTGACCTTGTTCAGGATGTGCCATTGGGAAACCTTGCGGGCCACTCGGACCCGGAATCCCATCGTGACAGTTGCAGTGGTAACACGGGGGCGGCGGCGGCGGCGGATACTGCTGCGGCGCGAACGCGCAGGGGGGAGGATTGCTGGCGCACGCCGTGGCGAGCAACAAAACGCAAGAACATAAGAATGAACTCACTACAGTTGTCATTGGCATCACTCTCTATCGGATAGTTGAGCCCCTCGGGTTCGGGTTGGGGGCGCGCCGAACCCAAGGGACTCATAGCAAACGCGACGGTGACTCGGACACGTGCATTGCCGGAGTTGGACGTTCTCGAGGCTAGGTTGGTTGGTCCCCCCGAGTACAGTGCGTTGGCATCTGGGGAAACCGGGAGGGACCACGCACTATAGACACTTGAGCGGCATGGAGCGTTAGCGGGCTAGCTTCGATTATCAGTAAATCGCCGAAGAAGAAGAGGTCCGGTGACATGCAACGGCCGATTGGTGGCAAGGATGGCGCTCATGTTCCCCCGGACGGGAATTTCGACTGGAGATCGTCGAGCAGCGCGGTCAGCTCGTTCATACTCAGGGAACCGTCGCCGTTCGTATCGACCTGGGCGGCGGACCCATTGGCCCCTGCGCGTTCATGAGTGCGCCGAATTGGTAGCCTACCCACTGCATGTGCAACGCGAGTGCCATCGCGCCTGCAATTACCCACTCCAGCTATCGGGAACCAGTAAGTACCCTACGCCTCGTACGGTTTTGAGCAGGCGAGGGTGACGCGGATCGTCTCCCAGTTTGCTTCGAAGCCGGGATACCTGCACGTCGATCGAGCGATCGAAGGCATCTTCCGCAGACCCTTTGGCGAGATCGAGCAATTGCTCGCGCGTCAGGACCTTCCCACTATTGAGCGCGAGCGCCCAAAGCAACGCGAACTCGTAGGTGGTCAACTCGAGCCTCGAACCATTAATTTCCGCGCACATGCTCTCGAGTGAGAGGCTTAGCCTTCCAACCTGCAGGGTACGGTGCCTGTGAAAATGGTCCCGGTGCGCACAGCGTACGGTTGCTCGCAACCTCGCCATAAGCTCCTGCGATTCACAAGGAAGCGTAATGCATTCGTCAGCGCCGGCTTCCAACCAACGGACACGCTCCGAGGCGTCGTCACTGGCCGTCAACGCAACCATGCACAGGTTCGGGATTACGCGAAATGACGCGAACCGTGGGCCAACCTCACGCCCCAGCAGTTCTACGTCGAGCACGGCGACATCGAATGTCTTAGAGCGTGCCGTTTCAAGTGCAGCATGCGGGTCTGCATGGGTTGTTACGTAGATGCAGCAAGGCTCGAGTGCGCGCATTGCGCTCCGGGTGGGCGACAGTTCGTTTGCAACGACGAGCGCGCGGATGAATTCGCAGTCGAGGAGCATGCTTGCCGTGTTACTTTTCAGGCCTGTGTCCCGGTCCTGGTCCCGCCGGGGGGCCATCGAACGGCCCTCGCCGTCCTTCACCAGGAGGGGGTGGGCGCATACCGGGTGGCAGTGGCGGCGGCCCATTGCTGCGTTCTGCGAGGATGCGATCGAATCGAACGCGCTGTTCAGGTGTCAGTATCTCACGAATTTCTTGATCGACTTGATCGGTAATCGCCCTCACCTTTGGGAAGGTCTCGCCAAGAAGCTCGTCTATCTTTGGCCGGTACCGCTCGAGAATGGCGTGGGCTTTGTCTCTTTGCGCCTCGGTCAAATCGAGGCCTTCCCAAGGCATGGGGCCCATCGGATGCACCGCCAACCCGGGCGGACCCGGCTTGACGAAGGCGTGCACCAAGGCGCCGCCCGTGATCGTACCCGCGGCGAACGTGGCAAGAAGAAGTAGCGCCGTTACGAGGCGGATTGTCCTGGGCGATGGTTCACTCGTTGACATTGGGCTCTCCAAGGACTTGCAAGACATTGGAAGGTTCGGGGTGCTCTTCATTGCCCGACCATTCGGCAAGAACGTAAACCTTCCGGAATTCGCTCAGCACCGTTCTGGAACTCCCGTCATGGGTCAGAAGTGCCTTGGCCCCGACAATCAGAGTAACGATTGCTGCGGCGGCCAACACCGGTCGAGACCAAGCCCACAGCTGATAGCCAATGGTAAGCCTCTGCTCGTAGCGGGCGACCGCTCGAGCCGCAATCGATTCAACAAGATGGTCCCAGCGTTCGGTGTTTCGGGAAGGGTCGAGACTCGACAAATCCAGTTTTGAGTCATGCATGTTCCACCTCCAAGATTTTGCCGTCGAGTTGCTTTCGCAATTCGCGGCGCGCCAAAAACAGGTGTTGACGGGACGTCAGCTCCGATATTCGAAGGGCGCCGGCAATCTCCGCGTGAGTCCAACCTTCCAGGTCGTGCAGCAAAACGACTTCCCGGCGAATCGAAGTGAGTCTGCTCAATGCCAAAAGCAGCTGCGAACGATGAATGGACGAGTCGGGCGGGGGTAACTCGCTGCAAGGTTCCTCCGAAGTGACATCGGCGGGTACATCTCGGAGCCGCCGCGAG
>PMCK01000636.1 GCA_003154095.1 Myxococcales bacterium | reverse complement strand
ATGATGCCTGCCAGCTCCGAATGTTCGAGGGCAATCCACCCAAGCTCACGCGTCAGGTCGACCTGACGTCGGCTTTGGCGCGGCCGCCCTTGTTCGTAAACCCGCCCAAGGATCCTAACCGACCCTCGATCGAAGGGGTCGAGTTCTGTACGTTTACGCCTGAGGGAGAGAAGAAGGATTGCACGCCCTTCGCGCCGCTGAGTTCTGATCCGCAGCCGGCGCGATGCACACGGGATATCATTCGGCGCGAGTTTGCCGTGTCGTCGAACGGCACAGTGGCCCTGCTGAACGACTATGCGGTCCTGCTTTGGAATTCGGGCAATCCCGACCGCCTCGAGCAATATCCCTATCTCGAGTCAGGCTTTGGCCATACCGTGCACCTGACCTCTGAAGACAAGGGCGAAGCTTATCTATCGCTCCAGTGGCCTTACCTCGTTGCAGCGCAACCAGCGCTTGGCGGGGTCTGTGCTTTGGACAAGCTAGGTGCCTTGCGCTGCGTCGGTGCCTACTTCGCGAACGATCGTTTTCTCGAGAAACCACCGCCGCCGCTCACACTGCTGCCAGTTCGTGCCATGGCTCACGCCGGGTTGTTTGTCACGCTCGTGACACGCGACGGCAGGTTCTATGTGATCCCCCAGGAGGAGTTCGAGACTTACGGGATGCCTGAAGCGCACCTGGTAGAGGATCTCACCGGAGTCGCCGATCTCACGATCCTTAGAACCTACGCGACGGTCAACAAGATGGGGGCGAACCCACCAGCAAGCACCATCGACGCTCCCGTTGTCGTGGCCGATGCCGTTTGGCCTGTGACTCAGTACGGATTCGCCGTGAAATCGGGGCTCGAGGATCAATACCGAAGCCTGATACCGGGCAGTGTCCTGCCCATTCAGGACTATGTGTTCCCGGCAAGCTGTGCTGCGCCAAGGGGGACGGCAACGCTCACGATAAGGAGCAGCGGTGACGCCGGAAACACGGTGTGGTTCGCCCCGTCTGGTACGACGACCTTTACTGAGGGAGCCACCATGACCAAGGCCGCTGGAACGGCAACCTCGATTGCGGTTCCCACGACGGCGGGAACCTACAAGCTCTTCGTCGTCGACTCTCAGGGCAAGAAGCTCGGCGAGTCCACTGCGCTATTGAGAGTCGGCAGCTAGACCATCCTTGGAGCAGACTCAGCCCTCATCGTCGAGTAGTGTCGCCTGGGCGTCAGTATCGGCAGCGTCGTCGACAATCCAAATTGCGCGTGTCATGCCGTGCACGAATCAATGACGGACATCGCGCTGCATACAGCCCGCTCTCTCGCTTCGCACCCGATTGGGCATTTTGATGTCACTGCGGCACGGAAACGCGAGCCTCGGCTGTCCATCACTCCTTCCGTTGCTCAGCCCGTCGGGCTCATGACCGCACCCGCTTTTGCTGCTTCGGTGCGTCCAAGGTGATTTTGACCGGATCCGGAAGCGCCCTGAGCCAGTACGGCTTGCCAGAGGGTCCGTTACCAAATGGTGACCGGCTGCTGTTTGTCCACGATCTTGAAGCAGTTGGCGTTCGGCTGCGACCAGCGAATCATATTGTACCAAAATTGTGCGGTTTGGAACCGGTCTTGAGGCAAGTAGCCCTGGCAGTTCGGGTCACTGGTGCTGGGGTTGCCTGCACCGGTCCATTGACTCGTATACGTGATCCATTCGTCCGAATAGGCTAGTACCCGCCCTTGTTCCACGACTTCCCCGACCAAGAGATCGTATACGGATGTTCCACTCGTCGTGGTGGCGGCAACGTGCGCGTTTGCTGGCGCGCTGATGCTGTGGCCACCGACTTCACCAATCATCGAAACGCCCAAGCTCAATTTCGCGATGACAGGATCCGTTTGGTTCCAATCCGTAATCGGTGCTGCCCCGGCGCTACACCCGCAGATCCGATAATCAGTCGGGCACGGCGGGCCGACGCGATCGGCATTGTAAGAAAGACCGGAAAACGCGAGCAAAGCGTTTTTGGCGGTATTCTCACCGGGATCACCGGAGTAGCCACTCAGCGATATGAGTCCTCCGCCTTTCTTCACCCAATCAGCGAGCGCGGGGATCTCGGTCGTCGCATCGAAGGTCCACCACGGGCCCGTGTCGGAGTTGTCGCCCAAGCCCGCCAGAATTATGACGTTGTAGCCGGCAAGGAAGTCAGGGGTCAGCGTGGGCTTGGTCGCGTAGTTGTCGACCCTTGCAGTTCCCGCGCTGCTGGAGTTCAACCAGTCTTGGAGTGCGGTGTCCGAATCCAAACCGCTCGAGTTGCCCTGGGCACCCCATTGCCCCCGGGTTCCAATCACGGCTACCGAGAGCGTCGGACAGATGCAGTCATCGCCGTTAGTGCACGGCACGGCTTCACCATCGACGATGCCGGTGGAGCCACCCGCATTTCTGGATGCATCCGAAACGACGAAGCCGGGTTGGGAGCCCGTGCTGCTGCCGGTCGATGCAACTCCGCCACTGGCTGAATTGTTTTGAGCCGCACTATGTGTCCCGGAGCTGCTGCTGGAGGCGCTGCACGAAAGCGCCAACGCAAGCCCCGCGAGCGCCCACAGGGCCACACCAATACTTCTTAAGCCGTTAGTCGTGATCACGCTACCACTGAACCCTAGCACACCGCCAAGCGCGTGCACTGACAGGAACCATTTTTCGGGACGGTATGCCACTGAGTATCGTTTACCTCGGGTTCCAAATACAAGATCGCGCTTAGCGAGACTACGGGTTGGCGACGGTTGCCCAGTTATTGGGCGAGGCGAGCCCGTTCTTCACGCCAGTCATGATTCCATCGAAGTTCATGCTGTGCCTTGTGTCTACGCCGGTGGCGTCCCTTGCCCGTGTAATCTGAGGTTCTATGAAGGCCCCTGATTGAGTTAAGCACACCCTCCCGACCCGGGCGGACAGGACACGGGGCATGTAAATGTAGCGCCGGCGTTGAGCGAAGCCGACAGGTAACATCCGTCGGCTCCCACGCACTCGGGCTTTACCAATCCCGCACCGCAAGTGTTGTTCACGCAACTGGGCAAGATCGCGCCGCCACTTCGAATGACACAAGCTTGGCCGCTTGAGCACGTCAGGGACGTAAAGCTGCTGCTGCACATGACGGCGCAGGACGTGCCAGTTTGGACGCTCCAATTACCATTGGCACATGTAGCAAGCGTGCGACCGGTGTTCGGGCAATCTTCGTACAAGCACGTCAGCGACGTGCTGCCGCACGACGTGGCATTGGTTGGCGACGATTGGGGACACGCCGCCGATGAGCCGCCGGTCCCGAGCATGCCCCCGGTAGCAATCGTGCCGCCCGCCTTGGATCCACCCGTCGCAATGGCCCCGCCGCTCGTCGAACTCTTACCGCCAGTGCCGAAGATACCCCCGACGGACGTAGAACCGGCATTGGTATTGCCCCCAACGTCGGAACTGCCGCCGCCTGTCGGTTCCCCACTGCAAGCTCCCAGCGCGACAAACACGCACAACGAAACGAAGGCATACTTGGGTACGATACACATAGCGAACTCACCTTCTGTCAAGCGGACATGCAGATTACACTATTGCCGTTCTGAATCAGGCCGCAGCTACCGGAATTGTTGCAGATCGTCGTTGGCAGACAGGAGCATGTTAGATTGCTCCCGCACGAACTGGGAATGTTCGTGCAAAACGCGGGCGGATCAACGCATGGCGGGGGTCTACATCCCGGCTTCGGAGAAGGCATGCTGGCGCATTGCGCATCGTACGTCCAGCCACTGGGACACGCGCCAGCGTCGTTGAGCGCCGCGCATTGTAGCGGCACGCCGCCTGCGCATGTGGGATGCACACAGATCTGATTCGTTGAGCAAACTTGAGTGCCGCATGCCGGAAAGCCGCCGCTGCCGCCCGACCCACTGGAGCCCCCAAGGGAGCCCGCTCCACCGTTTCCACCTCCGCCGGTGCCTTGCGAGCCTGACGGTGGCTCACCACTGCATGCCGCAAGCATGGCGAGCGCGCAAAGCAGCCCCGTCACCCACGACCCTCTTGAAGCTGCATTCATGAAGGGATTCGGCACTGCACCCGCCGTGCCACTGCCTGGACGAAAGCTTTCCGGCTTGCCGACGACGCGTCGCCAACGTGCACAACCCCCGGATTGTGCCAAATAGGTGTGCCAATACCGCAAAATGTAGTGGAAGTGGCATAGTACCCCCATTGTTTTCGTTGGCTCGCATCGGGAACAGGCGGCACGACGGGAGCCATTCCGTGCGGCCCGAACTACTGCGCTCTGGGTCAGTTCTGTTGCAATGCCGCATGCGGGATCTGCGGCCCCGCCGGCGGTCCGTGTCCATCGACCGACGTGCGTCCCGCCTGACAGCCAGGGTTTGGCGGCCGCCTGCAACCTGTAACGTGCGGCTGGGTTGTGCCCGAACACCCGAACACCGGCCAGTTCGCCGAGCTCCCGTTGGGTCTCACTCGTCGCACACACAAGCAAATGCCCGTGGCACGGACGTCTAGGCTCAAAGTTTTGTTTTGTAGTTCCGGCGCGCTGGGCGTGGCTTTTGCTGTCAATCCAGTTGGAGCGATAGCGGCGAAAGAAAACGCGTTGCCTCGCGTTGACTGTGTTTGGTAGATTCCATTAGTTTCAACTTCCGAAGGGACAACACTTATGCTCGTGCGCAGTCGCGTTTGTGCGGTGAGTCTTGGCGTCTTGTTGGTGCTTCTCGGCGCTTGTAGCGGGAATCCGTCGACGACGTGTGTTTCAAACAACGCGAGCGGTGCGGGTAACGATCCGTGCGAAACTGGAGGGAGCTCACAGGCCGGCGCAGCCACGACCGGCGGCACCTTTTCGAGCGGAGGAGTCAACACTGGTACCGCAGGGGAGCCATCTGGCGGAGCAGGCGCAACGTCAGGCGGTACGAGCGCA
>PMCK01000527.1:10471-11033 GCA_003154095.1 Myxococcales bacterium | reverse complement strand
GCCCTGCATTGCCGTGGAATTGCCGGAGCAAACCGGACCTGTGCTAGTGCTAGACCTACCGCCGGCAGCGGCACCACCGGCTGCACGGGTGCCGCCAGCAGCAGTGCCGCCCGTTGACGTGGACCCTCCCGCGCCGATCGTACGGCAGGCATACTTGTTGTCGACACCGCACGAGCAAAGGCTACTGCCGCCCGGCGTGGTGCAGTAAGTACCCGTGGCGCAATCGGTGCCCTCGACTGCCGCAGAATTACCAGTGCAAACCGGGCTAGTACTCGTCGTTCCGCCTGCGGCATTACCGCCAACAGCAGCGGAGGTGCAATTGATGCAGTCTCGGCGCGAAAAAGGGATCGCGGTGCCGCCGACTCGAGCCGACCCCGGCCAGTCTACGAGCCATGCTCGACGGCATCGACCAGTTCGGTGGCGCCGAAGCGGCCGAGATGGAAACATTTGCTCCTGACAGATTCGACGGATCTCGAGGCCATCCCTTTGCAACTGCGGCAGGCCAAGAAATGCCGGTACGAACTACAAGAAAACACGAGCTTTCGATCGAACCGGGCGACAC